>JBIJBZ010000045.1:0-19705 GCA_044344945.1 Bdellovibrionota bacterium | reverse complement strand
AGCCGAACGTATCGGTGGGGTGAAGACGGCCTACTCGGCATTACCGATCGCCAGTGTCGAATCTGTTTTTCAACCGCGCTCTGGAATGGAAGGGACTCGATACTCAAGGAGCGGCTCTTCGGACTGAGTGGACAGGAAGGCAATCACGGCGAAGATGTAAAGGAGTGCTACTACTACCTCGATTCCTCCCCTACCCACTCGTACATGCGAGCGCTGTACAAATATCCGCACAGCGCATTCCCGTATGAGCGCCTCGTAGCAGAGAACCGGGGGCGCAGCCGTCTTGAGCGCGAGTTCGAACTTACCGATACCGGGATATTTGATACCAATGAGTACTTCGATCTTTTCATCGAGTACGCGAAAGCGGGACCAAACGAGATCTTGATCCGAGTAACCGCGCACAACCGAGCCTCTACTAGTGCGCCGCTCTATCTCCTGCCTACTATCTGGTTCCGTAACACCTGGAGCTGGGGTCGAACCGGAGAGGGCTACACAATTAAACCGTGCATCTCGTCGATTAAGAAGAACTCCTTCCTCATCGTGCATCCTCAACTCGACCCGCACGTGCTTTTGGCGGATCCTGAGAACCTCAAGCAGGAGCCGGAGCAGCTATTTACCGAAAACGAATCGAATACATACCGTCTCTACGGGGGAGAGAATGCAACACCCTACGTCAAGGACGCATTCCACAACTACCTTGTATCAAACCAAGCGAGCGCGGTTAATCCTAAGCTGACCGGCACTAAAGCGGCCCTACTCTACAAGGGTGACGTGCCTGCTGGGGGAAGCATCGAGCTTCGCTTTGTATTGAAGAGTTCAGCGAATCCCGCCAAAGAGCACTTCCCCCGCGATTTCGACGAGACCTTCGCATTGCGTCGGCGTGAATGCGAGGAGTTCTATGACACGCTCGTTCCTGCTTCAGCTTCATCTACTGAGCGCGACATCATCGTGCAATCGTATGCGGGTCTGTTGTGGACGAAGCAGTTTTATCACTACTCAGTGAAGGAGTGGCTTGAGGGAGACCCTACCCAGCCTACACCGAGCGCATCTCGCCACAAGCAACGCAACAACGAGTGGGAGCACCTCTATAATCGTGATGTCATCTCGGTGCCCGATAAATGGGAGTACCCGTGGTATGCAGCCTGGGATCTAGCATTTCACATGATCCCGTTCTGTAAGATCGATCCGGAGTTCGCCAAGAGCCAGCTACTCCTGATGCTACGCGAATGGTACATGCATCCGAATGGGCAGATCCCCGCGTACGAGTTCGAGTTCTCAAACGTAAATCCTCCGGTGCATGCGTGGGCATGCTGGCGCGTATACCAGATGACAAAGGAAGCCGGCGAGAAGGACCGCACCTTCCTGAAGCGCACCTTTACAAAGCTCCTTCTCAATTTCACATGGTGGGTAAACCGCAAAGATGCCAGAGGTAAGAACCTCTTTGCAGGCGGTTTTCTTGGGCTTGATAACATAGGAGTGTTTGACCGGAGCGCTCCGCTTCCAAAGGGTGGCATTTTGCAGCAAGCCGATGCGACCGCTTGGATGGCTTTCTACTGCACAACGATGCTTTCGATGGCTTTAGAGCTTGCGAGCGAAGATGAGGAGTACGAAGATCTTGCGTCCAAGTTCTTCGAGCACTTTATCTCAATCTCGGCTGCGATTAACCACTTCGGGGGAACAGGCCTGTGGGATCAGCTCGACGGCTTCTACTACGATCAACTTGAGATCGAAAACCAAACGATACCGCTGCGAGCGCGATCCTTGGTGGGCATCATGCCGATGCTCGTTGTTGAAGTTTTAGAGGATAAGCTGATCGACCAACTCCCAGGATTTAAGAAGCGGCTTGAGTGGTTTATCGCTAACAAACCCGAGCTCGCCAAACAGCTAGCCTCCTCGCAACTGATGCAGACAGCCACCTCTGAAAGCTCCGGAAATCCGCGTAGCCTCGGCCAGAAGCTATTGGCGATCCCATCGACTGATCGACTCTCTCGAATGTTAAAGTACGTACTTGATGAGAATGAGTTCCTCTCACCGCACGGAATTCGGTCACTATCGAAGATCCATGCCGAGTTCCCGTATCGACTCACCCTGGAGAATCGCGACTACGGTGTCGATTACTGCCCAGGAGACTCTAACACTGACTTCTTTGGTGGAAACTCAAACTGGCGTGGTCCGGTGTGGTTCCCAATTAACGCGCTCCTGATTGAGGCGCTCGACCGGTATCACTCGTTCTACGGCGATACCTTTAAGGTAGAGTGTCCGACCGGCTCCGGCACCTTTATGACCCTACGTGAAGTTGCTGACGAGCTTTCGCGGCGACTAAGCTCCCTCTTTCAACCCGATGCTACAGGTAGACGCCCATGTCACGGCGAGGAGGATCGCTACGCTCGCGACCCACACTGGCGTGATCTGATTTTGTTCTACGAGCATTTCCACGGCGACACGGGGCGCGGTATCGGAGCAAGTCACCAAACCGGGTGGACCTCGCTTGTGTCACTCTGTCTGGACCGCATCGTGCGTAGACATGAGCACGCGCCACGAATCGTTTCGAATTTACAACCGAGCCCGGGAGAGGTTCCGTAATACGAGTATCTAGGTACCGTCATCGGTCGAATAGTAGGGTGCACTTACGCGCACTCACCGGCAGCGTAGCGGTACCAGTAGACAGCGAAACCTAGAACAATGGAGTGGGATCCTCGAGCATCACGATGCTATGCCCTGCAGTCGCGGGTAATGCACCAAAACTAACTCCAGCGCCCAGCACGCTTCCCCCTGATCCACCACTTCCCCCGCAAGCTCCCCCACCATGTCCTCCTGAGCGAGGAGTCTGGTTGATCGGATTTCCTGAATCAAAGCCCGATGTCCCCTCCGTAACCGCCACCGTTGCGCCGGTTGTATTAACAAATGGTGAAATCAAGAGAACGATTCCTCCTCCGCCGCCGCCACTCGGGCCGGTGACGCTGCCGGAATTACCACCAGAGCCCCCTTTCGCCTGTATCGTGCTTCCAGCTGTACTAACTACAGAGGCCTTTGAGGCGATAATAACGATCCCCCCGGCGCCACCACCTGCACCTGTTGAGCCGTTCTCACCATTGGCGCGTATCAACCCTGAATTCGAGATGCCTCCCTGACAGAGAACAACCAAGCTTCCACCGCCACTGCCACCATCGGAGTTTCAACCGGCCCCACCTCCACCTGCGAAGGGCCCCGGATAGCGAAGCATACTAGCCTGAAAAAGCGAGAGCCCGAATCCGGGCCGTCCGCCAGACAGTGAATTAGTACCATCACCGAATTCGCCGCTCGATGCCGCTCGGGCGGAGACGCCGGGATGGGGCGGGCTATACACTACCGCGAGCGCCGCCGTATCAACCCCCGCTACCTCGCCCCCTGGCGCTCCCGTCTGAACGGCGATCGTACCGTTATTCTGGAAGGTCCCGCTGCACCGAATTACCGTCCCACTCGGCACGGTCCAAGTGACTCCACTATTGATCACCACATCTGTATACATCGGTGCCGCATCGGACAACGTTTGGTTCGTCGTAACGACCATCGATCCATCGGAACCATTACCGTAAATCCGAAGCTGCCCATCTGTCCCCGCTGGACCAGCGGCGCCTGTCAGAGCCGCGACTTCACCCTTTTTGCATTTAGCGGTTCGCGTCACCGACGAAAGCGAGGTTGCAATTTTGCCGCCCGACGCTTTGTTCGTAGCTCGAACACATGTCACCTCAGCAAGAGCCGAGACTGGGATCGAGATTGCAATCGTGAGAAGAAGCGTCTTTGTGGCGACCAAACCACTGATGTACCGAGATGCTTTCATATACCGTATGCCCTGACATAGACAGCCAAAGGATGCCATACTCGTGTTGGCGTGGCCAAAGTAAATTTTCATCTTCGCTGATCTGGTATGGAGCACGTACGTACGCCGCAGTTTAACTGTCACATTTTGACGATCATCAGACGCCGGTGATAACGAAGTAACTAGAGTTACACAGCACCGCGGGCTCCATCTTGCAAGCGGCACGCGTTCCTATCGAACGTCCACCGGCACGGGTACTGGGCAGACATCACCAGGCAGCGCGCTAGTGCAGGATCTACATCTGCCTCCCAGAGAGATCCCGCAAGACATTCATGTAGGCGATAAAGGCCTCATACGGACTCTCGAAAGGACTAAAATACGAATGCACGGTGCCGTCGCCAAATCCCTTCGTACTCATGTAGTAGAAGTGATCGGAGGTCTGTAGCCGTCGCCATACCTCCCGCTGGGCGTCTGAGCCAGGCTGATAGCGATAGATTGAATGAAGCGCTTTTTGCTGCATCGAGTTTCCATTCCACGCACTGAGATCTCGCGCTAGATCAGCCCACGAGGTCTCTGTTGGATACGACAACTCCCCTGCTGAGCGTCGAGTATCAATGGCTTCCTGAGGGGTAACAAACTTCCACGCCGAATCGCGCAAAATACAGGCTGGAAGCTCCTCAAGAAATGAAAGAATCCCCGAATCTTCAACGTGGTGCTCACCAAAGGTCTCATAATCCATGAAGAGAGAGACAATATCATCGGACTCTGCATTCTCTCGCAGTCGAGCTGCATACAGAGACGGTGTGAGGGGTTGTGCGTGTTCCCCACACGTGTGAAATCGAAATGCGATATCATCCGAGAGTGGATAATTCTTAACCAGCAATCCTGCATCTCGACCGACAACGGAGTATCGCAGATTGATCGAACGCCAGCCAACAATCCGATCGACCCCTTCCGCAAGGATCCCTTTAAACCCCATATCAGCCACCATCTGGCCGATCGCATCGCTATAGATCAACTCAGTGTTTCGAAACACTCGCGGCCGGCAACGAAATTCCTCCTGCATGAGATCTTGATGTAGGCCCACCTGCTCGCGAAACTCTGTCGTGTCATACACGGAAGCAAGCGAGTGGTAGTAGGTTTCTCCTAGAAATTCGACGCAGCCGGTCTTGGCGAGATCCTTAAAGCTGGCAAGGGCTTCGGGTGCCCATTGGCGCATCTGCTCAATCACGGTTCCAGTCAAGGAAAACGCTACTTTAAACTTCCCTCTGCAGGTTTTTATCGCGCGGCGTAGCGCAGCATTTGCCGGAAGATAGCACCGCTCTGCTACTCGCCTCATGATCGATTGATTCAGAGCAATGTCTACGTATCCTACTCCGGAGTTCGCTGTGTCGAAAAAGGAGAAGCGACGGAGTCGGTACGGCTGATGAACCTGGAAGTACAAACACACCGAGGGCATGTGGATCACCCATCCTTTATGCCATTACGTCTTGGTAGACTTCAATCGTCTTGAGGGCTGCTGCATCCCAATGCAACCGTCGCACCTCATCTTTTGCCATCGAAACCATCTCACCACGAAGCTCTTCATGCAGTAGGGAGTTGATGATAAGATCCGCCATCCGATCGATATCCCAGAAATCAGCTTTCAGGGCATGTTGAAGGACCTCTGAAACTCCCGACTGCTTTGAAATGATTACCGGAGTATCAAAGCTGATCGCTTCGAGCGCTGTGATCCCGAACGGCTCCGAAACCGATGGCATGACGTACAGGTCCGCTATAGAGAACATCTCCTCGAGGTCCTCACCCTGCAAGAATCCAGGAAAAAGGAAATTTCGATCTAATTTCAACTGCGAAACCTGGGCCTTGACCGACGGAAGCATATCTCCGCTTCCGGCCAACACGAAAAGTACGTCGGGAACATTGGGAATAACCCGGGAGGCTATTTCAACGAAGTAATCGGGCCCCTTCTGGTAGGTAACACGACCGAGAAACAGCACAACGTGCCTGGGCCACGTCTTCTTAATGCGGTAATCCGTAATTGCTCGGCGCGGGTACACTCCGTTGTGTACGACGAAGATCTTGTTACTCCGAATCTTGTGGTGCGTCTCTATCGAGCGCTTGGTGTAGTGACTTACAGCGATAACTCGGTCGGCGGCCTCTAAGCCAAAACGCTCAATCTCGTTGATCGTTTCGTTGACGAACAGCCCGCTTCTATCGTGCTCAAGGCTGTGCACATGCACCACAAGGGGCCTTCCTGTTGCTTGCGCCAAGGCCACTGCTGCAGGAAAAGTCATCCAATCGTGCGCATGCACAACATCAAAATCCGCTGTGGCGAACCGGGCTATCACATCGGCGGTGAAGCGCTCGACTTCACTGAAGATGTTAGCGAGGTACTTCTCTCTCGGCCTCTCACCAGGCTTTGAAGTTGCGACTGGCGCAAGGGCACTGAGAAGATCAACGCCAAACACCTCGCCATCTATCAGCGCACGCGCAACTGGCTCCTCTCGCAAGACACGAGGGAGCGAAGCCAACTCGCGCTTCGTTGCCGAAGCCACCGCCTCTCGGAACTGTTGTGGATTCCAATACGGAGTCAGGAAGGCTGGGATGCGACTTGTTTCAATAGTGGATTCACCCTCAAATTGCCCCTCATGTCGGCGGGAGTCGGTAGTGGGTGGGCGATTGTCCGAGTCAGTGAACACCATGTGTTCGACCTGCTCATCCCCAAACACCTGAGGAACCACGAAATGAATCGAGATCCCTTGGTCGGCGAGGGCAGAGGTAAGCCCTTCACACGCTGTTCCGAGACCACCAGCGATGTGTGGGGGATACTCCCATCCCAACATCAAGACCTTCATAGACCACCTGGTACGAGATGCGGATTAGCAAAGGACAGGAGGCGGGAAGATGCAACACTGAGGCTAAGATACATGCTCCTGGAAGTATACGGTGCGCCCTCTGGGAAGTCCATGAAATGGTTGGTTTCAAACAGGGCGACACGGTTCCAAACGAGCCGTTTTATAACCTCGATCACGCTCTTCCTGGCGGCAGTTTTGATGGGCTGCTGAGGCGCCAAGCCCAAAAGAAACACTTCCGTATTGGAGAACTGCGTTTTGAATGTTATAGGAGCAGTTCGACGGGCCCCTCTGAGTGACGGAAGTTATTAGATGGCACGGTAGGTAATACAGGAGAGACACCATGATACTCGCAGGGGATATCGGAGGAACAAAGGCTCGCATCGGGTTGTTCGAACAGCGACCTGGTAAGCTTGAGCTTATAGTATCCGACCAATACGCCAGCAAGGACTTCGGGAGCTTGGAAGAGATTCTGGTGAAGTTCCTTGAGACCTACAAAGATCGCATCACAGGTCCGCTTCGCTCTGCGTGCTTTGGCCTGCCAGGGCCGGTGGTCAATGGTCGCATTAAGGTCACTAACCTCCCCTGGGAAGTTGTTCAGATGGACGTTGGGATCAAGCTTAAGATCTCCAAGATCCGCCTCGTCAATGACCTGGTGAGCACAGCAGCGGCGATCCCTACATTCGAGACCTCAAGTCTTACGACTGTGTACTCGGGGTGCGGCGCGGTAGACCTAGCCGGATCCTGCGTCGTCGTTGCACCAGGAACCGGTATCGGACACTCACTTATTCACCGCGAGGGAGGATGGAGCGTTCTTATGGCCTCAGAGGGTGGACATGCGAACTTCGCTCCAACGAATGATGAGGAGATCGCACTCCTAAAATACCTACAACCGAAACTCTCTCACGTAAGCGTTGAATCGGTACTGTGTGGTCCCGGCTTGGTTAATATCTACTCATTCCTCAAAGAGACCGGTCGTGGCACCGAGCCCTCATCGGATCGTGAACCGGGAGCCCCTCCGGTTACGGCATCGGTAATCGCTACCCGAGCCCTTGAGGGATCGAGCGACCTCGCCGTACACGCACTTGAGATGTTCTGCTCCATGCTCGGGTCTCATTGCAGCAACATCGTTCTTACCTATCTCGCAACCGGAGGGGTATATCTAGGTGGGGGCATTCCACCGAAGATAGCGCCATTCCTGCTCAAGGGAGAGTTCCTGAAAGGCTACCTCAATAAGGGGAAACTCCGAGAGCGTGTCGAGGCGACGCCGGTATTCATCGTCAAAGATGATTTTGCATCGCTCTACGGCGCTGCAGCTATTGCCTCTACTCTGTAGGTTCGTTAAGCCTCGGCGTGAGGCGATGCGTACGTGGGAATTCTCACCGTGCTCGTTCACCTGAACGCGCTCGCTGTCGTGGCCCTTGTGCGCGAAAAAACAGTAGCGCTAAAAACGGTAGTTAATGCGGATGAAAGCGACGTAGATGTTCAAACTCACGCAGGATTTTGAACTTTTCGGAGGTGCAACCCTGGCACCGTCAGGGTGAGCACCGAAAATTCAAGAGCCAGGGTGATTTTGGACAGATACGCAATTTTCAGCCCCGCAACTGTCGTTTTTAGGGTGATTGTGCCTGAGAAGACCAACGGTCAGCACGTAGCTCTCGATACGACTTCTACTATGCCTTTCGTCCGGCCCTGAGGTTCAACATTTCAACCGCCAACGAGAACGCCATCGCGAAATAGATGTAACCCTTCTCAATATGGTGCCCAAAACCATCGATTACCAACACAAAGCCGATCATGAGAAGGAACGACAGTGCCAACATCTTTACCGTTGGATTGGCTTCGATGAACTCGACAATCTTTCCAGAGAATATCAACATCACGACAACTGCGAGAATCACGGCCGTCGCCATAACAGGCAAATTATTGGTCATTCCGACCGCAGTTATCACGGAATCCAGGGAGAAGATTATATCAATCAACACTATTTGCAGAATTACTCCCCGCAGCGATACCGCCTTTGCTCCCCCCGCCATGTCTAATTCACTCTCATGGCGTTCAGTTTTTTCGTGGATCTCCTTGGTCGCCTTGTAGATTAGAAACACTCCACCAACTACCAAAATCAGATCCCGGCCACTCATGGCATGGTTCATCACCGTAAAGAGTGGAGCCGTAAGTGAGGCCAGGTATGAGAGGGTAAGAAGAAGCAAAAGTCGGGTAACAACTGCCACCGACAAGCCGATTAAGCGTGCTGAGTCCCGACGCTCAGGGCCAAGCCGCCCTGCCACGATCGCGATAAAAACAATATTATCGATCCCCAACACTACCTCTAACGAGGTAAGAGTAAGCAGAGCGACGAGATTTTCGATTGAAAGTAGATCCATCATACCGAACTTTACGATATCTTAGGGGTGCTATCCGCTCGGCTCACAAGAACCGACAAATCCGACTATTCCACGGATCTTACAGGGTAGCCAAGCCTCTATCCCCTTTTACCACCGCATGAAGCGCGCCTCAACACGGTGGATCTCTCCTTCGTGGTCAGACTCTACAAACTGGGGAGCGATATGCCACAACCATGAATCGTTCGTACCCGAGCGAGGCTCGCCCAATCCAAAGTCTCCGCCTAGTAGACCCACATCAAAAATGGCTGGCTCAACTCGCCACAGCGATTCATCAACGTGATAAAAATAGTATTCCGTGTCAGAGATTACTATTGACCAGGCCTGGCTCGCACTCCGCACGGCTTCGATGTGCGCTCGCTGCAAGCGCCCCATCGAGACAACCAGAGATTCCCACTCGGCATCAGTAAGCTCCGGCTTCATAGCCAACACTCGATCACGCCAATAAAGTGGTATCTGGCCCAACAGGTTCAGCGAAAGCACCCCATCAAAATTGGTCTCTGCCCAGGTTGGGACGGGAGCTACTAACTGGCCAAGAGCGCGTTCGTAATCTGCGTGGAATAGGCCACGGGTTGCCCGACTCCAGGTGTCAAGGGTATCGGTAAGATCCAGCACATGTGGGATAACACGCTCGTTGTACCGCCGCCCTGCTTGCCGCTTCCACTCCGCGATACAGCTAGGATCTGCATCAAAGAGATGAACCTCAGCGCACCGTTCACATAGCAGTTCGAGATCAACATCAAGAAGCCGCCCGGCGCCCAAAACCGCCACACGGGAACTCGCAGGAACCGAACGCTCGATAAACTCTTGGGTGCAGCGGATGTGAGGCTCCCACCAGGCTCGGCAGCGCTCATGTCGAGCCTGTATTCCGCGCCCCATATGCCGAAAGTCTTTGGTAGAGAGTCTAACTGCTCGATTCATGGTGTATCAACGTACCTACGCCATTTGAATATCCCCTCTTGGTTCGGTATACCTGACAGTATGACCTGGGAGAACCAATACATACAGATGGTAAAGACGAAGCCGAGTTTTATCGTGGCCGAAAACGACCGCGAAACTCCGGTACAGTCGAAGGCCAAGATCCGTGAACAACTCGCCCTCTTCAAAGGGTGCTACGTCGAGATCGGATCAGGATCTGGGATGCACCTCTTAAAGCTTGCAGAGCTCAACCCCGACATTCTCTGCGTAGGCCTTGAGATCCGCTTTAAGAGAGCGTTTAAAACCGGCGAAAAGGCTGAGAAGCTTGGGCTCTCAAATGTGCTTGTTTTGCGGACAGACGCTCGCGGGATCGCAGACCTTTTTGATGATGGAGAGGTCTCTGCATTTTTTGTGAACTACCCAGACCCTTGGGACAAGCGACGATGGCGCAAAAATCGGATCCTGAACGGGGAGATGCTTGCGACAATGCACCGTCTCCTGAGCTCCAACGGCTTTCTCCGCTACAAAACCGATCATCAGGAATATTTTAGTTCAACGGCCGAAATTATTGATCCCACGCAGTGGACGACCGTGAAATATTCTGCGGATCTAATGCGGAGTCCCTGGGTACAGGAGAACATCCCGACAGAGTTTGAATACCTCTTTCGCTCTCAAAACAAACCACTCTGCGTGCTTGAGGTCAGGAAGCTTTGAGCTGCGGGAGCCGAGCGATCACCTGCTGAATAGCTGCCAACGTTTCCTCGTGACTCCCCCCTGCGGATATGGTCGAGACCGGCTCATCCGACTCAGGGATCTCAAGAGCCGCATACTGACTATCGAGCAGCGATGCAGGCATGTACTCATGTTGACGCTGCGCAATCCGCTCTTGGATAACAGCCCTAGGAGCGTTTAAAAATATGAAGTGGACCTCTCCCTCAAGACCGCGAGCAAGGCGCTCTCGGTATCTCCTCTTGAGGGCCGAACAGGTTGCAACTGTCCACTCGTCGCTGGAGTTACGCATCTCATGGTTTAGCCTGTCGAGCCACGGCCAGCGGTCCTCGTCGGTAAGCGGAGTGCCCGAACGCATCTTATCCTTCATCTCAGGGGAGTGGTGTACGTCCGCTTCTATAACGCACGAGGAGCCCAGGATCTCCGCTATTCGGAGCGCAACGGTTGTTTTTCCGCAGCCACAAACCCCCATAAAGACCAGCTTCATTGTCACATCCTCCTTCCCAGCCACGGCAGCTGTGCAACTTTGAGTCCCGCACCTGACGTTTGTCGGTTCAACCTAAAAACGGCAGTTAAGGCGGATGAAAACCACGTAGCTGTTCAAAAGCTGGCAGGATTTTGAACTTTTTGGAGGCCCAACCCTGGCACCGTCAGGGTGAGCACCGAAAATTCAAAAGCCAAAGTGATTTTGGACAGATACGCCGTTTTCAGACCCGCAACTGCCGTTTTTAGGTTCAATAGGTTACAAGTTCGGCCCCAATCCTCCTCATAACCCGTTACTATGTAAAGACATTTCTCAGGCTCTACAAGCCTGAACCCCAGAACAGATGGCACCCATGTGAGCATCCTAACCTTTGTCTATCCCCTGATACGTGTATCCCACGCCACGTGGTGTGAGGGCCCTATGATCACGCTCTCAAATGTCCGTAAAAACTATGGTCCCCTGGTGGCCGTTCACGACATTTCGTTGCAGATACCCTCAGGAAGTATCTTTGCGTTCTTAGGCATAAACGGCGCCGGCAAGACGACAACCATCCGAATGATGACGGGTATCCTGCGCCCCACCAGTGGATCTATTACCATCGGCGGATACGATATCTCCACCCACCCGCTTGAAGCCAAGCAGATCATCGGATACGTCCCGGATCGACCCTACATCTATCCAAAGCTCAGTGGCCGCGAGTTTCTCTACTTCATCTGCGATCTGTATAAAGTTGAGCCCTCTCAGGCAGACACACAAATTGATCAGGTGCTGGAAGAATATTCGTTAACTCCGTGGCAAGACTCCCTCATTGAAAGCTACTCACACGGAATGAAGCAGCGAATTGCGATGTGCGCGGCCATGGTTCACAGGCCACAGGTCCTCGTTGTAGACGAGCCTATGGTGGGCCTCGATCCCCGCGGAGCTCACGATTTTAAGGAGTCGCTCAAACGGTATGCTCATGCGGGCGTGACTGTCTTCCTTTCAACGCACTCCCTCAATGTTGCCCAAGAGCTGGCTGATCATATGGCTATTATTCATCGAGGTTCGATCCTGACAAGTGGCACCTTCGACGAGATCCAACGAACAACGGGAGTGCAAACCACGGATCTCGAGGAGATGTTTCTCGAACTAACTGCAAACAACGTAACGAATTAGGGTATACTATGGCCCGACGTCGATCGCGCTGTCATATCGTTATTCCCGTCATTCTTCGCCCGGCTTTGATTGGCGCACGCAACCGCTTTTTTCCAAACAACCGAGTGAACATTCGTGAATCACTCTCTGTAGTCGCCACTATCGCCATGATGTGGGGATTATATTTCTTGTCATCACGCATGCTCCACGAGTGGTCACACACACTTGGCAACCAACCCAGCTCGATGGCTCCGATCATAAGCGCACTCCTCTTTGGACTCTTTCTTCTGGCGCTCTTTTCGGCCGCGGTAAACGCGCTCAGTAGCCTCTACACCTCAGCTGATTTAGACCTCCTGTTATCAAGCCCCATCACTCCCCGCAGTCATTTGATCGGCAAGACATGTGAGATAACTGTGGCTACAAGCTGGATGTTCCTTGTATTTGGAGTCCCTGTGTACCTCTGCTTCGGCATCTTCTTTGATGCCGGCCCGCTCTACTATTCCTGGGCCCCACTCGTCGGAGTTACGTTCCTTGCACCTGCTATTATCCTTGGGGAGCTATCGGCGATTCTCCTGGCGGCCATCGTGCCGGCCCACTACGGTAGGTGGTTCTTTGCGAGCTTTTTCCTCCTAGCGCTGGCTCTTTTCCTCGCAACCATGCACGGTCCCATCTTCAGTGAAACCATGGATCCTCACTCACTTACGACACACATAAACGAGGTCATGCACTATCAGAGCTATGCTGCTCAATGGGCAGGTGCCTCCATCGAAGCCCTTTTGAAGGGACGCCTCGGAGCTACGCTCCCGACGGTTTTCACCTCCATACTCATTGTCGGCCTCGCATGGACCGCTCTGGAACTTTTCTTCAGGCGCATGTTCGCTCGCACGGTATCCGTACTTCAATCACACCATTCGGGATGGAATTTCGAAACTCGTCGACGCGGATTCGTTTCCAGAATTGTTCTGGCGTCGATTCCTCAGACAGAGCGCGCGCTGGTTACCCGAGAATTTTTCTCGTTCTCACGAGAAGCGACACACACGGTGCAGCTCATTATGCTCCTAACTATTTGCGCGCTGTATCTCTATAACTTTAGTCGGATTGAGCCACCTAATCGAGTGGGTCCCGAGGTGCTTCGCGTGTGGGATATCTTTCTTATCCTGGCGAACGTAATTTTGGGTTCAATCGTACTACTCTCAATCTGCTCACGATTTGTCTTTCCCTCCGTTTCTCTTGAGGGACACTCCTTCTGGATCCTGCAAGCAGCCCCTGTTTCAATAGGGAGAATCCTGCGGGCAAAATACCTTGGATGGTTCATTCCGACCAGTACCATGGCCACGGTGATCTTTACCTCAGGAGGCTTCGCCTTGGGCCTGGAGCCGATCCTCGTATTAGCAACGACCGCCGCGGGGCTCATCATATGCCATGGCCTCGTTGCCGTTGGTATCGGAATGGGAGCACGCTGCGCCCGGTTCGATTGGGAACACTCGGCTCAACTGACAACTAGCTCAGGCAACTTACTGTATATGGTAAGCGGTATGGTGCTAGTAGGAATTAACACCCTTCCTCTGACAGTGACTTTTGGCGCATACATACTCCTGCCGGGACTCTTCCGCGACACCATTACCGCCTGGGCGCTGGTTGGCTCGGGGCTTGGAGTATTGGCACTGGTAAATCTCCTGGCAGGCTACGTTGCGTTGCGCATAGGAGCGCGCGCACTAACAGTATCGTGAGCGCAGGTCCAGCCCAATCCTCGCCCGATACAGCGACTACTTAGTTCCGTAAATACGGTCCCCAGCATCACCGAGCCCCGGAACGATATAACTGTGCTCGTCCAATCGCTCATCAACTGCCGCTGTGTAGATCGGAATATCCGGATGCTCAGATGTAAGGAGCTCGACCCCTTCCGGAGATGCGATCAGGCAGACGAACTTGATTGAAAGCGGCTTGAGCTTCTTAAGCCGCGATATAGCAGCGGCAGCGGAATTGCCAGTAGCCAACATCGGGTCCACCACTATTACATCCCGTTCGGACATCTGGGGCGGCATTTTGAAATAGTACTCCACCGGAGCTAATGTCTGCGGATCTCTATAGAGTCCGATGTGTCCAACGCTCGCGGATGGGATCATGTCCATCATGCCCTCAAGGAGGCCATTGCCTGCGCGTAGAATCGATACAAGAGTTATCTTCTTTACTGCAACAAGGGGAGCTTTCGTCTTTTGGAGCGGAGTTTGAATCTCCGTCATCATCACCGGAAGATCCCGAGTCACCTCGTACGCCAACAGGAGACTAATCTCTCGAAGCAGCCGGCGAAACTCCGCTGAGGGGGTGCTCTCCATCCTCATCAGGGTCAATTTGTGCTGAATGAGCGGGTGGGAAATTACGTGAACATTTGTAGCATTCATAACGCACCTCTCTGGTCCTGTTCCATCTTGTTATCGCCTCAATCGGCGAGCCCTCTACCCTTGGTATCCTTAAGCTGCTCCTTGGTTGGCGCGCCCGTCTCCGAAAAGTACCCCGCGGCTTTTTTGGCATCCATCTCAACCCGAGCATCTGCCGGTATTCGATCGTCAGGGATAGAGATGCGCTCCACGACCTCGATACCAGAACGAGTGATAGCGTTGTACTTCATGTCGCTCATGGAGACGAGTCTATGAATCTTCTTGACACCCATCCAATGCAACACATCCGGCATGAGTTCTTGAAAGCGCATATCCTGCACCCCAGCGATGCACTCCGTTCGGTGAAAGTACATGTCGGCTCTATCGCCACCTTCTTGGCGCTTGCGGGCATTATAGACCAAAAACTTTGTGACCTCGCCGAGAGCTCTGCCCTCTTTCCGATTGTACACGATCACTCCACATCCGCCCCTCTGTGCCGTAAGGATACACTCCTCAATCCCGTGAATGAGATACGGCCGACAGGTGCAGATATCCGAGCCAAAAACATCAGAGCCGTTACACTCATCGTGAATTCGAATCGTAAGCTCTTTGTCCGGGCTAGGGATTGACGAGACATCTCCGAAGAAATAGACCGTCTGGCCACCAATGGGTGGGAGCAGGACATGAATATCCGGGCGAGTCACCAACTCAGGGAACATTCCCCCAGTATATTCGAACAGAGCTCTGCGCAGGTCACTCTCACTTATCTCAAATCGCTCCGCTACGGCGGGCAGGTACCATACAGGCTCTATAGCGGCTTTTGTAACCTTACAGTCCCCTGTGGGACCCACGATCTCGCCATCAACCGCGATCCCTCCTGCTCGTACGTCCTCCACGATTTCGGGCATCGTGATGTGCGCGCGAGTAATTGCTATCGTCGGCTGGATATTAATCCCTGCCTTAATTTCGTCAGCAAATACCTCACCAACATCAGCGCCCCACGGATCCATCGAAACTATTCGTCGCGGATCGAACCAGCTGTCAAACGGGCCGATTCGATCGACAGGAGCCGTATTTGTGAGGTCGGGCACGTGCAGCGGATCTAAACTCCCCGAAGCCACAGCGAGCGCACGATACACCGAGTACGCCCCTGAGTGGGTACCGATACAATTCCGGTCGGAAGGGTTCGTCAGCGTTCCGATGATCGGACCCCGGGTCTTCGGATCCCGCACACCCCACACTATTGGTCGAGTAGAGGAACCTCCCTCCGAAGGGTGTGACGTTAGAACAATAGGCTTTAGCGCTTTTCTTTTCTCTCCCATCTCTCAATAACCTTCTACGACATCCAATTTTTATCGCTCTGCGGAGCCCACTTAGTGGTAATCTTCTTGCGATTCGACCAGAATTCGACTCCGCCGAATCCGGTAATATCTCCACCTCCAAATTTAGAACTCTTCGTTCCACCGAACGAAAAGGGCTCACGGGGTACAGGAACTCCCACATTAACACCGATCATGCCAGATGTGGCATGCTCGGATACATAGCGCGCTACATGACCACTTGAGGTAAATACCGAAAGAGCATTGCCATACACGCTGTTACGCTCAAGTTGTAGCGCTTCATCGAGTGTTTTCACGCGGACGATCGTCAAGACTGGGCCAAACAATTCATCACATGCACACTGCATCGAACTATGAGCCCCATCGATAACTGTTGGCCCCAACCATATTCCCCTCTCGCACCCTACAGGCGCCTTCGATGTGCGGCCGTCGAGCCTCACTACCGCGCCTTCCTTCGCCGCGCGTTCAATCGCGCCAGTAAGTCGCGTATGTGCAGCTTGGTCAATGAGAGCTCCCATGTCGCGGCCAAGTTGCATCTTCGAGGCAGAATCAATCAGCCCATCAATGATTCTATCCACATCTCCTACGGCTACGAGCACACTGGCCGCCATACACCGCTGCCCTGCACATCCGGTAAAAGAAGCGAGAATGCCATCGACCGCGATCGAATAATCGGCATCCGGGACTACGATAAGGTGATTCTTTGCGCCCCCTAAACAGAGTGCTCGCTTTCCTGCTGATGTTGCCTGCGTATACACGCTCCGCGCCACCGGAGTTGATCCTACAAAACCCACCGCCTGAACCTGGGGATGGGTGATGAGATGCTCAACAACGGAGCGTCCACCGTGCACGATAGAGAAGACGCCCGCTGGGAAGCCTGCTTCGCGGATCAGCTCTCCTAGTAAACAAGGGGTAAAGGGAACCTTATCGGAGGGCTTGAGGATAAAAGAGTTTCCCACCGCCAACGCGATCGGAATCATCCACATCGGAACCATGGCTGGAAAATTAAACGGGACGATGCCAACGGTGACTCCCAGAGCCTCGCGCCGATACTCACAGGTAACTCCTCTACTCACCTCAAGCGCGCCGCCGATGTCACTGTTCTGCAGGCTCAACGCAAATTCTAAAACTTCGACACCTTTCAACAGCTCGGCGCGGGCCTCAACAAATGTCTTGCCAGATTCAAGCGCGGCAACCGTGCTGAGGCGATCAAGATCCCTTACAAGTAGATTACGCAAGCCAAACAAGCGCGAAGCACGCTCCTTTGCCGGAACCATGCGCCACTCCTCATACCCTTTCTGGGCCGCAGCGATAGCAGATTCGACCTCCGCGCTTGAGGCCGGAAAGAAGGAACCGAGTTTCGTACCGTTGTACGGACTCGAAAGCGGCATTCCTGATACGCCCGCAGCTACCCACTCACCACCGATTAGGTTTTGAGCCTCAAGCTCAGCTACCGGCCACCGCAAGGATGGCGCAATCTCTTCCTGTTTCATTGCCGGTCCTAACTCCTATGATCATTGAAATATCCTCTCCACAGTCTGCAGCTCTCAAGCCTTAAACAAACTGGCCGAGCTCTCCGAGAGCTCGAATCAGACTGAAACGGCTCTAGCAGGGTGGTGAAAAAAGATTTCCTGTTGCGCACTTCGATAGTTTGACTGCAACTTCGTTGGAGCCGCCGAAAAAATCCTAAACGTATCTCAGAGGATACGCTTCCGGTTTTTTCGTCGTCTCCGCCTTGTTTCGTCAAGACTCTCAAAATGCTCACTACGGAACCTTTTTTCACCACCCTGCTAAAGTGAGGGGCACTCGCCTATCTCATTGATTGTAGCGTATGAATGCCGGAAGCGCCCTCTTTTTGTTCATGCTGGAATTACCCGCTAACCCGCATATTTCATGAAGCCTGCTACTGCGAGCGTCAGACCGGAAGGTATCTCGATACGATTCCGCCCAGAAGATACTTGGTTGAATTCGCCCTTCGCGCCCGAAAAATCACCACTCTCGGCGCTCTCGCGACGCAGTTTCATGAAAAATGCGGAGCTACAAGCTCCGCGGTCCAGATTATTTGGGGTCGTGGATATCTGTGCCCTCGGCGTCCGTGAGCGGAGCTGGCCGCATATTTCATGAAGCCTGCTACTGCGAGCGCCGATAATGGTGCTTTTTCGGTCCCAAATACTACCTTCAGACCGGAAGGTATCTCGATACGATTCCGCCCAGAAGATACTTGGTTGAATTCGCCCTTCGGGCCCGAACAATCACCACTCTCGGCGCTCTCGCGACGCAGTTTCATGAAAAATGCGGGCTAATCATCTCCAACCGTTCATCTTTTTGATTACTAAAGCGGCTAACTGGAGATCATCAAGGCTCCTCACCTCTTCTCTTTTGCTTAGTCGAAGGCCTGGGTGACCACCTAGTCCATCATTTAGTAGTTGTGTTCATCAGCGCAAGAGCACACTACGCAAAGATCGCCCCCCGGGTGCTAAATATGAACCGGTTACAAGGAACGGCGAGGCAAGTGCGCGTCTAGTAGCACCGACCGTAATACGAGACCAAGGGACAAGGATTGCTTGTCCTGCACTCGGAGTATCGAGCCTGCGCTGTATCACGGGTGGTAAGGGCCAGATTGAACTGATTCTGGGCATCCTCTACCCGCAGCGCCTGTCGACGCAGGTACCCCTGAGCATACACCGAGTAAGACTTTTTTCTTGCAACTGCCGCGTTGTAATTTGCTTGCGCACGGGATCTACGAGACATTCCACTGCTCACAGTTCGATTCACGCAGTTGTAACTGTACCGATACCAAAAATACCAACCGACCACACACGTAGTTGTTTCAACGGTGGCAATTTGAGATGCGGCGCGTCTATCACTATTCGCTACATCAATCGCTGTCTGCAGACTTGCAAGCTGGCGATCAACCCGCTCTTGAGCACTTGCGAAGAGCGCATTGGCCCGTAAGAGCTGGTCAGACGCACGATCCAGTTTTCGCTGCCCGTCACCCGCCTGGAACGACACAGCACGACACGGGTCATTGAAATAGCTCTGTGCCGTCGACGACGAGGCACCAAGTATTGACGAGAGAACTACAGCTATCAGGATAAGGCAGCGAGTATTCATAAGTATCTCCTACACTACGGAGAGCATAGCAAACGGCACTACATAATCAAACACCGGATGATACGATGTAAGGCGAGGCTCCCGCTGGGGAAAGCCTACTATCCCGTAGGGCCATAATCTAGCGCAAACGGTCACTTCTAGCAGGGTGGTGAAAAAAGCTTCCGTTGTGAACATTGTGAGAGTTTTGACGAAAAAAACGGAGACGACGAAAAAACCGGAAGCGTATCCTCTGAGATACGTTGAGGATTTTTTCGGCGACTCCAACGAAGTTGCAGTCAGACTATCGCAATGCGCAACAGGAAGTCTTTTTTGGGTCTTCGTGGAATCGAGTGGGTAGAATTGGCGTTTTCGGACGTGAGCATTGCTCGTGCACGTAAACTGAACGTACCCGAAGAAGTATGGTCACACGCCCTGAAAGCAAAGTTTAGAAAGCCTGGCACCAATCCGTGTAAGCAAAAGCTTTCCGGTGCGATATTCGTCCGGAGAGAGGTGGCTAAGGGCGTTGAACAAATCAAAGAGGGCACCACACTCCATGACGGACCCTCGGGCTATTGA
>JBIJBZ010000188.1:0-5985 GCA_044344945.1 Bdellovibrionota bacterium | reverse complement strand
TTCAGGGCGTGTGACCACACTTCTTCGGGTACGTTCACGTTTACGTGCACGAGCAATGTTCACGTCCGGAAACGCCAATTCTACCCACTCGATTCCACGAAGACCCAAAATAGTCTTTGGGACTGAAAAAGCTCCATTATCGGCGCTCGCAGTAGCAGGCTTCATGAAATATGAGGGTTAGTGTATCGTAGCAAAGGTTTATCGCTACGTTGTGAGTTGATCCGTGCGCCACCGCACCTCAGTCTTATTTGCGCTCCTTGTCGGGTTCCTAGTGACCGCGAGCACCTTCTTAGTGTGGCGCTGGGCGATTAATTCCTGGGAAGAGCCGGTCACCGCGGCGGGGATTGTGGCCTCAGCTCAACTGCTCCTGGCCGCGCTTAGTTTGTGGATTATCGGCTCTGTGGTGATGGATCGAGTGCTGGGGTGGTGTGCGCCAAATCTCCGCTTGAAGGGATCACTCGCTACCCAGATCTACCGTTTGATAGCGGGCCAAATCGCATGTCAGGTATGGGTGCTTGCTCGAGGTGCATTGAGCGGGCTGTGTTTTTTCGTTACACGCCATCAAGCACCGATAACCGCGCTCGAGGTTGTAGCACTCGGAGCATTCGTACTATTTCTTTTTGTGCAATCGCTTCGACACGGGGTCGCGCAAGGAAGTAGAGGAAAGCAGCTTCTCTCGTTTGGATTATTCTTACTATTACTTGTGGTTGCGGTGGTTCCACTTGCACTGCGCGACCTACCTCGCACCGGCGCTCTATCGAGTGATGCCGACCAACACGCATTTTGGGCCTCTCAAGTGTTACTATTGGGCGGAATCCCATGGGATCAGGGGATACTCGGCATCGGCCCATTCGGATATCCAGCTGGGTTTGCCACACTGAACGCCATATGGTGTCTTCTCTCTGGCCTTAGTCCTGTCGAGATCGTCACTATTCAACCACAGCTTCAATTTCTACTCGCTATACTTTTGATTTCGGCTATCACTCCAAGATTACTTTCGGGCACGCATGCTACAACTGACGCGGACAACAATGGTCCGAAACTACAAACGCTACTGGTCGGCCTGGCAGGGTGCGCAGCGTATTGGTGCATCCTTCCCTATGGGCTGCAGGAGATCTACTACCTAAGCGCTGGAACTGCTCGATGCTCGACGAGCCTTCTCGCATCAGTCGTTTTCATGGGATGGCTTGCATTTCCTGCGTACACCCTAACCGGTCACGGTCGGGCTCTTAGGCTGGTCATTATCTGCACAACCGCCGTGATCATCGCTACCTTCAATCCGATTACTGCAATCATCCCGGGAATTCTCGCTGGCTCGGTTTTTCTCTATGAGAGCGTCGGTTGCATCACTGCTTCCATGCGCAGGCAAGAGTCCCGTCAACCGATCTTATTTTTCCTCGCACTCGGCGCTACCCTATGTATCTTACTGCTGGGCGACCCGTATTTTGGCGAGGCAGTCCTTGAGTTACTACAAACACGGTTAGGAGATGCTACCGTTGGCAACACAGCGAACGTAACCCAAGCAACAGGGCTTAGCTGGTCAACACCCACGGAGTCAGTTGTTACGTGGCTCTCTCCACCTCGGATATTCGCGCTTTTGTTTTCCGGATCCCTGCCGCCCGGCACTCTTACTATCGCCAAAGCGCTTTGTATTGGAGCTGGGATCCTTTATTGGTTCGTTACCACTCGTGGCTGCGCACTCCGGTATACAGCGTTACTGCTTCTATCCTCGCTTGGATTTTACACCTCACTGGGATTCCCCTCCTCTGGCACAGTCGAGAACCCTGTGTACCTTGTTAAGCCCTATCTTGGCCAAGCATGCCTACTCTACGGAGCCCTACTTGGATTCATACTCTTCACAGTGCTAGTGCATATGGTACTGGGCAGACTAACCATCAGACGAATGATTATTGCCAGCGTCATGACGGCGGCGATCGGCAGCTACTATCCACAACCGGCGGCTGCTACGAACGCGTATTTTAGGATGACACCCCGCGCAAGTAATTGCGGAGTGGCTGGATGCGTAACACAGGACGATCAGGCTGTGCTAGACTTCATAAGGAGATTTGGCGAGGATCTACTCTCACGCTACAACAACCTCACCTATCAATCGGCCCCAAAGATCTTGATTTTGGGCAACACTGCAGTTGCACAGGTTGAGAAGTGGGTATTTCCGGCCGGTGCCGGGCGCGTTCTTCCGTTGATATCTCCCCTGCCTGTCGCTTTTTTCTACGGAAGGGGTTCTCCAGCGTGGAGCTACGACAATTATCGGCACTACGTCTGCCTCCAATTTAACAAGGAATGGCTCCGCCAAAGAAACGTCCGATACCTCTTCATTTCATCATCGAACGACGGTTGCCTACGCGGCAGAGAGCGGGTTCTCAGGGATGCAACAATCCTATTCCAGTCCGGAGAGGCTCTCTTCGCGCAATTGTTCTAACCCGCATATTTCATGAAATATGCGGGCTAAGAGTCCGCTGCTGTCCGCGAAGCGATTGGGCTACGCCATCAATGCTCGGAGCTGTGCGACAACACTCGGCACCCCCGTCGTTGCTCGAGCTTGAACAACGTGAAAACTCTCATCCGTAAGCCCGTTTGGAGCTGGATCAACAAAGAACCTCGGTATATCAAACGGAACGTATTCGATTAGGCTTGCTGCCGGATAGACCTCCAGCGAAGTTCCGACGATGATGAAGAAATCCGCTGTGCGCGCAATCGCTATCGCTTGATCCATCATCGGCACGGGCTCTCCGAACCAAACAACGTGAGGTCGAAGCTGAGATCCCTTTTCACATCGATCTCCCAGCTTAATATCCCCTGTGCATGGATACACAAGCCGTTCATCGCGAACGCTGCGGGATTTCATTATCTCCCCGTGAAGGTGCACAATATTGGTGCTCCCTGCACGCTCGTGGAGGTCGTCGATATTTTGGGTGATAATCGTGACGCGAAAGATATCCTCTAGTTCGCGTAAGGCTCGATGAGCCTCGTTCGGTTCGGCTTTGAGTATCTCGGCTCGCCGCTGATTGTAGAAGCGTAGAACCTTATCACGGTCGCGTTGCCAAGCCTCATGAGTCGCGACCTCCTGAACAGAAACCCCCTCCCAGAGCCCCCCGCTACCGCGAAAGGTTCCCAGACCGCTCTCTGCGCTTATCCCTGCACCAGTAAGAACAACGACGTGACGGTCCTTCATGCAATAGCTCCGGCACGTCGCTCTGGGCGATTATGCTAGCGTGATATCCTTACAGAGGTAGACATCCTGAATAGCATTCAAGATCTCAACGCCCTCTTTCATCGGCTTTTGGAACGCTTTACGACCCGAGATGAGCCCCATACCACCAGCTCGCTTGTTAACCACAGCGGTCTTTACCGCCTCAGCGAGATCGTTACTGCCAGATCCTCCGCCGGAATTGATCAAGCCGATGCGCCCCATGTATCCGTTCGCTACTTGATAGCGAGTAAGGTCTATAACATGATCGCTGGAGAGCTCCGTGTACATGCGCTCATCAAGCTTGCCGTACGACGAGGAGCCCGTATTGAGCGCCTTGAAGCCACCGTTACACTCTGGGAGTTTCTGCTTCACAATATCAGCCTCGATCGTCGAACCGAGGTGATTTGCCTGACTCGTTAGGTCGGAGGATGTTTCGTAATTGATCCCGTTAACTTTAAATCCTGAGTTGCGGACGTAGCACCAGAGGATCGTTGCCATGCCGAGTGCATGCGCCTCTGAGAAGGCTTTGGAAACCTCAACGATCTGACGAGACGACTCAGGCGAGCCGAAGTAAATCGTTGCACCGATCGCAACACAGCCCTGATTCCAGGCATCACGAACCTGCGCAAACATGACCTGGTCACTCTTGTTCGGATAGGTCAAAAGCTCGTTGTGGTTGATCTTCAAAATGAAGGGGATCCGGTGCGCGTACTTGCGAGCAAGAAGACCTAGGCCGCCGAATGTCGTGGCTACGGCGTTACAGCCACCTTCGATAGCTAAGCGAATGATGTTCTCCGGATCAAAATACTGTGGGTTCTTGGCAAACGACGCGCCCGCAGAATGCTCAATACCCTGATCGACAGGGAGGATCGAAAGGTAGCCCGTACCCTTCAGGCGTCCGTGGTCGTACATCGCCTGTAGCGAGCGCAACACCTGCACATTTCTATCGCTCTGCGTCCAAACGCGTTCGACGAAATCAGGACCGGGCTGGTGGATTTGGGAGGCGGGAATCCCCTTGCAGGTGTGGGTTAAAAGGCTCTTTGCTTCGTCGCCGAGCAACTCTTCGATATGACTGATATTCATGCTCTCTCTCCTAACAACTGTACGGGACTATAGGAGAGAGGGGCTATCGGGAGCAAGAGCCAGCCCCTCATTCCGGCGGGCTTTGCAGTAAGAAACCCGGCAGCCGGGGAGCCCTTAAAGATCAACTACGATTCGCTATTCCTGGCTGTAACTACCCACTGGTGCCGCTAGATACATGGCCGGCGGTTCAAGGCTCTGTGTTAGTCAGATAACAGCCTCATTACCATTTGCGGCTGCAAATTTGCCTGGCCCAGGATGGCCGTACTCGCCTGCTGAAGGATCGAATCCCGCGTGAGGTTGGAGACCTCCTCCGCGACATTTGCATCCGAGATCGCACTCTCTGAAGTATTAAAGTCCTCGCGAATCGCCTGAAGGTTCGAAATCGCCCTCTCTAATCGATTCTGTAAGGCTCCGAGGACCCCGCGAGTCCCATTCAACATGCCCGTTGCACTCTTGAGGGCATCGACTGCATGCCGCGCAGCCACCTGCGCGTCCGCATCGGTTGCAGCATTTAGGGAAAACAAGGGCACCGAGCTACCAGTCGTCGCGAGACCGAGGTCAGCCAACGTTGCGCGAATACCTGAAAACGATATCGAGGAGATTGACGTGCCGTCGAAACCGACCTGGAATCGCACCGCCTGTCCACCACTCAAGACTTTAAAGCCGTTGAAGGTTGTGGCTGCGGTGATTCGCTCTATCTCGCTGGTCAGGGCCACATATTCGTTCTGGAGCGCCGAACGCTGCGCCGATCCGTAAAGTCCGTTTGCCGCCTGGTTGGCGAGCTCAAGGAGCCGATTGAGAATATTGCTGATCTGCCCGAGGGTGCTATCGGCAATGTTAACCATTGAAATGGCGTCGTTTGCATTACGCAGCCCGACCGTTGCAACGCGCGCATCACCTCGGAGCCGCTCTGATATACCGAGGCCAGAGGCATCGTCTGAGGCTGAATTGATTCGCTTTCCGCTTGAGAGGCGTTGAAACGCTTTATTAACACCGGCGGTCGCGTTGTTAAAACTTCGTTGGGCGTTGAGCGAAGAGATGTTTAGTTTGAAGCCTAAGCTCATACATCACCGCGAACCTAACCAGTTTCGGCAGAGGAGAGTTTGGGAGGGGGAGCGTGCTTACGTGTTCCCGAGCCTACAATGAGCGAGGGAGGATAGAGACGCTATGGATCCGTCTCTATCCTCCCCGTGGTACTAATTACTGATTCAACAGTCGGAGCGCGAGCTGCGGCTGCTGATTAGCTTGAGCTAAGACTGCGGCTCCTGCCTGTTGCAAGATATTGACTCGAGTAAGCTCAGCGGCCTCCGCTGCAACGTCGAGGTCGCGGATTTGGCTTTCAGCTGCCTTGAAGTTTTCGCGAGCTACTTGGAGGTTGCTGATTGAAACCTCTAGACGGCTCTGAAGAGCTCCCAACTTACCACGGTTGTGATTTATCGAAGTAAGCGCACTGCTAATCGCCTCAAGCGCATTACGGGATGCGCTCTGGGCTTCATCAAACGTGCTTCCAGTAATCGAGTATGTAGCCGCCGAGCTTCCCGACGCAGCGAGACCCATGGCTTGCAGCGTAGCATTGACTCCTGTGTATGCGAGTTGTGACAGCGATCCTCCATCGAAACCAACTTGGAACAGGATGTTTCCACCACTGCTCAAGAGATCAATCCCGTTGAATTTAGTTGTGACAGCAATTC
>JBIJBZ010000187.1:0-5988 GCA_044344945.1 Bdellovibrionota bacterium | reverse complement strand
ATATGGCTACGGAGCTGCGTATAAAGGCGCACTATTTTATTCAGATTATGCACAGAACTGGCTTAAATACCTTACCTTCGATTCAAGCGGAAAACCGACCTCTCACGACTTTGCTACCGAGGTAGGAAGTAGCCTGGGGGCGGTTCAGCTTAGTACCGGTCCCGATGGAAATATTTATGCTGTGTACATCGATCTCGTTGCCCGCACGAGTCAGGTGCGTCGTTTCCGGGCAAAGGTTGCCGGGAACAATCCGCCGGTCGTAAAAGCGTCGGTCTCTCCGACATCGGGAGCGGTGCCGCTCCTAGTTACGGCAAGTGCATCGCAGAGCTTTGATCCAGATGCTCAAGCCCTGTCATTTAGATGGGACTTTGGTGATGGATCTACCTCAACTAGCGCTGACGCAACGCATCTCTACACCGTCCCAGGTACCTACTCAGTTACGATCACGGTGCGGGAGAAGACAGCGCCCTTTCTCGAATCAACTGATTCCTTTACGGTCCGGGCTGGTGCGCAGGCTCCGATCGCTCGTATTGATTACCCAAAAAGCAATGATCTTTTCGAAATCGGAGTTCCGGTGTCATTTTCAGGGCATGCCGAGGGTGGCTCTGGCGGTGCACTCAGCTATACCTGGAACCTGATCCAGATCCACAATCAGCACACTCATGCAGTGGGTGAGATATCAGGACCCTCAGGATCATTCATCCCAGCCGAGCATACTGATACGACCAGGTATCAACTCTGCCTCATCGTCAGCTCAACAAATGGGCTTGAGGACCAGGAGTGTGTAACTCTCCAGGGCCGCACCAGCTCCTACACGTTTGCAAGTATCCCTCCAGGTGCTCCAATTTCGTACCTCGATGAAGAAAAAGAGGTTCTAGCGCCCTATGTTGCGAATCCGATAATCGGTGCCCGTCAGACTATTGTAGCTCCGCCTACCTATGCGGGAAGAACGTTTACTGGTTGGACTGATGGTGAGCGATCCAGGGGGCGAACATTTGTTGTCAAAGCGGACCCTCGCTACTTTACGGCTGTATTCGACAACCTCGCACCGAAGGCGACGATTTCTCTCGCTCCTCAAGCTCGTCGCGCACGACAGAAGCAGAGCCGAGTAGTTGCTCTTGACGCGAGCAGCTCCCGCGATCCCGAGGGAGAGGGGGTGCGCTATACATGGAAGTTCTCGGACGGTAGTACGGCAAGCGGACCGAGTGTGAGGAAGCGCTTCCGACGAGATGGTAGATACCGAGTTCTGCTCAGAGTAACCGATGGTCTTGGAGCTTCGACCAAGATAACCAGAACGATTACGATTAAACGCGGAAAGGTTACGCTGCGGTGAGGACAGATCCTCTCAGTGAGGCATGCGCAGTTGCGCGCCGTTAGCTCCTTCGGATTCCCGAGACCGGCGCTCCATGACCCGGGCATCCCTGGTCGAGTGGAACGTCGGTAGAGGTTGATCGTGGTTGAAGGAGCTGCTTCGAGAGGAGATACTGCTCAAGCTCCTCACCGCTGATATCAGCGAGCATCGTGCCATCAACTTCAACGCATGGGCTGAGCTGTTGACCGCTCTTTCGAACCATCTCTTCACGTTGGGCTGGATCATTGATGATATCTCGATCCTCGTAGGTGAGATCGTATTTTGCTAGCACAGCTCGTACACCGCGACTCCAACCACAGCTTGGTTTGAGATAGGCTATAATCTTCATAGTATGTTCCTTGACGACTGTATTCTTGAGGGATACTACCAGGCTCTGTTTCTTTGAGGTAGCGGCGGCGCCGATTTTGGAACCGATGTTTGCAGCTGTGAGGGGACTGGGTGAGGGAAGGGGGCGCGTCCGTGTTTGCCAAACCTGTGGGTCGCAAAGACATGGTCGACCACAAAAGACGCAAAGAACCGGAAGCGGACCCTACGCAGAAGTGTCCCCTGTGGTTCAAATTACCCAACAGCTCCTCGGGATACCTTATTTGTCACGAGCTGTTAGGTTCAAGCGATGTACAGTTCCGCGTTGCTCCGGAAACGTGTCATTCGGACGGATGCTACGAGCATTAGCGCTGCTCCCGTGAGAGTCTGAAAATCGGACAGATGAACTACTTGCTATCAAGCGAACGCCCACAGGAATAATAACAAGCCCTTGCAGCATGCTTCCGGAGCCTCAATCGAGCCTTAGCCCGCATATTTCATGGAGCCTGGTACTGCGAGCGACGCAGTTTCATGAAAAATGCGGGTTAGGAGCGCGCTACAGGCCGTCCCCACCAGCAACCCAAAACCCCACTTCCCATAATGACCGATAACGTTACTTATCGGTCGATCTATTTGGGGAGCCTTATCGTGCCCACTAAGTACTTGTTCTTATTGCTGGGCACTTCCCTTTTGGCTAGTGTCAATCGCAGGTCTCAACGGTGCTCGTGAGGATCTGAAATTTACCCTGTTTGAGAGCTGTCATGGCGCATCCACTCTTTACCACTAAATCAATCGAGTCGATCCGGGCTGAAGCTGATGCCGGCGATGGTGACGCTCACCAGAGCCTCAAGCGCTCGCTAACCGGGTTTAGCATGATCACCTTGGGTATCGGTGCCATTATCGGTGCCGGGATCTTCTCGCTAACGGGCATGGCTGCAGGCACCGCAGCCGGTCCAGCAGTTACCCTCTCCTTCGTTATCGCCGGCCTTGGGTGCGTTTTTGCGGCGTTCTGCTATGCGGAGTTCGCGGCGATGATTCCAGTAGCTGGAAGCGCGTATACGTACTCCTACGCAACTATGGGCGAACTGGTGGCCTGGATTATAGGTTGGGATCTCGTGTTGGAGTATGCCGTAGCCGCAGCGACGGTTGCGATTAGCTGGGCCGGTTATCTGAATAAGCTGGTTGGGCTTCTGGGCGGACAGGCCTTGGCAGATTCGCTGCGCCCCTGGATGCTCTCACCGTTTGATTCAGCTACCCTGCACGATGGGACCGTGGTGCACGGAATCGCTAATCTTCCAGCGACCTTTATCATCGTTGTAGCTTCACTTCTGCTGATTAAGGGAACGCGCGAGTCTGCACTTGTAAACAACATCATCGTTGTCCTCAAGGTGAGCGTGGTGCTGCTCTTCATCGCGCTCGGTTGGAGGTACATTAATCCACAGAACTACGTGCCGTATATCCCTGAGAACGCTGGCGAGTTCGGACGCTTCGGTTGGTCGGGAGTTTTTCGCGGTGCGGCTGTTATCTTCTTCGCCTACATCGGCTTCGATGCGGTTTCAACCGCAGCACAGGATGCAAAGAACCCAAAGCGCGATATGCCGATAGGTATCCTTGGATCGCTAGCGATCTGCACAGTCCTCTATATCTTGTTTGCGCACGTGCTTACGGGACTTGCAAAGTACACCGAGTTCCAAGGGGCTGATGGTATTGCACCGGTAGCGATTGCGTTGTCACACACCCCGTACACCGGTTTTATGACTGCCGTTATCGTTGCTATTCTCGCTGGCTACACCTCAGTGATACTGGTGTTGTTGCTCGGACAGTCGCGAGTCTTCTTCTCAATGGCGAAGGATGGCCTCGTTCCTGCAGCTTTCGCGCAGGTTCACCCCGTTCGACGCACCTTGGTAGCGAGCAATCTGCTTTTCATGGTCTTTACGGGGCTATTCGCTGCCGTAGTTCCAGGGCACGTCGTTGGCGAGATGACGAGTATCGGTACCCTCTTCGCGTTTATATTGGTCTGCATCGGAATCCTCGTGCTGCGCAAGCAAAAGCCAGAACTTCCGCGCCCCTTTCGTACGCCATTCGTTCCCCTCATTCCGATCCTCGGAATCATGATGTGTACCGTGATGATGTTTTCGCTGGGCACAGAGAACTGGCTGCGACTTGTGGTGTGGCTCCTGATTGGGCTTGTGCTCTATGCTCTGTACGGCAGAAAGCACAGCAAGTTGCGGAAAAGCTTAAACCCTCGGTAGTCGTTCTGAGCCTGATAGTACGCACCTTATACCGAAGTTAGCACTCGGCCGGGGCATCCCCAAGAAAGCCTTTGAGGGCTCGTCTGTAGAGTTCCGGTTCCAGCAGGAATGAATCGTGCCCCTTCGTTGATGAGACGATTGAGAGCTCTGTAGGAACCCCTGCCCCGCGGAGTGATTCATAGAGCGCAAACTGCTGGGCTACCGGAAAGCAGCAATCGGAGTCGATTCCGACCACTAAAAATGGTGTTCGTCGACACCGCGCAAACAGCTCAAGGTAGTTTGAGCGTTGATAGAGCCGCAGAAAATCAGTTCGTTGCCAGAGATCAAGCATGATCAGGTACGAATTAGCATCGAAGCGATCAACAAAACGCGCTGCATTTCCCCGTAGGTATGACTCGACTGGATGGCTCATCCGATACGATGGAAAGCGGTTGGGATTCACGACATCACGCCCTGCCCGCTCGATGATCGTCGATTGATCGACAAAGCTCATCTGAGCGATCTGGCGCGCTAATACGAGTCCGTGGTGGGGGTTTTGGCCGGTATAGTAATCCCCTCGCCCAAAATTCGGATCGAGGTGAATGGCCTCCGCTTGGGCGAAATTCGAGGCGATCTGAGCTGAGTTAACCACATGTGATGAAGCAATTGGCGCTGCTCGACGGGTTCTATCTGGGTATTCAAGGGCAAAGGTGATTGCAAGGATTCCTCCAAGCGAGGCTCCCACCACTGCATGTAAGGTCTCGATGCCGAGCTCGTTGAGGAGGAGCGCTTGTGAGCGCGCGACGTCACGAGCTGATACCCACGGAAAGCTTCCGCCGTAACGCTGGTGTTGCTTTGATGGAATGAAGGATGAGGGCCCTGTCGTTCCATAGCATCCGCCAAGGACGTTAGCGCACACCACGAAGAACTTGTCGGTATCAAGGGCCTTACCAGGACCGATGAACTCATCCCACCACCCGAGCTGACAGTGCTCATTCCAGTGAACAAGGAGATCCGGGACTGCTGGGTTGAACCCAGCGGCGTGTTGCGATCCGCTAAAGGCGTGAAAAAGTAAGATTGCATTGTCGCGAGCTGCGTTGAGGGTGCCGTAGGTCTCATACGCGATTGAGAGGTCTTCGAGTTCCCCGCCCTCACTTAAGGAAAATGAAGACCCCAGGCGGAAGAGCTGCGACTCTACTATTAGAGTATCGTTCGCAACCAACAGGCTATTGGTTGCCGAGGCACAATTTGAATCAACGTATTCAGACACTGTGATACTAGCTCCGCAAAACAATCGCAGCTGCACCCAAGAAGAGTAGACACTACGACTAGTCGACTTGTAACGAGTCGATAGTTTCTATGTACTTGTTTCGTTTCCTTACTACCGAGTTTTCTCCAACGTCTTACTTCCTAAGAAGTTGGAAACGCATCGCCTATACAGCTGGCATTAGCACCTCTCAAATCACGGGAATGATTCGTAGGTTGCCGGGCGTTCACAGGGCCAGATCCCTTCCGCCGCTCACGATGCAGAGAGTGCCGAGGCACCTTCGCTGTCGATTGTAGTGGAAATGAGCCGTGTCGCAAAGAGGGGCACGAATCTCACGGGTAACCTGCTAATAACATTACTAGTGTTGCTGTGAGGCGTTGCCAGTTTGTCCCGGCCTTTAGGTTCTAGGCGGCGCGAGCGGATCAGGAATTAGCCTTACCCAACCCGCGCGGGTGGATGCGTTGCACCATCATCCGAGCTGCAATGAAGCCTTATCTGAACCCTTTTAGGATACCTCATCCGACCGTCTGGCTGAGTAAACTGTTCTAGTGTCGTGTGGAAGGACCGCTGTTTCGATTGGCTACGAGTCCCCATCGCATATCGAGGAGAGGCGAAATCTAAATGCGGAATCTGCAAAAGGCATCGGGCATCAAGCAAAGAGTAGGCGGCTATGATTAATGACATCTCTCAACGTTCGGGCATGGGATCGCTCGTCAAAACGATTGGTGCGGTTACTACGTTGGCGGGACTCGCCGTGGTCGGATTCAAATCCCGTGATGAGATTGGGAAGTGGATTGAGTCCAGTTATGACCGCA
>JBIJBZ010000257.1:0-3530 GCA_044344945.1 Bdellovibrionota bacterium | reverse complement strand
AAGGGGTTATGCCCCATCAGCAGTCATTGGCACCCACTTGATTCACCGCTGAGCCTGTTTGATTTAGGCCCGAAGGTTGATCTATTCACCTGAATGAAGAGAAGGATATCCAATCCGCTTGAGTTCGGCCAGGAGCGGCTCAAGAGCCTCAGCACGGTTAGCGTGGAAATGCTCATTCCTGATGTGGATAACTCGATACCCCGCCATAGAGAGGATCCGATCCTGCAAGAAATCACTCCCCATCTGAGCGTCACCGTCTCTCCCCTCCGAGTAGTGCCACATATCCCCATCACACTCGATAATGACCTCACCAATCACCATATCCACCGGGATTGCCCCGATAAATGCCTGTCGTTCAATCTGACCACTGGGAATTCCGATCGTATCGGTTAACTCATCGAACACCTCTTCTTCAAATCGCGATGACGCTACAGCGTCCGGCAATTGACGCAGAGTTTTAAGCATCTCAAAATGCTCCGCATGGGATATTTCACCTCCTGCCAAAAGAGCATGGTATGCCTGTCGCCATTGAATTGCGTCATTAACTGATGCAAGGTCATCTCGCGTACATACCTCCCGCACCAACTCAGGTTTGAGAATACCAAGGCTCCAGGCAAGCTGAATCCGATCACGGAGCTTCCACTTCTCATGATATTTATGACAAAGCGCGACTGCCACCTCACACAACCGCTCGTTTGGAATATGGATATTGGCAAGAGCCCACACCATCATGCAGGCATCTTGCGCCAAGGATTTCTTGCGAGAGGCCGCTTTTTCATCAGAGAGAAGGCCCTCAAATCGCTCTTTCGCCTCACCTGCAATCAAGTCAAAGAGTTCCACATCACGATAGCGAAGCCGCGCCAATCCAAAGACTATTTTGCAGAGCTCTTCAGTCTTAAAGGATTGAACGCGAATTGAAATCTCCTCACGGAACACCTCCAAGACGCGACGATCATTGAGGCCCAACATTCCAAGCGCTCTGGTTACAACAGCGATACTCTGGCAACTTACCTCCCAATCTCTCCAAAACGTACCCGCAGGCGGGCGATACCTGAGGCGACGCACGATCTCATCAGCAATAGATTGAATCAAGGGAACACATAGAGCACGCCTCTCGATAGGATCGCCCTCCAAGTCCATGTTTTCCGAACACTCTGCTACCGCACGAGCAAGGTTGGAAAGATTTATGGAGGTAAGCTCAGAAACCGAGGGAGAGAGCCTGCTGAGCAGCGCCTCGAAGAAATAGGGGTCAAAGTACGCACCCACCCAGCCCGCTTCTGGAATCGCCTCGCCAAGCTCCACATATGCGCACAGCAACCTGGCAACTACCCGGGAATCACATCTATCGAGGGCATGTTGCAAAACGATCTGGGGAAACATCCTGAACAGATCGGCATGCTTGAGGTCTATGCGGGCACAAGAGGCCACAAAACTCGCGAATGCTTCGATGTCATTCCAGGGTTGATTTGTCGCAGCGGTGGCAAGCTCAGAGATGAAAGCATACGGCGTTGGTTTAACGCGCGAATATACGAAAACAATTGTAGCCAGCTCCTCATCCGTTGCCGTAGACAATACCTCCGCTATCCGAGGCTGTAGGGGAGAGAGCCCGACAGTAGGATTCACCGAGCATCGCCTAAAACTACGTGCCAGAGACGTCAACTGCGCGACCCCGATTGTATCCCGGAGTTTGAGAACCTGGGAGACGACCCGCTCGAAGGGCTGCGCCAGTGGATCGTATTCAGAGGAACGCTCCCCATCGAGGGGCGTCATCCTCAAGCCCTCTGCTGCACGGAAAAAGCGCACGGCCTCGACAGCCGAAAAGTTCTCTGCATCAGCCGCCAGCACTGTAAATAGGTGCTGCAGGAATTGCTGCTGATTGACATCAACGTATCGAGCACCAAGAGCTCCACAAGACTCTGCCAGCGACAGAAGCTGCCCGCGGTCAAAGCTCTCCAACATTCGGGGGCCACGAGCGATTACTTCCGTCAGCAGCTCCTCGCCCCGAACCCCTCGGCTTGCAAATGCGGCCAAAAGATCACATACAGCTTGGGGCGTGCATTCTTGTTGAGACTTGAGAGCAGAGAGGGCGAGATCAAGCAGCAGTTCGCCCTCTTGCCGACCCAACGGAGTTTGCTGTCCCCGCTCCAAACCAAATTCCCCGACCACGCCGTGTCGAGTGCCGGGCAAGGCCAAGGCAACGGCAAGGTTCAGGAGGGTCTCAGAATCCAGGTCGCGCGGCTCTTGCTCTAATCGTTGTAGCACCCTCGAGAATAATTGAGCTTCATTCACTCGCAGCTCTGCAAAACTTCGCAGGGTGTGCGCCAGATCCGTCATGGGAATATCATCTAATTGTGATTGGAGCCGCGATGATACAGCGCGGAAAAAGCGTAGACTTCGAATCCCGAGTTTTACAAAATCTGAGGTGAGCGCGGCGAGGTCGCCGGTTGAGAGTGCTCCCACTTCTGCTACACCACGCTCTGCGAGGGCAGTCAGTAGCTGGCTCCACTCACGACCGGGTGCGAGCACTACTGCTTTGCGCTCAGAAAGTGTCGCGCTCGACCAAATGCTTGCGAGCGATCTCGCCACGGCAACAAGAGAATAATCCCCTGCCTTCAACTGACTGTCAGCGTGAGTACGGGCTGCTTCCAAACGACTACTCTGCGGCGCGAATCTTCCTTCTAATGAAGCATCTCCGCTGGCTTCAGCAGCCGCAGCGACCTTGCCCTGACCTGGTGCAGGGGGTTGTTCGCTTACAGGTGTGCGTGTGTTGTTACGTGCCGGACGAGTCATAATGCGCGGACAAGGATCTCAGAGGCTTAGGGCCTAGTCAAAAGACCAATTTAATTCCCATTATCCACAACTATGCGTCGATCCAACCTGTTCGAATCTGTTGATTCCGGACCTGTTTTATTACGAAACTTCCCAAACCTACGGAGATCCCTGATGCCGAGAGGTGGCGACCGGCGAACAAGGCGCGGTTACTGGTCGGATCCACCCCCTGAGACACGGGGCTGTGAGAGCGGAGAAAGCCCTTGAATGCGGGCTGCCGTATGGATAAACAAGGGATGGCGCCTGGCTGCGCCTAAGGAGTACGGAACATGGGTGGCATTATTCTTGATTCAACGTTAGGCACTGAGCAGGATAGGACGGAGGGCATCCCTTCAGGCGCGCTAGCCAACCTTAACACTCCCGTACTCCCGGGATGGATCCTCAAAATTCGAGCGTCGGCAGATATCGTCCGGGAACATCATGACCCCGAAAAATGGACGTTCTCACCTGAAAAGAAGGGCGGTGCTGTGCTTGCTACCAGCAAGTCGAACCTCGGCACCTACCACCTCATAGCGATGCCGGAGGCTCTTTCTCTCTTCCTGGAGAGCTCAGATAAGACGTATGACCTGGCCAATCTCCTTCAAGACGAGAAGATCGGCCCCCACTCGCGGCGATTGCAAAGGAGTGGCTGGCTCGCCTTCAGAGTGAGCAGTCTCTCATCGCACAGTTACCTGCAAAGGCGACACTCCCCGTTTCAGGGA
>JBIJBZ010000186.1:0-6013 GCA_044344945.1 Bdellovibrionota bacterium | reverse complement strand
CGGCCGATGTGCTTACGAATCTCAGACGTCTTGCGCCTTCGAAGACTCCCGTACAGAAGAATATTCTCGACGGCGTTGAGTTCAGGGTCAAAGCCTGCTCCCAAACTAATCAAACTATCAATTGAACCGGCAATCCGCCTCGTGCCGGCAGTCGGAGGAAGTACTCCGGCGAGAACTCGCAGAAGGGTACTCTTTCCAGCACCGTTACTCCCGATCACCCCAAAAACTTCACCCTTCTCAACCCTCAAATTAACGTTCTTGAGCGCAAAGAGCTTCGTGTAGTGCTTAATCTTACCCGTTCTTAGCGAGCGCAGAACGGACTCCTTCAACGAGGTCGGGCGCTCGTGGTAGAGGCGGTATTCGACACTTATGTTATCCAGCTCAATCACTGCCATAGTTAGACGTGGTAAATAAATTTGTCGTCTGCTTTCTCGAAGATGAAGAGCCCAAGAAGCAGCCAGGAACAGCAATACATCAAATTAGTGAGGTACCCCCCGAGCTCCGGTAGCGTATGGTGGAGAATCAGATCGCGTGACATCTCGATAATCGGGAAGAGAGGATTGAAATCAACGAGCGACTGAAGGTATGGCGGAAGGATATCTCGCCCGTACAACACTGGGGAAAGAAAGTATAAGGCTTGTAGAAAAACCCCAATTAGGTGCTCGGTATCATCGAAGAACACGTTAAACACAGAAAACAAGAGGGATAGCCCCATCGTTGCTATCATGAGCGGGGCAATCACTAAGGGAATGAGAAGCAAATGCGGCGTAATCTCAACGCCGAGAAACCACATCACTCCGAGCAGCGGAACCAGAGATACAACATAATTGAAGAGCTGTGAAAAGGCCATTGAGATCATGAAGATATACTTCGGCACTGGGAGCTGCGAGATAATCTGCATGTTTCCCTTCACAGAATGAAGAGATGCAACCAAGGTCCCCGAGAAATAGGCCCACGGGAGCATCCCGCAGAAAAGGAAGACCGGATAGTGCTCGGTGGAACCGCGCATGACATTTGAGAATACGACCGAGAGGATCGCCATCATAAGGAGCGGGTTTAGCATGCTCCACAGATAGCCTAAGAAGGAGCGACGGTATCGTTTACGGAGATCGCGTGCCACTGATTGAACGAGGTAGTCCCGGTACTGCACAAATGATAGTAAGAAGCTCCGGACGAATCGAAGATAGGTCATGCTGTCATTTCTAGCGCTGTCTCAGGAAAATGGCAACCCCCTGGAAATCTTCAGTTTTTCCAGCAAGGCTGGCTTTGCACACTAGCCCGCATTTTTCATGAAACTGCGTCGCGAGAGCGCCGAGAGTGGTGATTGTTCAGGCCCGAAGGGCGAATTCAACCAAGTATTTGCAGGGCGGAATCGTATCGAGATACCTTCCGGTCTGAAGGTAGTATTTGGGACCGAAAAAGCACCATTATCGGCACTCGCAGTAGCAGGCTTCATGAAATATGCGGGCCCGAAGGGCGAATTCAACAAAGTATTTTTTGCAGGGCGGAATCGTATCGAGATACCTTCCGGTCTGAAGATAGTATTTGGGACTGAAAAAGCACCATTATCGGCGCTCGCAGTAGAAGGCTTCATGAAATATGCGGGCCCGAAGGGCGAATTCAACAAAGTACTTTTGCAGGGCGGAATCGTATCGAGATACCTTCCGGTCTGAAGATAGTATTTGGGACTGAAAAAGCACCATTATCGGCGCTCGCAGTAGCAGGCTTCATGAAATATGCGGGCTAACTCCACGGCATGTGGAGCCGACGCGGCATCGCAAGGGTAAAATCCGCCCTATCCAACGAAAAGTTGGGATTGTAATACGGATCCGCTCGCAACAGGTCTCCCCAACGCTCGTGCATCTTAGCCACCTCTCCTTCAAAGCGAGCACGCTTCTCAGGGCTGTCTTCGTAGCCCCGAGACACCGACTCGTGATGGATCAGCTCTGCGTATGGGGTGTACACGATTAGATACCCAGCCTGCCTTAGTCGAAGACAGAGATCGATATCGTTATAGGCCACAGCAAAAGCCTTTTCATCAAAGCCGTTAACTCGCTCGAAGGCTTCTCGGCTGACGAGCATGCACGCCGCTGTTACTGCCGAAACATTCTGCGGCAAAACCGCTCGACAGAAATACCCGAGCTCGTGAGCCGAGTGGTGCTTCAACATGTGGTCTGCCACGCCACCCGAGGCTCCCAGTAGTACACCAGCGTGTTGAATGGTTCCATTAGGATATAGCAGTTTGGCTCCGACCGCCGCCACACCGGGGCGCCTCAGTCGCGCCACCATCTCATGCAGCCAATCAGGGTTAACCACCTCGATATCGTTATTGAGGAATGCGATCAGCGACCCCTTGCACACACGTACGGCCTCATTGTTGAGACGAGCAAAATTAAATGGTCCGTCATCTCGAACTACACGCACCCGGGAGTCCGATCTCAAACGCTCAAGGTACTCAAGAGTTGCCGGATCATCACTTCGGTTATCAACGACGATCACCTCTACATTTGAATACGAGGTACCGTCGAGCAAACCATCAAGGCATTTGGAAAGAAGTGGTAGCTGGTTATAGGTAGGAACTATGACCGATACCAAGGGACCAGGCTCGCAAACCGGATAGTGCACTCGCAGCATCGAGAGGCTCGGGATCGAAACAACCCGGGCATCAGGAGCTCCATTTCTGACCAGATACTCAGAAACCGTTCGAGCCTGCGCCTCAGTAACGTACGGCTTGGCATCGGCGCCTTTCGCCGTGGATCCCTCAAGCACTCGCCAGTGGTAAAGGATGTGCGGAATATGGCGGATTTTATCGACAGTCGTATGCTCCGATGTCCGTAGAACTAAATCCCAATCCTGGGCTCCGTCGAAACCTTTGCGGATCCCTCCAAGAGCCCGAAATAGAGAGCTACGAACTACAGTAAAATGACAGATATAGTTTTGACACAACAGCAACTCAAGATTCCAGTCAGGCTTAAAGTGCGGGTAGAATCGCTCGCCATCTTCTGTAATCTTGTCTTCATCGCTGTAGATAAGATCAGCGTCGGGATGCGACTGCAACTCTTGTAGCACCATATAGAGCGCGTGCTCTCGGAGCTCATCGTCGTGATCTAAAAATCCGACAAACTCCCCCGAGGCGAGAGCAGCGGCGGAGTTAGTTGCCTCCGCGATGTGTCCATTTTCCGATCGCAAAACGAACTTGATGCGAGCATCGAGCGCCGCATACTCACGGATTACTCGCTGCACGTGCGGGCTCGGAGAATTATCATCCGCGATACACAGCTCCCAATTTTTGTACAGCTGGCGCCGAACGGATTCAATTGCCGCTCTCAGGAATCGTTCCGGGACATTGTACACGGGCAAAACCACCGAGATACATGGCCGGTAGGAGAAACGATCGATATCTGCCTCGATCTGCCGCCGGTCATCATCCGAGAGAGTATCGTATTTCTGCACCCACTCGGGATAGCGATCAGCCGGAAGGAGTCGCTGACGGATTGCTTGCAATCCACCTCTTCGATACAACGCAAAAGCTTTACGCACCTTTGTGGCGAGCGCCCCCGGATTTCGAAGGAGCGGGAGTACAACTGAGGAGAGCTTACGTAATGCTCGTTGCAGTCTCCCAACCTCACGCAACTGTAGATCAACGATCTTAAAACTCGAATCGCTTGTGTACGCAACAAGACGAAGCTCTGACAGCTCCGCTGGAAGGTGAATGAAACGGGTGCGAATGGAAGGGGCATCAAAGTGAACCCACCCGAGAGCCGCCTCTTCAAAATCATCCCCACACCGATATTGAATGCAGGCCGTTACAGGCAAAGTTCCGGCGGTCACCCGCGCTGAGAGATAAGTGGGCCCGGTAGGGAGTAGAGAACCATGATGAGGCTGTAGTGACCAGATCTGCGCAGTGTCATCGCCTGTCGACGATTCACGAGCAGCACTGAACTTGACCCTTCGAAAGCGGAAGAGCGACCAGAGCCACGAGCCTGCACTTCTGCTGCGGGAAGATCGTGTCGGCCGACCGCACTGCTTGGCACAGCTTTCCATCCGCTCCTCGCAGGCGGTCTCCACGCCGGTCTTTACAGTTTCTGCTTCCATGATTTCGCTGTAGTGTATCGACAAGCCCGGATCGAGTAAACGCCCCTTGGAACGGCGCAACAGCAGCAGTCGAGCAGGGAAATAGGGCCTCCGGCAGCGTCACGCAGCCCCTTGAAACGGGAGAGATCTCGCCTAATGCATGAAATTCGTATTCCAACCTACCTCTACCTGATCCCCATCGGGATCGTGAGCTACTTTGCCTGGCTAACGGCTGAATTTCAGTTAGATGATGCTCTTATTTACTTGCGCTACATCCGCAATTTTCACGAGGGGCAGGGGCTCTCATACAATCCAGGGGAGGCCTTCAACGGTCTTACATCACCGCTCTTCTCGTACATAATCTTGACAGCGACCTACCTCCTTGACTACCAGGTCGCGAACATCGTGGTATCAGCTATATTTCTCTCGGGTGCAGCGATCGTAGCCGGAGCAATTTTCGCTCAGAGCCGCCTTGAGTTCGCGCTTATCTCGTCGCTGTTGGCGGGATTTTCATACTTTTATACAACATTCGGCATGGAGACCTCTCTCTATCTTTTCCTCATAGGAATGAGCCTCCTGCTATTGAAACGGAATTCAGATTGGTTTGTGGTGATTTTGGCGCTGCTTGGGGCGACTCGGAGTGAGGGCATCTTTCTCGCCGCTCCAGGATTTGTATATTTCGTCGCCTGCAGTCGCAAACTTCCGCGCGTGACACCCATGGCTCTTAGTGTCGTTCTATTCCTTGTGCCACTGGCGATCAACGCAACGATGTACGGCTCTCCCTTTCCTGACACCGCAAACGCCAAGATCGGACAGGGGCAATCAGGATTATGGGGCGAATACCTGGCGTTCCTTCACATCCGCTATATGGCGGATTGGTTTTTTAGTGGAAGCTGGATGTCGATGATTATCCTAGCTGTTTTTTCGGCGTATGGCGCGTATCGCGCTCGGCGCTCGCCAATCGTGCGACTCGCCGGAGTCTTTTTACTACTACTCTCGCTTTTTTATTTGGGATTCAACATTCCAAGTTATCATTGGTACTATGCACCGTTTTTCTACTTCGGGGTGATATTTTGTGGCATGGCGCTTGGAGACTCGTGGGTATGCTTCGCTCGTGAACCTTGGACGTTGCGCCGAACTATCTGTCTGATTACCGTCTGTGCGATCTTCATTTATTCCTACGCCCATGCTGTTGACAGTCGGCCCAAACTACCCGCGGAGCCCTACGGATCGATCGGGCGCTGGATTGACAACAATACGGAACGCGAAGCCTCTTTGGCGCTCGTTGAGGTTGGGGCCGTCGGTTGGAATACCAAGCGATACATCATTGACATCCTGGGGCTTGTTACCCCTCATAACGCACAGCACATCGCTCGACGCGAGTGGTTCGGCTGGTTACGCCACTATCAACCCGACTATATTCTCCGACACGAGCCTCCCCAACGTACCGAGCGGTCAATCCCACCCTTGGAGGCCAAGGGCTACTACCGTCCGGTAGAGGGGTTTACGTTCCAAGGGTTCGTGTTGCTGCGGCGTGATCCGACTTTTGGTCGCGAAGATGCCGCGCAGATTGCCTCGAACTGACACTCCCTTCTCGATCTGTTCACAACCAGAACCTCGGTGCGGCTTTCGTTGCACTAGCTCCGCATTTTTCATGAAACTACGTCGCGATAGCGCCGAGAGTGGTGATTGCTCGGGCCCGAAGGGCGAATTCAACAAAGTATCTGCAGGGCGGAATCGTATCGAGATACCTTCCGGTCTGAAAATAGTGGCTCATCGCGGAATCGCGTGGGTGCCAAATGACTGCTGATGGGGCATAATCCATTGTTTTCAGTGATGAATCACGTGTTTCCGCGTGAACGTGCTCGCAAACGTGAACGTGAACGTACCCGATCGAGCAACTTTCTGCCCCGGCGATCGATATCTAGTAGTACGCTTG
>JBIJBZ010000146.1:0-8873 GCA_044344945.1 Bdellovibrionota bacterium | reverse complement strand
GGATGTTGCCTCTGAAAATGGTGACAGCTAAGGTGGGGGAGTGCAAACGCCAATAGGGTGTTAGTGATCCAAGGTAATTCCGGAGCATGAAAAATGAGGTAGCGTAAACCTCTCTATTCATAGTGAAATCACGATTGTGGTGTCGGCGCATGTTTTAGGAGCTCTGCAAGTATGAGCTCATTAGATACATTTTTAGACGGATTGTTGTATGTCTCGGCGAGCTTTTGAAAATATCCTTCTGTATGTCGTGTTTGTAGCGATCTACTGCTTCCAGCTCGATACCATTCCACCAAAGTTAGAGATCTTTGAAGTATGGGTGGATAATTACCTCCCGATCCTGGATATGTCGTGGGGGCGGAAATTCAAAGAGTTGCTGACGATACAGTCCAACGATAGTAATGCGGCTATCAATGCGCCCGTTTGGTTAATGCTCGTGAGGATTAGCCGAGCACTATTTGGGGATGGTCCTTTCGGATATCGGCTGCCAGGCGCGTTATTGTCGGCGCTATCGCCGGTATTGACCGCCGAGTTAGTGAGGCGGTTCTATCGTAAGGACATGGCGGTTTGGGTTGGGATTCTGGTTGGAGCCCAGCAGTATGCAATATCTTTTGCGCGGACAGGTGGGTACATTGGCCCCACGCTCTCGCTACTTTTGGCGATCATTGTATGTGCATCCATTATTGCGTTTGAGAATCGTCGGTGGGCGTGGATACCGTTTCTTTTGTGTGTGTCGATTGAGCCCTTTTTCTATGCAACGATACGCTACCTAGCGGGAATCGGCTTTTTGATAATTCTGTGTCAGTTCGTGAGGTCATCGAATTTTCGGAGGTTCCACCGCACGCCACTCATGTTGGCGGTTATTTTCCTGCTAGGATGGGCATATCTACTTACGCAAGGTGGGCGTAAGGATATCGTGTTCTTGTATATATCAGGCCGTGGGGAGCAGTTCTTGTTGACTGAAAGAGACCTTGGTAACGGTAATGCTGCAGCTCCAGAGTCCTCTGTGGAACGGATGCAAAAAGTGTTTACAAAGATGGCCCCAGAGCGAATCAATAATCTCTATGAGTTCTACTCCAACGGCAGGCGTTTTTTTAATGCCCGCCATCAAGACAAGCATTACGACAGTCTATGGCGTATAGGGCGTCCGTGGTTTCTGGGCCTGTTGCTGATTGGGCTCCTTCGCTGCGCTGTTGAGTCCTTTAGAAATAGCAGATATCTGATCGTTCTCGGATGGTGGTTACTCACGTGGGTGCCGCTCCTGGCAACGACCGGCATTTCGCCGAATCGCCTGTTTTTAGGCTTGCCAGCAGAGATGTTCATTATGGCCCTCGCGCTTTTTATCCCGGTAGATTTGGTCCACCGATACCTGCCTGGGCGATGGAGTATCGTTCCGAGAGTAGCTGCTGGCTGCCTTGTTTTATTTTTCGCATGGCGCTCGGTCTACTACTATTTCAGCGATTATATCAATTACCCGAATGCCTAACATGAGGTTAGTTTTATTGCACCGTTCCATGGACATCGCAGTCATGGAACGGTCCATCCTCGGTGCAGAGGGAGATACTGATTTTCATTGAGCCGGATTAGTGGCTCCCCTCAGGCATAGTGTCAAACACATAGAGCACCTGCCTTTGCTCGGTTTCAAGGTCGTAACTCATGCCCTTGCCGGCCGGATATCGAGTCTGCAAGCGATCAACCCACTCTTGACGGCTCGGAATATACTGAAAAGCATACAGGACTCGTCCTGGCCAAGGAGCAGTCTTTTGCTCTTGGCTCAATGCTCGTGCGTCTGTTAGGTCGGTAAGCTGGTAGTACCAGGCGTCATACGTAACCGAGGGAGTTTCAATCATCTCACGAGGACCCTTTGCACTGTCGTTTGCAGTGGCAAAAGCTATTTTTCCTTTGTTTCCTCTGAGAAGGTCCAATACCCCATAAAAGAGCTCGCACCGATGCTCTTCTGCAAGAAGCATGACTAAGGTGCCCGGCTTGACCAGTGGTCTAAGCCTTTGGGTCTCTGCAATTTGAATCGGAATACCGCTTGGTCGCGAGAAGAATCCAGTTGTCTGTAGTGAGAGGAGCGCTAAGCCCACGACCAGTACGATAACTCCTCTGGCTAGATCCGCTACTCTCGGTAGGTGCGGGGTTATCGCGGTCCGCAAGAACCAAGCGAGCTCAATCGAGCCGAGTATAGAGAGGAGCACCAGACTAAAGGCGATACGCCTGTCAGCCAGACCGATCACAATGGCGGGCACGAGTCCCCCAATCATGAATCCTGCACAGATGAGAGCGTATGGTGAGCGAACTGAGAGGAGGAGTCGTGCAAAAACCAATACGCTGAGCACGACACATATAGAGGGCAGGGAACGATAGGGCTCGACGGAGGCAGGAATCGTCCAATGGGTCGGGCTATACGGTGTGTAGAATAGTTCGATGAAAAAACCACTGAGCTCTCTTACATAGAACGAAGCCGTGTCCATCAGTGAGCTGGGTTGATTGCTCTGTGGAGGAATCTGCACCGGCGGCACGATTCGGATGCTTCCGTGCCAGATGCTCATCACCAATGAGCGGATGCCGGCGAATCCAAGTATCCCTAAGGGGATCGCCAAGAGTTTTTTCTTCTCTCCAATCCAAGCGCGACGCTCCCACATAATGGCGCCACACATGCCAAGAACAGGACCGAGAGCGATTAATTTGGCAGAGGGATAGACAAATTTGGTTGCAACAATGAGTACGAGTACTGCACAAAAAGCTCCCCATGTTCTTCGGCCAAAGGCCATGAAAGTAGCCCAGGTTAATAGCAAACCGATCGCGACCGGAAGGTGATGCAGCGTTGGTAATCGTGACCACTCTAGATCGAGAGGGCCGAGCCCATACACGAGGAGGGCAAGGATAGCCGCGAATGCTCCACTTACGTATCGCACCATAAAATACACCGCCCAGCAATTCAGGAGGCTGATACCAACACCGAGGATTCTCTCATCGAGGAGAAATAGTAGAGGGTCCTCGAGGCGGGTAAAAAGGTTGTGAAGAATAACCCAAAACATACCCGACGATTGCTGAACGTGAGCGCCAAGCTCTTGTTCCGTCATGCGATACCAGGAAGTTGCGATTGCTCGGTGGGGACATGTTTCGGCGTCCCACCCCGTGGGAATTCGATTGAGCGCATAAAAGCGAGTAAGGGCAATCCATACAAATATTGAGACGCTCGTCATAACCTCAAGAGGTCTTGGGGTGCTCTGGTACTCTTCGGGTGTGATCCATCGAAAAAAGGCCTCACGACCCTCGCTGCGTAGGGCAAGGAAAAGAGCAACAAGTGCGCTGAGAAGTGCAAGGCTGTGTGCTGCGATAACCCAGCCAGGATGTTTCTGATACGCCGCCAAGTCGCCCCACAGAGAGAGTCCAATAGCGACGATATAAAGGAATATCCATGAAGCGCAGCGGCCCTTCAGCAGCAGGATGCCCACTAAGGCCGTCAGAGCAGCTAGGGTTGTGTAGGTCGCATAGGTGATATACCCGAGCACTCCAACCTTGCGTAAGAGGGAGCTGGTCAATAACCGGATCGAATCGATTGCCCCACCAAACCCGGAGAGGCACATGGTTTGATTAGCCTCTGCTGACAGGCATTCGCCCCTCAGTAGGAGAAACATTGTACACAATAAAAGCGCGGTACTGAGCTGGAATCCGAACAGTTTTCTATTTCTTGGGGCTTTCATGCACCGGATAGTAACGTGACGTCTAAGGCTTTGGCTAGCCGCTTATAACCTCGACGCAGACAGCAAAATTGAGGTGATCAGACAATCCGTTGTCGCTTGGTATTCTGATCTCGAAACGCCGCGTGAGGGGATCGAGGTCGCGGAGGTAGAGAGAGTTATCCCACTCCTCGATGAGCAAGAAAATTGAAGTCGTTCGGGTGTCCGGCCATTACGTATTTTTTCTAGGGAAGAGCTGAGCAGCCACAACACACAGAGCGTGTTGCAAAGCCTGAGTGGATAGTTGTTCCATCGCACATTGATAGAACCACCCTAGGTCGCCCGAAGCGCAAGACCGTCACCTCCGATACGCCAGCTCAAACTCTTGAGGATTGGTTCTCTGTAATCGCGTACGCGAGACTTGACGGGTCACGGCATCCAAAACGTTGCGAATAGCTCTATGCATTTACTACTAGGTCTGAAGCCCTAGTTGGTTCCCTCGATGGCGGCATCAAGGTATCGTGCTGCAATGCTGATTCTCCCGCCGGCACTATTATTCGAGCGGCCCGTTTCGGTCCTCCCGAGCGTTGAATTAATTTTGGCTCATCGGGGAATCAAGTGGGTGCCAATGACTGCTGATGGGACATCACCAATTGTTTTTATCGATACATCACGTATTTCAGCGGGAACGTGCCCGTAAACGTGAGCGTGAACGTACCCGATCGAGCAACGTGCTGTCCCGCCGATCGATATCGAGTAGTATGCCGGATTACGAAAAATTGGATGTTTACCGCATTGCTCTGGAGTTCGTCGTCACTACTGTTGAGATTCGAGACCGGCTACCCAGGGGAAACGGAAAACTTCAAGATCAGTTTAACCCGCATATTTCATGAAGCCTGCTACTGCGAGCGCCGATAATGGTGCTTTTTCGGTCCACAAGAATATCTTCAGACCGGACGGTATCTCGATACGATTCCGCCCTGCAGATACTTAGTTGAATTCGCCCTTCGCGCCGGAACAATCACCACTCTCGGCGCTCTCGCGAAGCAGTTTCATGAAAAATGCGGGTTAAGCGCGCATTATTAGTTTGCCTTCAGGGCGTGTGACCACACTTTTTCGAGTACGTTCACCGGCATGTTCACCTCCGGAAACACCAATGTTACCCACTTGATTCCACGAAGAGCCTTAATTTGATTCCGCCTTAGCCGGAGGCTTGCACCTCCGCCTACCCGAATAGTTTCCTGCCCGAGTGATTCAACCGAACTCCCCCAAAACAGGTTCGCCGCCAAATTCGCCCACAAAATCAGTCAAAGAGGTTGTAGCAAGAGGAAAGTCGACCAAGGCTACTGTTGCCGTGAAGGAAAGTGGGACATCGTCGAGGCTCATAGATCGTGCAAAGGCCGGTGGAAGCCAACACGGTCGCTTCGATTCTCTTCCAAACGCGGCATGTTAAACCCCCAGCTCCTCAACTGGGTAACGCGATGTTGTCGAGTAGACGCACACCGTCAACTCGCGCTACCACGAGTATCCGACACGCGTCGCGCACTGCCTGGACCTCTTGCAAGGTGCCTTCATCAACAACAGCGATGTAATCGATAACTGGGTTAGGCATTTTTTCAATGCTCTTTCGAACAATCTGCGAAAGGGCGGTGGCACTTCGCTGTCCCGCTCTAAACGCTTGTTCAGCAGCAAACAACCCCTTACTGATGAGTAGTGCATGTTCTCTACCTTGAGCAGAGAGGCGCGCATTTCTGGAGCTTAAAGCCAAGCCATCTGCATCGCGCACCATCGCACCCCGCACGATCCGAATATCGATTTTCAAATCTCGGACCATTTGCTCAATCAGCGTCAATTGCTGAAAATCTTTCTCGCCGAATATGGCGACATCCGGTTTGACAATATTAAACAGAATAGTCACTACCGATGCTACTCCAGTAAAGTGCCCCGGACGGAGAGCCCCTTCGAAGGATTTGGATATCTCGTTAACGGATACGGTTGTCTGGTATCCCTCCGGATAGATCTCGGCAACGTCTGGGGCGAACAGGAAATCGACTGCCGCCTTCGCCAGCATCTCCTGGTCCTTTGTAAGGTTCACCTGGTAAGCTTCGTAGTCCTTCGGGTCGTTAAATTGAGTGGGATTCACAAAAATAGAACACACCCGGATATCACAGTGCGAAAGCAAGGCATTCGCCAATGAAATGTGCCCTGCATGCAGGGCACCCATCGTCGGGACGAATCCGACAGTTGCTCCGCCAGCACGAGCAGCATGCAAAGCAGCCCTACATTGTTCCACCGTCTTCAAGGTCTTCATAGAACATCCTCCCTCAGGTATCAGGGGTTAGCTGATATTCACCGGTTTGTGGCCCTCGCCGCTCGCGGCCAGGCCCTCCAATCATAACGGGCGGTTCTCTTCATGGGAACGGTCGCGTAACGGGTGCGCTAGATTGGGAGGCTTTTCCGCGCAGTGCTCAACAACCCTGCAGGTGAAGCTTTGGCTTTACCGGCGCCCCGGGTGTGACCGTAGAGAGATTGTTGAACCTGATCATCATGGCGTAGAGCTTGCTTCGGTTGCCAGCAGTCTTGTGAGAGCAATCAGCCATACCGGGAGGTTCTGCACCGAGTAGGAGGGGTTACACCCTGAGATTCGTGTCATGCCGACCTGGGGATGTTGTCTTATACCATCAATCGCATACCCGCTAGCCTGCCGGAGGAAACGACACAGGATGAGGAGCTCTACGATTACAAACCCGATGATTCACGGGGCGATCATAGTAGGCGCTGCATTAAGTTTTATCGTTGGGCCGGCGGCACAGGGGTTTCCACCTCCGAGAGAGGGGGCCCTTGCGGTAGAACCGGTACACGGGGCAGCGATATCTCCACTCCCTGTCGGCGTAAGTTACTATGCAATTCAGGGTTTTTCGTCAGTGCAGTGCACGAGGGCGCTTGAGGTATTTAATGAGGTAGAGCATCCCAGTCTTGCGATACTGTGGGGAACCTTTGGACGGAATAATGATTGTATTCGTCGGTACCTAGACCGATTCAGTACGGTGCCGCACACTTTGGAAATTCACATCACAAACAATGCCTGCTTGCGGGGGCGTATCTGTCGACGGGGCGAAATAGTGAGAGGCGTATCTCCCGAGAGGTATAGTAGGTTGCTTGAACAGCGAGATCGCTCAACTATTAGTAATCTCCGATATAGGATTCGGGAGATAGCTCTTGCTCTGAAGAAGATCCGCAACACGAATACCCGACTTATGCTCTCGACTGGCTTGGAGGATAATTACTCAACAAAAGCCTTTCGGGTAGTGCGATCCTTGCTCGCCGAGGCACAGGGAATCACTCCATTTGAGATTGTTCGCAACCCGATGCGGGTCCGAGGTGTTACCGCTGAGCAGATTGATTATCTTGAGGGGCACGGATTCTCCCCAAAGATCGGGTACGATTGGATCAATCGCTGTATCGCAAACAACGATGGTGACTCGATTGTCTTTCAAGGAAAAGCTACAAGAAAGCAGCTGTATGTAAGCGAACTTGCCAGATTCATCGCCCAGTATCGGGCCCAGGGATGTCTTGTATTTCTATGGTGGGCCAACCCGCAGGGTCTTCTTCCGAAATCTGGGCCTCGCATAACTCCGGCTCGACGCACGTACATCCTTAGAACAGACGAAATCGCGACAATTAACGGCGTGCTGCGCGGTGCCGAAGGGCAGTGACCTGAGCAGATATGCCCTCTTGCACCTCAATCCGATTGCCGGCTCTACCGTCAATGAGGTTAAGCAGCCACTGACTTGGTCTATTTACTTCGCCGATCCTGCCCCCGAAGGGAGACTTCACCTCATTGATTGAGCCCTGGCCTCCACTCCCAAGCATAGTTGTTAACCACGGGCGCTCGAAAGTCCGCAGGGGTAAACGGTCGCCCTCCGTCGCGACGACGCGTTCTGAAGGTAAAAGATAGGCCTGTCGACGTTCTGATTGTCAACGTGCGCCGCTGCCGGATAACTCCCTTGTCCGGTCCAGCAGTACTCAGAGTTAGGTCAACAGAGCAGGGAGACTTCATCCCGGTCGGTTCGATACAGGTAGCCCTCTCAAACCGCACATCAAGACGCTTCGTGCCCACACGCTTCTTCTCATTCCAGGTATCCCGCATGACCGAGAGCCCGTCGTTATCATTCCGGTTCACGAGGATCGATCCCCTCGATGTTTTGAGCTGCAACTTTTGCTTTAAAGTTGGAACCTCCTTCACCTGGGGAAAATACTTCGCGTAGTACCCTATAATATCACCGAACCGAATAGTTAGCAGCTTTCCTCCCTGATCCCGACGGCCCGCCGAAAAGTAGATTCCGTATTCGATAAAGTCGCGATCAGTGAACGTGTATGGTGCCGCAGCAGCTCCGTTCCCGAACAACAGCCACACGCCAACAACCCAAAGGTACAGCAGAGAGCGGAACATTCTAACGATTACCATTGTGTCACCCTGACGATAATAGTCATCTACAGGTTCCCACGGATGTAAGACGCGCCCAAACGGTTAATCAGCTGTAAGACAATTTTAAATGCACGTTGCGTTACATACGCTACATCATTCTACCTGTCAGGGCTGTTGATACGCTAGAAGCCCCACAGGGCCTAAATCTGTGAAACCATGACGGGCCTGCCCCTCGGCTGTTAGGCCCGAGCAATTTGGCAATTTGGTGTACCGAACTACCTACTTGGTTTATCTTCTCCGTGACGCTAACTGTGATGTCATAGCTGATTAGTTGTGGTTGCGGCGCCCCGAGATCACGTTGAACAAAGGAGTTCTTGCAGTCGTAGAAAGTGGGGAGGGTAGAAACGAAACAACTACTGAATAATTCCAGAAATCCTTACCGAACGAGTCCCGGGTAGCGGATAGTGTGCAGCGGGGGTTGTAGGAGGTAGCGCGAGTCGAGCCCTCCCGATGCCAACTACCGATAGCGGTCCGATAACTTCATCGAGCGTTACATCGCCGTGAGCAGAGAGGAGTGTAATGCTTGATGGAACTCCACTCTCACTACGAAGTGTAGCGATACGAAGATCGCCCCCGGCAAGTATTAGGGTGTCCCCGGTGAGAGATAAGACGCCGGTGATAGTAATCGTTCCCGGACTTGCAAGGCGCAGCGTCTCGTTTGGGCGCAGATTAGAGAGGGTTAGATCCTGAGCGATTAT
>JBIJBZ010000004.1:0-49720 GCA_044344945.1 Bdellovibrionota bacterium | reverse complement strand
CTACGGTACAGGTGTAGGGGCTCACTGGATGATGAAAGCTCCGTTCTGAGATAGCTTGAGGTGCACTGGGGCACGGAAGTGCTGTGGCAAAGACAGTGTCGTAGTTAAATGGTATCGCCGGCAGGGGGATGGTGGGTAGCGAGGCAAAGGGCGCAAAGCCGTGCGAGCAGACATGCCAGCTTTGCGAAATTACCTGCCCGGAGAGTTGCTGCCTCTCGCACGTTCGTTGGGAAGCTCGGGGTGTCGTCATCGCCTCTCGCATAGAACTGCGAAACAAATTCCCTTTCTGCAAGCTATGGGTGATTGCAAAGAGAGAATGAGCGTGAGCAGCTACCTGGAGAAATAAGAAAGCAATCACGCTCATTGAAAAAAGCGTAAGCAACAGGGTTGAGCCGCGTTCATGCCGACTTGGTAGAAGCGTTGTCATTGGAGCACCTGATTCCATATGAGGGAGCGCGTGAGGGCACTCGGTAGGTAGAATGTAAGGGGCCGTGAGCCGCTCGGGGTTACCGCAAGCTGATAGACGTGAGCTCCGGTTGTATCGCTCCATTCACGCACAGCCAGTGCGCGAAATCCCTGAGCGATCGGTTGGTTTTCAAGTATTCTCATTCCAACGTGCGATACGAGTCGAAGAGTGCCAGTGCGATCAACAAAGATTGAGAATTCGCGGGAGATTGGTACAAATTCCAAGAGCGATCCAGGCTGACATCTACCAGCGGTAAAGAGCCCAGTGACGATGCTACCTGAGAATGAGATGCAACTCCCCGCGGAGCTATCAAGGGTGCCAGTCACCTGACACGCCCCTTGCAGACCGATAGCCAGGTAGCTTCTGAATTGGTCCTTCGATGGGCGTTGAGGGAGCTGACACGCTTCAATTGAAATAGAGTCGCCCGAGAAGGTGCTTCGGACCACCCGACCCTGGTAACGTGGGTCGAGTTCTACCGAGGTAACGATAGCGGAGTCTGAGCGTGGCCGCGAAGTTGAAGTAATTCCCTTTACGGGGTGTGCCGAGCCAAAAGCGGTGAGGGGACTCGTCCCGTTTGCAATCTGCACCAAACCGCCGAAGTGAGAGCGCTCCAGAGAGGCGAGAGCGGCGGATGTAACGAGAGCTGCTTTTGTCGCCGTAACTCGAGCGGTGATTTGTTGCATGTGGAGATTCACGATCGTCGCGGTGGTTTGAGTAGCTCTGATGACGATAAGGGCAAGTAGGCTAGTGATGCCGAGGGAACACACACAATCAAGTAGGGAGAATCCACGCATATCTTTATGGGATGACGACCCAGCTCATCTCGTTACACTGACAGGCAATTTGTGAAACGCTTTCGGCACAGATTGGGGAGACACACAGCTGCGTGCTAGCACGCGATGTCGCTTCAACAAGAGCAGTTGAGCCCTGTACAAGTTGCCAGGCGCCTGCTGTGACTATTCCTGTCACGCTGCAGGCGATGAGGGCTTCAAGGAGGGAGTACCCATGAGACCGTAATCGCAACTGGTTGGTTACCATGACAGTCTTATGCGGCCTCGCAGAGAGATGATGAGGTGGCACTGTAGATCCTGGTATTGGAATGTGAGTGTGGTCGGAGTAGCTGAGATTGTTGAGTTAAACTGGAGGGTTTTGGATTGCGTAGGAGCTAGGGCGAGGGTAACCCCGTGCTCAAATAAGTAGCTTGAGCGCTGCGCTCCGAGAGTCTGGCTTGTAGCCATCTGGAATGGAGAAAGAGAGAGGGTAAGGTCCTGTTGGTATGCAAGCGCATGTGCATAGATCTCCTCAAGAAAGAGTTGTACAGCAGTCACCTCAGCTTTAAGTATGTTACGACGTCGGTGCGTACTTAGGGTAAGCGCTGCAGTACCGACGAGGATGAAGGTGGTGGCTAGGACGATCATCATCTCCAGCAGGGAGAACCCTGATGGCGGTGCGTTCGTTTGCTGCAACGTGGTATACTTTTGAAATTCCATAATTTATTGGCTCCCCGGTCAACTGGCGCGCCGTATGACAGATGCATGAGGGGATAATCGGATACATTCAGCCAAAGTTGCGTGGTAGTGCCTCGCAAGGCTTTTACGGCGCGTACTGAGGTCAGTAAGCGTGCTTACGAGGTAGGGATCGCTTTGATGAAGAGATTTTTGAAGGTATGCAGATATCTTGTCACAGCTGTGGCGATATTCTGTGCGGGAGCAACCGTTATGCGGCCTCGCCCGAATCATCCTGCGTCCTCTGGCCCGGCTCATGAGAGTGGTATGGAGTTGATTCAGCGCAACGATATTGGCGCTGCGCCCGCCGATATCTGTCGACAACCACTTCGTCTCTCAATTGGGCAGGTGGACTCACAGTTCGCGCTTGAGCCGTCGACCCTGGCGGCAGCGGTTCGCAAGGCTGCTGCGGAGTGGAATGATGCTACGGGACAACGTTGGTTTCAATTTGCCGATGCCGGGGGTATTGCGGTAAATCTCCTTTTTGATGGACGTCAGGAGACCCTCCAGCAACGGAGTGAGGAGGAGCGCACGATTACAGGAGAGGTCGCCGAGCTCAGTCGTAAACAGCGAGAGCTAGCTGGAGAGGCTGCCGCACTAAATGCGCGCGTTTCGCAGTGGGAGCTCAAGCACCGAGCGTATGAGGAGCGAGTTTCTGAGTATAATAGCCGGGTCTTCGATATCTCTCAGGGGGGAGAGCTGAGCGAAGAAGAAGCTGAGACGATTGAAGGAGAGCGCCATGAGCTCGCAGTCCTACGAGGTACACTAGAGAGTGCTCGTCAGGAGCTACAACAATCGCAGGTTGATAATGTTCGTAAGTCCGAAGAGCTGCAAGGGGAGGAGATAAACGTGAGGAATCGGATCGAGGATTTCCAGACACGTTTTCCGCCCATTCCATTTAGGGAGGCGGAGCATATAGCTGGAGGCTTCATTAACGAGATAAACATCTACGCGGTTACTGATCAGCAGGAGCTTCACCGAGCACTGCTCCATGAGCTGGGGCACGCCATTGGCCTTGAGCATAGCGCCGAAAAGGGTTCGATTATGGCGGCTGAACATGAAATCGGAACTGGGCCGACTAACCTCACGGCAGACGACATCGATGCGGCTTTGCGGGTCTGTGCGGGCGCTAACCGAGGAGCCGCTGGACCAATGCGGAGTTTAATCAACTAGATTGAGCCAAAAGGGACGCACCTGATTGGGCGAGAATGGAATTGCGTAAGTAAGAGGATTGCTCGGCTGCGATGTCTGCATCGGCAATCCTGGAAAGTGACTCGCGTTGAGATACGCTTTGGTTCGAAAGTCCGGTAGAGATAGAGTCGAGTCGTGACTGCGCCGCGCCAATGGCTGAACTTAGCTGAATACTCAATTCTCGGGCGAAGTTTTGGATAGTTCCAATGGCAGCTTGAGCGCCACCCTGAGTGCCTATATTGACCGCGGAGAGTTGTGCGATTCCACTTTCGAGGTCGATCCCGCCTATTATGAGGGTTGAAGCGGCCGAGCCATCTGCACCGATCTGGACCTGGGTTGAGGAGCCATCCAGTAATTTTATGCCGTTGAATTCAGTTGTCTGTGTGATTCGTTGAATCTCCTGATTTAAGGAATCATACTCACTCTTGAGTGCGCCGCGCTGGTGGTCCGTGAAGAGACTGTTAGCGGATTGCACAGCGAGCTCCTGCATGCGTGAGGATAGCCCTTGGATCTGCGAGACCGCTCCATCAGTAATCGCGAGGGCAGAGCTGGCATCGCCTACATTGTTGGAGGCTCTCCCATTCGCCGTCAGTGCCTGCTCAAGTCTTGAGATGACGGCAAGTCCCGCAGGTTCGTCTGCTGCTCTGTTTACGCGGGTGCCAGAACTTAGACGAGCGAGCGAGGAATTAATCTTGGAGAGGGATGTGGTCAGGTTCCTGACGGTCGCTGCGTTTAGGGATGAATATCCAAAAAGTGATGATACCACAGCAACCTCCTATGGTAGGCATGGAGCGATACGAAAATATCGCACCAACATTCCATCATTCGTAGTAACGGCAGCTTTCCTGGAAGCCTTAGGGAATGGAGCGCAGTTTTGTGTCCGAGGTCACTACTGCGTATGGAGGTCCGGCCAGGGGACTTACTCGAGGGATGCCTGTCAGTGGGTTGCTTCACAACTGTGGGTGCGCGTCGTTGCTATGTTTTCGTTGAAGGAGGGGCTACAGTGTGACGCACGGGGGCGTACAGTCCGGTAACATGCTGATCGTTGGTAGAGTCGAATGAGCTCCCGAGGGGATGGGCATGCGCGCGCACAACCAAAGTATTGCGCTCGCGGAGGCTGGAGCGCCCAGGTTATCCCAAGAATCCTTGCGATCCTCTGCTGCCGTCGAAAAACGGGGACAAGGTTTCGGACTTATTCATTCGTGCGCGGAGGTAGCGGCTCCTCGGGGAGCCCCAAGAGAGAGCGAAATCTCTGGCGGAGGTATACCTCCATCGTATCAACAACGCCGTTGCATCGGATGAGGCTATCAATGAGATTGGCAACCGCTCGTTTTGTTGCTGGATCGAGAATGTCTTTAAGCATCGAGGCATCGGTCGAGCTGCTGCGCATCGTGGAGAGCGCGTTACGAGCCTTCTGTATGACTGATATCGCTGTCTGGTCGGAGATTTTGAAGATGGATTTCAGGCCGTTGTGGATTACTGACTTTTCGAACTTGTCTATCACATTGTCCGATGATGCAATCTCAAGTAGTACGATCGCAGTGGCTACCGGAATATCGATACCTTGGCTTCCCTTGCTTTTGGCTTTGAAAATCTGAAGTTGCTGTAGAAGAGCGTCTGCTGACTGATGCGAGGAGTTATTGAAGCCGCTTTTGTTCGAGTCGTTCATAGTGTACCCCTTTAAGGTATTCCCTGTCGGTATGGAGAGAATCGGCTGCTTCGTGACTTAATAGACCTTTTGGAGCGTATTTAGCACGCATTTTTCATGAAACTGCGTCGCGAGAGCGCCGAGAGTGGTGATTTTTCGGGCCCGAAGGGCGAATTCAACTAAGTATCTGCAGGGCTGATTCGTATCGAGCTTTGTGAAAAATACGGATTAGTTTGCTAAGGTGGGAGCGCTGGCTGTGCGGGACCTTTCACAAGGGTCAAGAGGCTGGCATACGAGAAACCCGTACAGGGAAGCGAGCCTGGCGGAGGGACTAGCGAGTGCGCTGGTATGTGCGAGTAACAATCGTCCGTTCAAGATTGGGCAAGCCCGGGACGCCGAAGGGGGCCACGATGCGGTAGATACAACGGGTAGCACTGTCCACGAACGGAAATTCAACCTGGGCGACGCCGCTATTCGGACGGCCCATGGTCGATCCGGCCGCGATGGTGGTCCACGGCTGTAATTCATCGCAATCGCGGTATTGAATCACCACAGGCACTCGTGGCAGCCGCTCGTTCTCTGAGGTGACAGTAACACGAGCAACACAACGCAGGTTTCCAGGGACCCGATTTGCTTGGCGGATGGTAAGGCGATTCTCGAAGTACCTGTCGCATCTACCTACAATCCCTGCACTCATCTCGACGGTTTGAGCGTCTACTTGCGTCAATTGTGGGTCGATGGTCAACGTTACCGACACCGTCCCTCCTTGTGCAGGGATCTCAATCGTTACGTATGCGGTTCCTGAACCGGTTGATACTTCGAGTGTTACGTTATCCGTCTCTGGAGTTGTCAGGATCTGAAATTCACCATTTTGAGATGTAGTGTCCTCGTTTCCGGTCTCTACGACTCGTACATCGACATCCTCAACCGGTTGTCCTGATTGATCGAGGACAGCGCCCTGTACAACGAGCGTAGCTGCGGATTCAGTGCCAGTTCCTGCAGAGCCACCACCACAACCCATCAGGACCAAGACGATGACGAGCAGAACCGAGAATAATCCCAAGAAGATGTTGTTATCCTTCTGCATCGGACGCCTCCGGCGAGTCGCACAGACTGAAGGAACCGACAGTAACTTTGACTCCACCACGCTCGTTGTAGAGGGTCGGGTTAAGGTCTTTATCGAATGCGCTAACAAACTCTCTAACCTCAGCATGAAAGGTAGCTCCCCTCTTCAGTACCCATTCTCGGATCTTCGGAAGGGCTTCGGTTGAGACATTATCAAAGTGAGTCGAGATGTGAAGATTTGGGACTGGGGAAACTTTGCGAATGTTGAGGTCGACCGCCTCAACAAGGGTATCAATATCTCGTTGCAGCAGCACGTAAGCATCGTCGATATCGCCGGATATCTGATAACTGCTCCATAAAAGTCGCAACCGATCTCCTGTGCGCTCAACCAGCCCTAAACGCTCTAATTCGAACAGGAGGGTGGCTGGATTAAGATCGAGGCTTACGCTCTTCACGAGTTGAGCAAACTCGCTATCAGATCCCTCGACGGTTAAATCCCGCGCTCTTGAATCCCGTGAAAAATGAGCATCGGCGCCCCACGCCCCGATAATGCGGGTGAGGAGGTCGAGGTGTCCTACTGGTTCGGAGAGGGAAGAGGCAACTCGTTGCGCGTCTCGTCGTTGAAGACCGGTCATGACTGCTAACTTGCTGACGGTTACCTCTTCTTTCCTGCGAGCCAGTTCATGGTTGGCTTCTTCGATCAGGAGAGTTTTCAGTTCGTGAATAAGGGCTCGAACCTTAACGCCACGACGAAGTGCAAACCGGACTGCGGGTCGTAGGAGAGCTGCAAGAATGGAAGCCGATCGGTTTTCAGTGGGCATAAAACACATGCTTAAGCAGGTGCAAATGGCTGACTATAGGTGTAATTTGAAATAATTGAAATGACAATGTGCAAAATACACACAACTATCACTTGAGCGCGAGATGTTTTAATAATAGAACACAGTTATTTGTGGGTGTTTGTAGACCCTTTTCGGAGTTGAGGACTCAAAAGCCCCCTCTGGATAGTTGTTCGCGGCGAGCGTGAGCTGTTGACCTAATGTCGCTTTTGGCCCAGAAAGGGTTGGCAAGCATTAAAAGAACGATTCGTTTGTTCTGGCGCCTGTCCGGCATCGAATCGTAGAGTAAGGAGTTCAATGGATAAAAAGGCTTCCATATACATAGCTGGACACCGTGGCCTTGTTGGAACCAATCTAGTTGCCTGCCTACGTAATCACGGCTTTACAAACATCCTTGCCCCCGCGCGCTCTGAGCTTGACCTTCTCGATCAGCAGGCAGTTCTTCGATTCTTTGAGACCGAGCGTCCACGCTATGCCGTTATCTGTGCGGCTAAGGTAGGTGGAATACTTTTCAACAATCAGTATCAAGCCGACTTCCTGTATGAAAATGTACTCCTGGCCGCAAATGTAGTGCATGCAGCGCACCTCGCCGGCGTTGAGAAGCTGCTCTTCCTCGGAAGTTCATGCATCTATCCCCGTCAGGCGAACCAGCCGATTCAGGAGGAGAGTCTTTTAACCGGGCCCCTTGAGCCAACGAATGAAGGGTATGCGCTAGCCAAGATTGTTGGCCTGAAGCTGTGCGAAAAGTATCGCGCGCAGTATGGCCGAAACTTTATCTCAGCGATGCCAACCAATCTCTACGGTCCTGGAGATAATTTTCACCCCGAGCACTCGCACGTTATCCCCGGCATGATGCGTCGCTTTCACCTGGCTAAGGTAACTGACGCACAGCAGGTAACGATTTGGGGAAGTGGAAGCCCGATGCGGGAATTTCTCTTCATTACGGATCTTGCTGATGCGCTCTACATGCTGATGGAGCGCTACGAAGAAGCAGGAACAATAAATGTTGGAACCGGGCAAGATGTCTCTATCTCGGAGCTTGCAACCTTGATGCGCGAGGTAATCGGATTTAAGGGAGAGATCGTTTACGATCGAACCAAGCCAGACGGAATGATGCGAAAGGTCCTCGATGTCTCCCGCATCAAGAAGTTAGGGTGGGCCCCGCGCGTATCGCTTCAAGAAGGGCTAGAGCGCACGTACCGCTGGGCTCTTGAAAACAATATCTTTGGCTAGTGTCTCGCAAAACCGGAGGATCTCGGCCATCGCGTTAGGACGCAGATTCGTGGGAGCACCTCTGCGGTCTTTGAGTCCTCTCAGGTAAACCCCTTTTTTGTAGGCCCACTCTCTAGGCAGCGGGGTATAGAAGTATGGGAGTAAGATTTCAAGGCACTCGTACATTCGTAGTCTCTCGTGCCACCGAACCACTGTAATCTAAACTTACTGAGCGAGACCAAAGACCGTTTCAAGGCTGTCTACGGCCTTCGTCCACGTAAAGTGTTGCGCGCGGGCTTGGCATGCAGCAGCGATATCGTAGGGGTACTGCGCAATCGACAAGATCCACTGCATGCCAGGAAGTAGCTCCTCAACCTCTGCCGATCGACACAGATAGCCGGTTTGCTCGTGAAGTACAGTTTCGGCGGGGCCGCCGCCCCGGATAGCGATAACGGGCGTTCCGCATGCCATCGCTTCGATCGGGGCGAGTCCGAAGGGTTCTCCCTCTGCAGCGTGAACTAATGCCGCGCTTGATTGAAGAGCGCGCACCATTTCTGGGTCCGAAACGGTACGTCGAAAGGAGACCCGATTACGAAGACCCAAGTTCTCAGAGAGGGCGCATAAGTTGTGGTACTCTTCTCCGTCTCCGATTACCAGCAGCGTTGCATTGGTAGCCTCAAGCCGCGAAAACGCCTGAAGAACGCGATCAACATTTTTGAACTTAGTGAGTCGGGCGCATGTGATGAACTGGTGCGGTATGCGCGTAATACTCGAGTCTAGTTTAAATCGCTCCAGGTCAACCCCGGGGTACGACAGTCCAACTTTTTGGGGAGCGTAACCGTACGCGTCAAATGCAAGTTGGCGACTAAACTCTGAGTTGGCGAAAACGTAGTCCACAGCCGATGCAAAGTGACGGTCGAGTGGCTTAAGAATCGGATTCAGTACTCGCGCTGCTATGCCCGCCGGACTCTTGGGGAGCGCGCGTAGCCAGCGGTCCGAATGAATGAACGCTGATGGTTCTTGACACATCCAGACGTGTTTGATCGTCGTGTCGCTTTGGTGCTTAACGAAGAATCCCCACCAATTAGCTGGGAAAACCTGCGAGAATATGATGTCGGGGACAAGTGTGCGGGCAAGTGCAGAAACCCGCTGTAGCAGGAGTGGAAGTGCGAACCAATACCGCAAGGAACTCGGTAATGCTCCCCCCAATTCATGAAATGCGATTGAGTCATGCCCTGCAATTAGTGCAGGAGAGATGGTTGTAGCGGCTACATGCACATCCCAGCCTCGCCGAGTGAGCTCACTGCCCGTTTCCAATACATACCGCCCAGCACCTCCAGGAAGAGTAAAGTGAGGGTGTAGATAGAGGATGCGACGTGCCATGTTACTTGCGATGCTCCATAAAGAGACGGCAACACATGCCAAGTGCAATAACGAGCTGCACTCCAAATGTCCAGAGGTTTACGAGGACCAATTCATCGATCGAGGGATTCTGAAGCAAGAACAGCCAGACCCCTTGGAGTAGTGCTGGGAGCACCAAAATTAGGGACATCCACCACCGACAAGCTACAACAGCTACCTGGATAACTGCATGGCCGATGACGTGAAATCCGATTGCTACCAACGCGGTGGGAGCACTCGGCATGAGGCGCAGATACTGTTGGCCAAGAAGAAGAGGAAAAAGGATCGGCAGGGCTGCCCATAGAACGGTCCCCGCTACTACTGTGGCAAGTGTAAAGAGGATAAGGGCACGCAGCGATAGCCGGTGAAGTGCGACGCTGTGCCGAGCCTGAAGTGCTGAACTATAGGCGACGGTAAGCCCAGGCCCCACCACGAACAACAGGCTTTTGGCATACGTCATGACAGCAGCGTATTCTCCCGAGCTATCTGGAAATCTAGCCTGAATGATAGGTTGATCGAGTGAAAAGGGAAGAGCAAGGCAGAAGAAGCCACCCAATATACCCCAGTGCGTTTCCCAGGAAGTCATGCCAGTGAGTGGAATAGGTCGGAGTGCGAGGACTCCGATGGCGATCGCCACGACAAAACCTATCTGATACGCCCATGGGATTAGTGAGAAAGAAGGAACGAGAGAGATGCAGGAGAGAATTATCGTCAGCTTTGCGGCCGCTCCAAGGGCTTGAGTAATCCCGAGAGCCTGTAATCGGTGAAGCCCCGAAAGAGCTCCGCAGATCCACGCGAATCCAACGAGAGTGACCGGTAGAATCACGCAGAGAAGGAGCCCCTCATGTCGTGATTGAATTATGGATGCGCACGAGGCAAGGGAGATGGCGATACAGACAGCTGCAGCGAACAATGAGCGGTTGCGTAATGCCTGTGCGGTTATTCCCCGCTGAGTCGATATAACGTGCGCCAACTCGTTACTGAGGGGATTAACAACGGACGTCATCATCATTAACGCCGCCGACATCGTTGCGAACCTTCCGAACTCTGAGGGCGGTAGGCGATGAGCGATAGCTATACCGGCTGCGATATTGAGGGCGGTGGCGCCCTGAATCAAGATCCAACTTGAAATCTTCTTCATGAGACGTGTGAGCTTGATTGCCCCTCGCTTCTGCGAATCACCACGCCAGCGCTCAGCCCCTGCGCTACGATTGAAAAGGCGACAGCGATGAATACCGCATAGATTATCTCATTTCGGTTCGGTGTATCGAGGGGAAGTCCGAGGGCGAGAGCGAGGCCGAGTGCTCCGCGCAGACCGCCCCAGAAGAGGAGATGCTGCACACCACCGGAAACCGCGGATTTGGTTGAACGCAATGGGAGGCAGCCGAGATACACCGCGACAGCTCGACCGAGAAGACTGGCAATGATGGTCCAGATAGCAAGCGTTTTTACCCCCTCGGCACGCCACAAGGGGAGATCCGTGCCAATAAGAAGGAAGATAACCGAGTTGGCAATAAACCCCGCAAATTCCCAGAACGATTCCGCTGACTCTCGACCTTTTTGGGTGAGTGGACCACGATGTCCCATGTTCCCCAACATCATTCCAGTGGTCAGGGTCGAGAGAACACCGGATGCATGTAGATCCTCAGCAATAATAAACGATGCATATGCAGCAAGCGTGGTCACTGCAATCTCAACGAGGTGATCCTCAGTTCTTCTCATCAAGAGCAGCCCTGCTCCTCCAATCGCAGCGCCGACGAGTATTCCGAGCAAGACTGCCGTAACGAAGGCTCCGGCGAATTGGCCTGAGGTAGCTGAGCCCGAGATTATCAGGGGAATAAGGGAGAATAGAACGGCGGCAGTGCCATCGTTAAAGATACTTTCAGCTTCAATTAGGCGGTGGATTCGACCAGGAAGCCTCGATTCCTTGAGCAGAGCGAGCACTGATACGGGGTCCGTGGCAGCCAAAATGACACCGATAATCAGGGCCGTCTGCCAACTTTGCCCAGCACAGTAGACGAGAACAACCGATGCGGCTGCGGCTGCAAGGATCACACCAAACGTGGCGAGTAGAACCGCCGCTGGTAGTTCAGGTTTCAGATCTCGCCACCGCAGGTGAAACGCTGCTTCAAAAATTAATGGGGGAAGGAGGGCGGTGAATATGAGCTCTTTCGAGAGGTGTATTGGGAACGTAACGCCACCGAGTGATAGGAGAAGCCCCGCCACTACGAGGCCAATCGTGTAAGGGAGCCGTATTCGTCTCGATATGATTGCGACGATACACGCAATAAGTAGGAGCCATCCGAATTGTTCCATAATACCTCTACAACTGGGATCGAAGTTGCCGCTAGCCCTGCGCGAGAGCTAGCACAATCCGTTGCGTTACTCCTGTACCTCCCCGGCAAGCTCTTTGATTACCTTTGAGAATCCGTCTGAGTTGAAGGACTTTGAGCTCGCGAGAGTGGCAAACAACTTCTTCAGGGTCGGGTCATATCTTTTCGCAAGCTCGGGTGATGTTGCAAGCACGGCTTGAATACCCATGCCGATCTGCTCAGCTACCTCGTACTTTGGGTGGGGCATGCGCGACCCAAAATCGGCTAGTGCCTTGAGGACGGCCCTACAGGTCTTTGTATTTGGATCAAGCTTTGTAAGTAACGGCATTACCTTCGACGAGATGAGTGTGGGCAGGGTATCTAAGGCCTGCGGAGCGCCATCCTTTTGGTAGTCTGCGTGGAGAGCTGCGATGTGAGGTTCGAGCTCTGCTGCTACATTGGTATCAAGCGCTCCGATCGTTACTTGAGTCATCAACAGTGGGGCGAGATTGAGACGTAACCGGCCGGGTGCATTTTCGTATGTCCGCTGCTTCCACTGCTCCTCGTTCAGATTGTGGTGGCATGAAAAGCAGTCAAAGAGGCTGAGCTCGGGGAACTGTCCGTTCTTCGAGCGCGTCGGAGATGAGAGTGCTGCCAGGATAGATTGCGCGTTCGTTGCTTGGCCGATAAACCAGGCCGCCAAGGGCACGTACGGGGCTTTCCTCTTCGTGTAATCCTCATCCACGACCCAGTGTTTGGGCTCCAAGATGCCAAAGGTATCAAGTTCGAAGCTCAAGCGTGGATGCCCCGCGCCGTATAAATCGTGTGTAACTGATTTTGTCTCATCGCCGTAGTGACACGACAGGCAGAGCTGCGCGCGCTTGGTAAGGGTAACGGTGTCAGCAAGGCCACGTTCGAGGTTCTGTTGATGGGTCGCACCAGCTTCCGCGTGCGATGAAAGCCAATGCTCGGCAGCGCCGTGGCATGACTCGCACGAAACCCCGTCCTCAACGCTATATTTATCGCCGCGTAGCTCTTTTGATGGAACGTATGTAGCGTGACAGGTAAGGCACGCGGGTTCTTTGGTTGGATCTCCCAGTCCCAGCAGCGAGGCCATGCGTCGTGCGGGGGCCTTCGTCAGATTTGTGAATGCTTGGGAATGCTTATCGTGCCTGGTCCAGGTGTAGTACTCGTTGTGGAGGATCTCAGAGCCTTTGACCGGCTGAACGTTGCCGTGGCAGTTCGACGAGGAGCAGGAGCCGGTACCGGTGTAGCGCGCAGGAGCTGTTTGCGCAGATGCCAGTATGGGGCAGAACGCGAGCGCCACGAGGAGGGATCTGGTAAAAGAATGTTTTAGAGGCATGGTGCTACTTCGTATCCGAGGCGCCTCACTATGCCGCGAGAGCGCTTCGATTTCAACGCGGCCGATACCCCGTGCCGTGTCCAGATTTGAGTTGCTTCACTCGATGTGCCCTCTATATACTCGAAAACTTGTGAGGGCACGAGCGAAAAACGGTCAATAGGTACGTAGATCTGGTGGCGTACGGGCAAGCCCTGCGGCGGTTTCATTCAGCGAGCATCGGTCTCAGTCAGGGTAGGCAGTAATGTCACAAACTTTTGAAGTTGCAATTATCGGCGCGGGTCCTGCGGGAATAGGCGCCGCTACAAATGCTGCCGCCTGCAATCTCTCGCATATCCTCTTTGAGAAAGCTCAGGTTGCTAACACGATCTTCGACTACCAATTACGTAAACATGTGATGGCCGAGCCCTCAAGGCTACCCCTGCGTGCTAAGTGCCGATTCGAGGCAGGTAGTCGAGAAAAGATCCTTCAAGAGTTTGAAGATGATATCGCGGACGCCAAAGTAAATCTGGTGAAAGCTGAGGTGACCAAGGTGCAGAAGGTGGGAGATCGTTTCGAGATCCACTACCAGGGGACTCGGTGCTCGGCCAAGCATGTAATCCTAGCGGTTGGAGTACAGGGAACCCCTCGTAAATTAGGGGTGCCGGGTGAAGATCTTCCGCACATCGCGTATACACTCTCGGATCCGGGGGCATTCAAGGGCCGCAATATCGCTATCGTTGGTGCGGGAGACGCCGCGATTGAGAACGCTATCGCTCTCAGTGAACACAACTCGGTGATGTTGATAAATCGAGGAGGCGAGTTCGCGCGTGCTAAGGATGCAAACGCAAGGCTGATCCTAAACGCAATTCAAGCCGGCACGATCCGCTGCTTCTACAACACAACAGTTGCACGTATTGAGCCGGAGACAGTCTATTTGAGCACTCCAGAGGGGGATGTGGCAGCGCCGTGTGATCACATCATCGCTCGTCTTGGAGGCATAGCACCGAGAAAGTTTTTAGAATCAATCGGTATTGAGTTTCCGAATGCAGAGCCGTCAGCGGTGCCTGTTGTAAGCGAGCGGTACGAGTCGAATGTGTCAGGTCTTTACATTCTCGGGGCGTTGATAGGGTATCCACTCATTAAACAGGCGATCAATCAGGGGTACGAGGTCATCGAGCATATTCGAGGAGTCCCTGTGCAGTCTGCGGACCAGCCGCTGCTTGAGGAGAGATTTGAACACCTTCCAGGGGGATTTGAGGCTAATTTCCCGAAAATCACCCAGGCTTTGGGGCTATTTAAGGACGTCAGTACACCACAACTGCGCGAACTCCTGATCGATTCGACCCTCCACCTGAAAGAAAAAGACGATGTGGTCTTCAAGAAGAACGACTACACCGACACGTTCTGGAGCATCGTCAGTGGTAGCGTTGAAATCGAGATTAACGCGGGTCAACGCATTCGCCTTTCGCACGGGGAGTTTTTCGGAGAGATGGGACTTCTCTCCGGGCGGCGACGTGTTGCAACGGTGCGTATCGCGGAGTCGGGGACTCTGCTTTTAGAGACCCCTCGAAAGCAGATGCTAAAGTTGATTGCCTCGGTTAATTCCGTGCGACGATCGCTTGACGAGTTCTTCATGCTGAGAGCGATGCAGACCACAGTGTTTCCAGATGCGCCCCGACCACTGTTGGAGGCGATGGCTACAAAAGCCAAGCTCAAGAGTTTTAAGAAGGGAGATGTCATCTTTCGAGAGGGCGAGATCGGAGATGCGATGTTTGTGGTTCGTAAGGGATCTGTGAAGATTTCGTCTCTTAATCGGCAGGGTGTCGATGTCGCGCGAGCCTACATTCCAGCTGGCCATCTCGTGGGAGAGATGGCGGTCCTCGCGGAGGTGCCGACCCCGCGCTCTGCCACCGCGACCGCGGCAGTTGCGTGCGAGATGATAGCACTCGATAAATCAGATGTTCGGGATCTCTTTACACAGCATCCAGACGCGCGTGCCCGGGTCGTTCAGATAGCAGATGAGCGTAGAATTCAGAATGTAGTCTCCGAGTGGAGCGAGGGGTCCGCCTCAATTCTCGACTTTATGATGAAGGAGGGGCTCACAGACGCCGAGAACGTGCTTCTGATTGATTCCGACCGGTGTATTGGCTGTGATAACTGCGAGTCGGCTTGTGCCGCCACACACGGTGGATATTCCCGACTCGACCGCAAAGGTGGCAAAAGTTTTGCCTCAATCCAGATCCCGATCTCGTGCCGGCACTGTGAGAATCCACTGTGCATGCTCGATTGTCCGCCTGATGCGCTGACCCGAATGCCAAACGGTGAGGTTGTGATACGCGAGTCATGCATCGGATGCGGTAACTGTGTGAGTAATTGCCCCTATGGCGTTATCAAGATGGTCTATGACTCGTCGAGCAAGGGGTGGTCGTTACGCTCGTTGCTCGGTCTGGAGAAAAAGGAGAAAGGTCCGGCTAAGGCAGCCAAGTGTGATATGTGTCGTGATCTAGGAAGTGGGCCGGCATGTGTTCGCGCATGTCCGACCGGTGCAGCGATGCGAGTTAATTCGACGCGACTACTTCAGATAGCAGGTTCTAAGAGGGTATAAGGTGTATCAGGATTCCTTCATCAGCTATAAACGCTTTCGGTGGCTCTGGTTCACCGTCGTGGCACTTCTCGGGTGTGCCGTGATGTACATCTGGGATTCTCCTGCTGGCGGAAGGAACGGCGGGACTGTTGTCGGATATACGTTGGGAACTCTCGCTACAATCGCTATCGTGTGGTTAATGGGCTACGGTCTGCGTAAGCGATCCTATCGGTCCGCGCTGGGAACTGTTGAGGGATGGTTGGCTGCGCATGTCTGGGTCGGTATCGGCCTTCTTGTTCTCGTTCCGCTCCATTCTGGATTTAGCTTTGGCCTCAATGTTCATACGGCCGCGTATGTTTTCATGGTGCTTACGATCGTTTCGGGAATCTGGGGGGTGGCGAACTATGCGACCCTAGCTGCGCGAATAACATCGCATCGGGGAGGTGTCAAAGATATAGCTCTTCTTGAGCAGGTTGACTCTTTGACAACGCAGGTTGACCAGTTGTGTTCTGCGAAGAGCGAAGCTTTTTTGCGGCTGTTTAATCGGTTTGATTTCACCTTCACGCCGGGGCTTCGATCGCTTCTCAAACTAAACGATGTGCCGGTGGTAGACCACACGGTTGCGGGAGCATTGATGCGTGATGTCTCCGATGCTGAACGAGGTGATGCATTAACTATGCTGGGGCTCTTGGATCAGCGGGCAGATCTTGTGAGGCGACTCCTTGAAGATGTCAGGATTAAAGCTCTTCTAAAGATATGGTTGTACATTCACGTTCCGGTATCGGTAGCGCTCTGTGTAACTCTTGCTGTTCATATCCTGTCAGTGTTTTTCTTTCGGTAGATCATGGTGTTTCGTTACATTCACGAGAAGGTTAATCAGAACGGCTCGCGGGAGCGTCTGGTAACCGAATTTGAGCAATCGGAGATCGTCTTCGGTCGCGGTGGGGATTCTCACATTCTCTTAATGAGCCAACGCGGATCAGTTCACCATGCGCGATTTGAGTGGCTAGGGAGCGAGCTCATCGTATCCGATCTCAATTCCCTTACCGGCGTGCGGGTTAATACGAAGCGCGTGTCTCGAGCGCAGGTAGTGTCTGGGGATGTGGTAAGCATAGCGGAGCTTGAGATTAAGGTTCGAATCGAAACTGGAATCGTCGAGCTACTCGCAACGTCGAACGCAGTTGCGGCGGAATCAGATGCTCAGCGCCTCTCTGGGTGGGCTTCGGCGCTGCAAATCGAACACTATCTCCCCTCAATGCGTGTGTTGGTAGTTGGTATTGTAGTGGTTGGATTTATTGGGTGCCTCATGTACCCTCTGGGGGCGAGAAACTACGATTCGTGGAACAGTGGCCCGATCTCGAATGCCCACAAACTAATCGAAGGGGATTGTCAAAAGTGTCACTCGGAGCCGTTCCGTCCGGTCCAAGATCGGGAGTGCCTCACCTGCCACGCGTTAAGCCAGCACTCGAAAAATATCGACATGTTCACCAAGCAGCATCCGAACCTTGAATTTCGGTGCGCGCAGTGTCACATGGAGCATAACGGAGACCACGGACTTATCCAGAAGGACGCAGCATTCTGCGTTGGATGTCACGGTAGTATGTCCAAGCTAAGCAAAGATGCGGCGATACTCGATGTACCGAGTTTCGCATCTCATCCGGAGTTCCGTGTCTCGGTCACAGATGCCTCCGGGCATGTAGCACGGGTTGATATTACCGATGCAGCAAAAGCGATCGATTCCACGCCGATAAAATTAAATCATGAAGTACATCTCAAAGCTGGGTTGCGAGGTAAAGACGGGCCAGTTACCCTTGAGTGTTCATCGTGTCACCATCTTTCGGAGAACTATCGAAACTTCGAGCCGATAACCTTTGACAAGGATTGTCGTGATTGTCATGCGCTCGGTTTCGACGAGCGACTGCCGGATGTGCAGGTTCCTCATGGTGATGCTGAGGCGGTCTATCCAGCCCTATTCACGGAATACACAAAACTTCACCTGCTTCAGGGAGCCAAAGGGAGTGGGAGCAGTGGAGAGGAGCCAGCGCGAATGCTTCCAGGGGAGCAGGGAAATGTGCAGCGGAAGCATGAGCCGGTCGATGTGGGGATCGTGGCTCGCGATGCACGCGACGCCGAGAAACAGCTTTTTACCAAGACGGGGTGTTTTCTCTGTCATTCGTTTTCTGAGCGATCCGCCCAGGAGCGAACAGATAGCAACTCTCACTACACGATTACAAAGCCGGAAATCCCGAACGTGTGGCTGCCCGGGGCACGATTTAGCCATGGGGCGCACGAGGAGTTTTCATGTGAGTCGTGCCATGAAAAGACCCGCATGTCTCAGAAGACGACAGATCTTCTGTTGCCGGCCAAAAAGCTGTGTCAGCAATGCCATAGTGACGAGAATAAGGAGGGTTACGTCTCCTCTGGGTGCGCTGAGTGCCACTCCTACCACGACGCTCTTGGAATTCCCTCCAAAAAGAAGCAGAGTATTGCCGATTACCTGCATTCTTTGACGAGGTAGGGTGCCCTCATGGCAATACAAAGATTTTCGGCGAACGTGATCGCTCTTTCGCTCTCTATTTTAGCGGCGTGTGGCGGTGGAGGAGGTTCAGGTGGATCCTCCAGTGGAGGATCATCTGGAGCAAATTACGGATGCGATGGGTACTGCGCGAATCAATCCCTTTCGGCTGATGAGGTTGCAACGATCGTACGACAAGCGGTGACCGCTACGAAGGGGCTTGGGACATCCGGCACCTTTGCGGTGGTGGACCGTGTCGGTAATGTGCTTGCCCTTTACCAAATGAGTGGCGCGCAAGCCACTACGACAATTAATGGTGGTATCGGGGCTTCCGGAGGGCTTGAGGGGTTGACCGTACCAGCAACCCTTGCAGCGATCTCCAAGGCTGGAACAGGAGCGTATCTGAGTAGTCAGGGGAATGCTTTTTCAACTCGTACGGCGAGTCAGATCATTCAGGAGCACTACCTGCCTGGGCAGGAAAGTCAGCCCGGTGGGCCACTTTTTGGCGTTCAGTTTTCACAACTTGCCTGTAGTGATGTAACTCGGGAAGGTGGTCGCGCGGGGCCGCATCCACTCCCGCTCGGGTTGTCTGCTGATTCAGGAGGCTTCCCGCTCTACAAACAGGGCGATCTTGTTGGAGGAGTCGGTGTTGAGTTCGATGGGATCTACTCTCTCGATCGAGATTCAGCAGATGTCACCGTTGATCCCGAGGAGGAGGTCGCCTTGGCGGCTACCGTTGGATTTGAGGCTCCTGCAGAGCGAGTAGGGGACAACATCTCAGTTGCCGGACGCACCCTGCGCTACTCGGATATCAGCTACTCTGCGTTACTTCCTCCAACGACTCTTGAGCCGCTTGAGCCGTCTGGTTTGAAATCCCTCCCCGGATACTCTTCGGCGAGCATTCAGGCCGGGACCATATTCGGAACCGGAGAATCCGGAATAGGAAATACGATGCGCGCCGGTGTGTCCGCCGCAGTGATTGTAGGGAAGTTTCCAACGCGGGGTGGAAGACCTATTCCTGGAGGTTTGCAGCTTCAGGGTGATGAGGTCAATGCTCTGCTCGATTCAGCGCTCCTGACGGCAAACCGCTCGCGAGCCGCTATTCGCAACCCGAAGGATACTCCGGCGCGTGTTTCGATCTTTGTCGTAGACGATCAGGGAACGCCCCTCGGTTTTGTGCGCTCTAACGATGCCCCGGTATTCGGCTGTGATGTTTCACTGCAGAAGGCTCGTTCTGCTGCGTTCATGAGCTCTGCTGATGCTGGAGGGCTATTGTCGGCTGCCTCAGGAGCCCTGGGTCGTAACTACGCTGCGGAGTACTCTAACTTTGCAGGTCGAAGTTTGGACGGTTCAGTGGCGATCTCCGCTCGAGCGATCGGGAATATGGCGCGTCCATTTACCCCTGATGGAATTGAGGGGACGGCGAACGGACCATTCTCGCTTCCATTTCCTGGAGCGGCTCCGGGTAGCTCATGGAGCGTATTTAACACTGGCCTACAGCTTGGTACCGTATTCGGTGGCTTGGCAGCATCTGCGTCTAATCCTGGGTCGAGCCCTTCAGCGTGTGGACCCCTCGGATCGAGGCTCCGAAACGGGCTTCAGATCTTTGCTGGAGCTGTCCCACTCTATCGAAACGGTGTGTTAATCGGCGCGATTGGTATCAGCGGAGACGGAATCGACCAAGATGACATGATTGCGTTCTACGGAGCGAGTCGTCGTGGCTTAGACTTCGCGGGGCATCAAGGAATTGGGGATGCGGTTCTAGGATTCAATGCCCCAGATGAGATCCGCTCGGATCAATTTGCGCTTACTCAGCCGCAGCTTCAGCTCCGGTATGTGAATTGCCCCGAAGCTCCATTCATCGGAACTAACGAGCAGGGAGTCTGCGGCGACTCGTAAGCAGCGCTCTCGCAAGGTCTCTGCAGGAGTGCGTGTTTTCAGGGAAGACCCGCCACGTGTGGGTTGTTTCGACCCGTTTTTTTTGAGACTCTCGGGGTGCATCCGGTTGCCAACAACGCATGCCGTGGGCTCTCTGCATGTGCCAGGAGCTTGCAGCGCACGCCACTAGTTTCTGCAGGATGGCGGTACTGTCGTTCGAAGAACAGAATATTTTCGCCCCCATCGTTGAATGCCTATTCGAACCCGTGAGCTCACTACCTGCAATCCGAGGCACGGCCGTTCGCTCCGATGGTTGACCAATCCCCTTCGTTCTCTTGTTTGTATCGCAGCGTTTTCAGCAGTGTCGACTGTGCAGGCGCAAGACACCACCTCGAAGCGCGATCCGGAGGATTTCCAGCGGCACTTTACCGACAAGGAGACTCCACCTTTTCCGGAGTACATCTACGAATCGATCCCCCCGATAGAGAACTCGGCATCTGATTTCGTCCCGATTCCAGATCGCTGGAGGATGTTTTACGTTGGCAAGTGGCACGATCCCTACAACCAGAATGTGCTGAAGGGAGATATTCCGATATTCGGGAAGGGCGACAATCTGTGGTTTTCCGAGGTCTCTCTTATCTCTGATACCATGTACGAATCAAGGCGCATCCCGGTTCCCGTCGGCTTCGCCTCGACCAAACGACCAAATAGCAACAATGTTTTCGGGAATGGCAATCAGTGGGCTTTTGTTGAGAACTTTATTCCATCGATCGGGCTCATCAAAGGAAACACCTCGTTTAAGCCCCCCGATTTCGAATTTCGAGTAACTCCCGTATTCAACTTCAACCACGTCGAAGTCGGCGAAGATGGCTTGGTGAAGGCCGACCCAGCCTTCGGCAGTACACGTTCCGACACTTACATCGGGTTTCAGGAGCTGTTTGCGGATATGCATCTGGCAAACCTTTCCGAGCGATATGACTTCGTCTCAAGTCGTGTCGGTATCCAGCAATTCAACGCGGATTTTCGCGGATTTTTGTACAACGATAGCGAGCCAGGAGTGCGTATCTTCGGCAACTATGACAACAATAAGACGCAGTTCAATCTCGCAGGTTTCTCGCGGGTCGACAAAGATGTCAATTCTGGGGTCAATACGTGGACGGATCGACACGAAGATGTCTTTGTCGCGAATGTGTATCGGCAGGACCTCCTTGCACTTGGGCACACTACTACCGCAAGCATAGTTCATCGTGAGGACACCGCGGGTGATGCTGGGTATCGTTATGATCGCAATGACTTTCTGGTAAGACCAACAGCGATCGGCGACCAGCGTTTCCGCAACCTCTATACAACGTATTTTGGTCTTGGCGGCGATGGGCACTTTGGTCGGCTCAACAGCACAACACAGATGTACTATGTGACCGGTTCCGAAAGTCACAGCCCGATCGCTAATCGCCAAGTTTCGGTGAACGCTGGCATGTTTGCACAAGAGTTCTCTTATGATGTTGATTGGGTACGCTTTCGCACCTCATTTTTCTATGCTTCTGGTGACCGCGATCCCTACGATGGTCAAGCAAACGGATTCGACGCCATCTTCGATAACCCTAACTTTGCCGGAGGGGACCTCGCTTTCTGGCAACGCGAGGCGATTCCATTTGTCGGCGGTGGTGGAACCAATCTGGTGAATCGCAATAGCTTGCTGCCGAACCTGCGTCCTGGCAAGGAGATGGGCCAGTCGAATTTTGTGAATCCCGGTATACGCCTCTACAACCTCGGCGTCGATTTTGAACTTCTTCCTCAGTTAAAGCTTATCACAAACGCGAGCTTCCTTCAGTTTGACCAGGTGGCGGTCATTGAGGCTCTCCGCCAAGATGGTTCAGTGAACCGAGATATCGGCGTTGATCTCTCGGCGGGCTTTCTCTACCGCCCCTTTTTGAACAACAATGTGATAATTCGGGTGGGTTCCGGAGTGCTGCTTCCGGGGCAAGGACAAAAGAATCTCTTCGGTAATCAGATTAACTACGAAGCGTTTACCAATTTTATCTTTCAGTATTAACGGCGCGCAGATGAGGACGTTTGGTTCGATACATAGGGTGGCAGCGCGAATGTGGAACATAGCAATCGTCGTTGCAGGGCTCGGCGCTGGGCTCTATCCTCACGAACTGAGTGCCCAGGAGAGATATGAAAAGGTCCTCCGGCCTGGAATAACCGCTGCGGAGATGGCCGAGACGAGCAAGGGCTGCCTCGACTGTCATGTGAAGACCGATGCTCCTACGATGCATGAAAATCCAGCGGTCCAGATCGGGTGCGCGCAGTGTCACGGCGGCAATCCAACGGTGCGGGCAAGTGGTCTTTCCAAGGATTCAACTGCCTATGAGGAGGCAAAGAAGAAGGCTCACGTACTGCCGCTGCACCCAGAGAATTGGCCATCATCTGCGAACCCTAAGCACTCGTACACAAACTTGCTCAAGGAACCACTCGTCTTCGCCCGCTTCGTTAATCCCGGCGATCTTCGCGCAGCGCCAGAGGCATGTGGCGGTTGTCACTCTGAGATCGTCACGGCGGTGAATAAGAGCCTCATGACCACCTCGGCCATGTTGTGGGGTGGTGCTGCCTATAACAACGGCATCTTGCCCTTCAAGCGCTACGTTTTAGGTGAGTCGTATACCAAGGATGGAGAGCCAGCCAGTATCTCCCACGGGGACGAACCGATATCTGACAAGCGAAAGGCGCTCGGTGCGCTTGAGAAGCTGCTACCCCTTCCGGCCTGGGAGGTGATTAAGCCGGCAGATATCTTCCGAATCTTTGAGCGTGGAGGCTTCTTTGTAAAGTCGCAGTTCTCCGAGGTCGGAGTTCCGAATCCACTCGAAGAGCCAGGCAAGCCCGATGTGAAGGCCTCAAACCGCGGACCAGGAACGGGAGCCCGGATCGCCGTGCCTCTGATAAATATTCACAAGACTCGGCTCAATGACCCGCATCTCAGCTTCCTCGGAACGAATGATCATCCGGGTGATTATCGTAGTAGCGGATGTACCGCCTGCCACTCGATTTATGCAAATGACCGCGACGCGCGTCACTCAGGTCCGTATGCCAAGTATGGGCATGAGGGCAAGACTATCACCGTTGATCCGACGATCCCAAAGAATGAGGAAGGACACCCACTCAAGCACCAGTTTACCCGCGCCATTCCAACCAGTCAGTGCATGGTGTGTCACATGCACCAGCCAAACATGTTTGTGAATACCTACCTTGGTTACACGATGTGGGACTATGAGTCAGACGCACCGGCGATGTGGCCAGAGAAGCAGAAGTATCCAACCGCTGAGGAGACGTATGCTTCGATGCTACACAACCCTGAAGAAGCGGCGATTCGCGGTAAGTGGACCGATATCGATTTTCTAAAACGGGTCAGTGAATTGAACCCAAAGCTTCAAACTACCCAGTTCGCTGATTATCACGGCCACGGATGGAACTTCCGCGCGATCTTCAAGCGTGACAGGAAGGGACACCTGCTCGATAAGAATGGAAAGATCGTTTCCTTTAACGACCCGGAGAAGTTTAAAAAAGCGGTACACCTGCAGGATATCCATGTCGATTTCGGGATGCAGTGTGTCGATTGCCACTTTGGCCAGGATTCTCACGGCGATGGGCACATCTACGGTGAGGTTGCCCAAGCAGTCGAGATCGGATGCGAGGACTGCCACGGTACGATAAGCCAGAAGGCTACTCTCAAGACATCGGGGCCCGCATCGCCTGATGGTGGCCGGGATCTCCTCACAAAGCGAACTCCGTGGGGTGACCGACAATTTGTATGGGAGGGTGATCAGCTCTATCAGCGCTCGCTTGTGACTCCCGGCCTGAAGTGGCGCGTGAAGCAGGTCAAGGATTCGGTCGATCCGGCAAGCTCTGACTACAATAAGCGCTCGGCCAAAGCGAAGTTGGTTCAAAAGCTAGGTGAGGGGAGTACATCATATACGGTTGCATCGGCTCACGATGCAGCTAAGCCTGGTTTCACCAAAAATCTTGCTCATCCCAACGACGATATGTCGTGCTTCGCGTGCCATAGCTCCTGGACGACAGCGTGCGGTGGGTGTCACCTACCGATCCAGGCTAACTGGAAGAAGACTACGAACCACTATGAAGGCAAGCTCACTCGAAATTGGGCGAGCTACAATCCCCAGGTTGCCCGCGATGAGATGTATCAGCTCGGGCGCCACGGGCCTGCGAAAAACGGCAAGATCGTTCCGGTTCGTTCCTCAAGCGCTCTTGTCTTAAGCTCTGTTGATGCGAACCGTCAACAGATCTACTTCCAACAGCCGCCAACATCATCGGCTGGGTACAGCTCTCAGGCCTTTGCACCGCACTTCCCGCATACGGTGAGAACTACAGAGACGAAGGACTGCAAGGATTGTCACGTTTCTCGGGAGAACGACAACAATGCCATCATGGCGCAGCTGCTCTTGCTGGGAACAAACTTCGTGAACTTCATGGGGTACTACACCTGGGTAGCTGCTGGAGAAGAGGGATTAGAGGGAATCCAGGTTACTGAGTGGGATGAGCCCCAGGCTGTGATCGGTAGCTATCTGCATCGATATGCGTACCCTGATTATTACAAGAGGCATCAAGAGAATAAGCAGGAGCTGCAGGAGAGCCACCGACATCACGGTGTAGGCGGAAAGACTCAGTCGATCCAGATGCGGGGGGAGTATGTCTATACCGCCGCGGGATCCGGCGGCTTCCGCGTGTACGATATCGCGAATGTCGCCAATAAAGGCTTCTCGGAGCGTATCGTGACAAGCCCTGTTTCTCCGCTCGGCCAGGATACGCATGTTCCCTCAGAGAATGCGACAGGACTCGCCCTCCCCACAAATATGCCGGTTGCGCCGTTTAAGGAGCAGCTCCCCGAGAACCTCGAGACACCGATGCACGCGATCTACCACTATGCGTTTATCTCTGACAGCGTTGAGGGGTTGATCGTCGTAAATGTCGATACCCTGCAGGATGGGGAACCGAGAAACAACTTCCTTGAGCGTGCGCTGACGTGGAATGAGGATGGAATACTAACGGGAGCCCGCAACATTACCTTGGCTGGTGCGCGCGCATTCATCGGAACAGAAGATAAGGTCGTAGTGCTCGATCTCGATGATCCGTTGAGCCCGAAGGTAGAGGCTACCTGGCCCGCTCGAATGCCAACCGGTGTAGCTGTTCAGTTCCGGTACGCATTTATGACCGATGCTGATGGCTTCCACGTAATCGATATTACCTACCCCGATAAGCCGCGAGTTGTGACCCAAGCAAGCCTCCTACTTGCAGACGCCCGTAACGTGTATGTTGCACGAACGTATGCCTACGTTGCAGGCGGAAGGGAGGGGGTAGTCATCATCGATGTTGAGAGGCCCGAGGCGCCAAAGGTTCATGTCAAATATACGGCTGATGGAATGATTAACGACACCAATGACATCAAGATAGCGACGACTAATGCGAGCCTCTTTGGGTACGTTGCTGATGGTAAGAATGGTTTAGTCATCCTGCAGCTCACGGACCCCGATCGGGTTCCAGGTTTTTATGGCTTCTCTCCTGAAGTAAAGCCCCTTGTTATTGCTCGCAAGCAGATGGCGGGACCAGCGCTTGCGATTACGAAGCCTTTAGACCGAGACCGTGCTGTCGACGAGACAGGTCACCAGGTGAGTGTCCTCGGTCGAATCGGCTCGCGACCCTTTACTCTTGAGGAGATGCGCCGCATGTTTGTGACCAAGGAAGGCAAGGTCTGGACAGTCGACTAATGAGTAAAGATAGAGCCCCTGGACATATTCTTCTTTCTCGTCGTTCCTTTCTGCGCGACTCAATCCGCAGCGCCGTGCTGGTTGCCGGAGCTTCAATCATTTGCCCCAGGTCGGTATCAGCTCTCACGCACCATGCTGCACCGAGGTGGCTTCAAGAGATAAAGAAAATAACGGATCGAATACGTGTTCCGACGATACCCTCCCGAGTTGAGAGGATTGCTCCAGTTGTCGGGGATTGTCGGGGTATCATTCAGGAAGTGATCGATCGCCTCAATAGCCTTGGGGGGGGCAAGGTTGTTCTCGCGCCTGGAGTTTGGCTGAGTAACGGTGGAATCAGATTGACTTCGAATCTTGAACTTCACCTTGAGCGTGGAGCAGAGCTCGTTTTCTCAGCTGAAGCAGAGCACTATCGGTCCCTCGTGCACACTCGCTGGGAAGGTACGGAGCTATATGGATATATGCCGTGCGTGTATGCGTATCATGCGCGCAATATTGCAATTACCGGAGGAGGCGTCATCTCGCTCGCAGCTTCCGGAACGATGCACCAGTGGCGGAAGGAGCAGTCTGACGCGCAGGCTCGTTTGCGTAGTATGGGTGCGGAGGGTGTTCCGTTGCACGAGCGGGTATTCGGGAAAGGTAGGTTCCTTCGCCCATCATGCATTCAGGTTTTTGGATGTCAGGACATTCTTATCGAAGGTATCTCGATTCGTAATCCTCTCTTTTGGGGGGTACATCTCGTGTTCTCACACTGTGCGACGATCCGGAATATCTCTGTCAAAAGCAGCGAGGTAAATAGCGATGGAATCGACATCGATTCCTCTACTCATGTGTTAGTAGAGCAGTGTATTCTCGACAACGGAGATGACAGCATCGCCATCAAATCCGGACGCGATCGAGATGGAAGGACAGCCGGCGCTCCGAGCGAAGATATCGTCATTCGGGATTGCACTATCACACGCAGTGAGAGCTCGGGTATTGCGGTAGGAAGTGAGATGTCCGGTGGTGTGCGCCGTGTATATGTCATTCGATGCACGATGGGGGATGTGCACGCGGTGGTTACCATTAAATCAAACCTCGATCGAGGTGGCGTTGTCGAGCATCTTCGGATGTGGAAGATCTCGGCGAGTCGGTGCTCGCGCCTTGTTCAGGTTACCACCTCGTATCACGGATATGCAGGAGGTAACTATCCGCCGATCTTCCGTGATATTGAGCTTGATGACCTACGGGCTGCATCGGCAAACAAGGGCATATCGCTTCTGGGTTCGGCCCGGGCACCGATTACTGGAGTCGCACTCAAGGCTCTTGTTGTTACCGAGGTAGTGAACCCGCTGGTAGTTGAACATGCGCGGGACGTCTCCTTGAGTAACGTAGTGATGAACGGTCTCCCTGTGAACTTGTGATACCTACGTATCTTGATTTGAGCCGTTCATTACGCCTGCAAGCGTTAGCGACCAGCGAGCGCTGATATCAGTGTATCGAGGAGTTTTGGGCTTGCAACGACGATGTTATCGACGTAGAGATCTCCAGGATACTTTGCAGTGTTCCTCTGCGCATCATTTTCATAGGGAAATCGTCCGATGGCAGCGCCTGCTTCACGCGCAATAAGCCCACCGGCAAGGCAATCCCACGGGTTCAGGCACTCCTCATAATAGGCATCAAGGCGCCCACAGGCCACCCAGCAGAGGTCGAGGGATGCGGCCCCGAGGCGGCGAATATCTCGACACTGTCTCAGAATTCGCTCAAGTCGAGCAGAGATAGCTGGTGCGTTTGAGCGATCATACGGGAAGCCGGTTGCAATGAGCGCATCCGGAATCGAATCAACCCCACTAATTGAGATTCGCTGTCCGTTGCAAAATGCGCCTCCGCCCTTTGTTGCGGTAAAGACCTCATGGAGGAAGGGAGCGGCAACAACTCCGGCATGAGCAATGCCATCGATTGCGCATCCGATGGAGATTCCCACCTGAAAGTGGCCGTGCGCGTAGTTAGTTGTGCCGTCAATCGGGTCGATAACCCATACTGGACCGTGTGCATATGCATCGGTCGGGGTAGATTGAGCGCTTTCTTCAGCAAGGATCTGATGGTCAGGGAAGGCCTCGCGAATAGTGTCGATGATCACTTTTTCGCAGGCGATATCTGCTGTGGTAACGAGGTTTCTATCCCCTTTAAAAGAGACTGAAACCGAGAGGGATGCGCGTTGCTCGCGCGCAATAGCAGAAGCGCGCTCTGCAGCCCGTATTGCTACTTCGAGGAGGGATTGAGGGGAAGGAGTGTTCATCTTTTGTTGTGTGGCGGTCTGACTCTGCGCAGTCGATAGAGAGCCTACGCAGCGCTCCGTGCACGACTGATCGTTATCGCACAGCAGTATGTCAGGCTTAAATAGGTAAGCAAAGAGGAGTAGCTCGCATATTTCATGAAGCCTGCTACTGCGAGCGCCGATAATGGTGCTTTTTCGGTCCCAAATACTACCTTCAGACCGGAGGGTATCTCGATACGATTCCGCCCTAAAAAAAATACTGGGTCTTCGACGTTTTTAGTGGGTGCTTTTTGATGATATCGGGCCGTTCACGTGCACCTGCTCGTGCGCGTGAACGTAATAACCTCGTTTTTAGCTGGAAACTCAGCGGGTTATGCCGTAGCTCTGCCCCGCTACTACCCACTAATTTCGTCGATGAGCCAAAATACTTTGTTGAATTCGCCCTTCGGGCCCGAACAATCACCACTCTCGGCGCTCTCGCGACGCAGTTTCATGAAAAATGCGGGTTAGGCGATAATGTCTAAGGTCGCTGTGGCTAAATCCTGTCCCGTCTTTACGATTGCAATACCTGCTCCAACCAGGAGAGCATCTTGGCTGAGATTGATGAAGGAACGGACGGCATCCTCTTGGGAGTTGGGTGTGAAGGCTTGAAGCGCGCGTTGGGAGTTCGCGGCTGCTTGAGCATACCCGTTTTGAATCGCAGATAGGCCGATAGCGCTGATAGTATCCATCGGTGGTGTAAGCGGCAGAGAGGAGCAAAGGGTTAATAGACCGGTTCTGTTTTCAGTAAAGTATTCAGTATCGGTAGAGCAACGTGTCCAAGTTTGCTCTGCTCGTGGTGAGGATCTCAGAATGTGCGGTAATCAGGTGTGGTGAAAAAATCTTCAGTGTATCCTGGCGGATACGGTAGCGGGTTTTTCGGAACAGGAGGTGGTTTACCAGGCCGTATCGCTGAATTGCTACGAGGTTCCGTGAGTACAAGGCTCAAGAAAACGGTTCCAAAATCAACCGCGATTGACTATACAGGTAGGTCGTTAATTCTACTAAGAATTAGCAGCGTATTACAGAGGTCTCGTATGACACACATCCTGGCGAATCTTCCTAAAGGTGAAAAGGTCGGTCTTGCATTTTCGGGAGGGCTCGACACCAGTGTTGCTGTGGCGTGGATGCGCGAGAAGGGCGCAGTGCCATACGCGTACACTGCACATCTGGCACAGCCGGATGAGGATGATATCGAATCTATCCCCTCACGAGCACTGACCTACGGTGCGGAGAAGGCGCGCCTCGTTGATTGTCGAGCAGATCTCGTGCGCGAGGGGCTTTTGGCTCTCATGTGTGGGGCATTCCACATTTCAACCGCCGGCAAGACCTACTTTAACACCACCCCGCTCGGGCGCGCAGTGACGGGGACGAAGCTTGTCGCCGCGATGGCCGAGGATGGAGTTGGTATCTGGGGAGATGGTAGTACGTATAAGGGGAACGACATTGAGCGTTTCTATCGCTACGGACTCCTGGTTAATCCGAACCTCCGTATCTACAAGCCGTGGCTGGATGATACCTTTATTAATGAGTTGGGCGGTCGCTCCGAGATGAGCGCCTTCCTCACAAACAAGAATATGCCGTACCGAGCCTCTGCTGAGAAGGCCTACTCAACTGATTCTAATATCTGGGGAGCTACTCACGAGGCCAAGCGTCTTGAGTTTCTCGATGAGTCGGAAAAGCTAATTCAGCCGATTATGGGAGTTCGGTCGTGGGACCCTGCGGTAGCGATAGCGCCGGAGCAGGTATCGGTGACATTCCATGAAGGACTGCCTGTTCAGATCAATGGCATCGATTTCCCTAGCGCAGTAGATCTCGTCGTAGAGGTGAACAAGATCGGCGGTCGCCACGGGCTCGGTGTTTCCGACCAGATCGAGAACCGTATCATCGAGGCAAAGAGCCGCGGAATTTACGAAGCGCCGGGCATCAAGTTGCTTCATATCGCCTACGAGCGCCTCGTCTCCGGAATCCACAACGAAGATACCCTCGATCAGTACCGCACTGCCGGCTATCGGCTCGGAAGGCTCCTCTATCAAGGCCGTTGGTTTGACCCCCAGGCGATGATGATTAAAGAGTCGCTCATCCGGTGGGTGGGCAAAGCCATTTCAGGAACTGTTACCCTTGAGCTCCGTCGGGGTGATGACTATTCAATACTGAACACTGAGAGCCCAAATCTCACCTACCACCCCGAGAGACTCACGATGGAGAAGGGCGGGGAGGGGTTCTCAGCCAAGGACCGAATTGGCCAACTCGCTCTGCGCAACCTCGATATCGCAGACACCCGCGCCAAGATCCAGGTGTATCGAAGTGCCGGTGTAATTGCTGGGAACGCTTCACTCACGGACCTGCTTGAGTAGGGTGATACACACGTGAACGTACTTTAAACGTGAACGTTAACGCACCCGAAAGTGACATCGTTGCGAAACCGAGAAGCGCCCACTATCAAGAAGAGCCCCTTGCGGGCACGTTTACGTTCACGCGTACGAGCACCTTTACGTGGGTTCCTGCATGGAGCCATTTTGAGTAGAACCGTGGCTCTTTGAGATTGGCGGTTTCAGCGTTGGTATGGTATTCCCGAGCTAACGATCACTCTATGTATCGCCAATGAGTGGTATAGGAGATAGCGCAGGGAGCCGCAGATGATTACAGTCAGGAGATTTCTCCGCATCTTGCCGTTGATACTCGCGGGAGGGGTGCCAACTGCATTCGCCGAGTCGGTATGGGTTCAGGTCCGACAATCGATGGTGCGGGCCAAACCCGCTTTCTATTCCCCCGGCATCTCCGGGGTTAGTTACGGAGATAAGCTTGAACGAATCGGTTCCGAGGGCGCCTGGATTAAGGTTCAAGGCAAGGGAATCCAGGGGTTTCTTCCGCTCTCATCAGTGTCTGAGGATCGAATTGTCTTGGTTGCCCGCGACATCTCCAAGATTAAAGCCGATTCAGGGGATGTGATCCTTGCAGGTAAAGGCTTTGGTCGTGAGGTTGAGCAGCAGTACAAGCAGAAGGATCCGAAAGCCCGATACGATCTCGTCGATCGAGTGGAGAGGGAGACTCGGGTATCGAGCCAGGCTGTAGCATCATTTGCGAAGAGTGGGGGGCTTGAGTGATCAGGATTCTCACAGTAATTCCATTCCTATCGCTCTGCTTTTTCGCTGGATGCTCGAATCCTGCGCTCTCCGATCTCGGAGCTTCAGTGCTCTCCTCAACCGGGTATGTGAGCTCAGATCAGGCAAAGGGGCTCTTTACGGCAGGTGAAAAGCTCGTGAAGTCTCAAGAAGAGTTGACTCCAGAGCAGGAGTACTACCTCGGACGTGCAGTGTCAGCGCAGGTGCTTGAGCGCTATACCCCCGTGTTACCAACAGGGAAGACTTCGTACATTAATCTTGTCGGTCAGACGCTAGCAGGGGTGTCGGATATGCCGGAGACCTTTGGCGGCTATCACTTTGCAGTGATCCAGTCTGAGGAGATAAATGCTGTTTCTGCTCCGGGTGGTTTTGTGTACATATCTTCCGCTCTTATCAAGCAGCTTAGCGATGAGGATGAACTTGCAGCGGTATTGGCACACGAGATCGCCCATGTAGTAAAGCGGCATGGCGTTAACGCGATATCGAACGCGAGTCTTTTTTCAGCCCTTACTGATGTATCGAAGCAGGCAGCCTCTGTTGCGGCGAGTAGAGTCTCGAGTCCAGTTGACCTTGGGCCGATCACATCAGTTTTTGCCGAGAGCGTTTCCGGTGTTACTGAGAAGCTCCTAACCAAGGGTTACGACCGCAGTCAGGAGTATGAAGCGGACCTCTACGCTGCTCAGTTACTGCAGCGGGCTGGTTACGACCCGAATGCGCTCGACCGTGTTCTGACTATACTTGAGGGGTCCTCTATAAATAAACAGGGAGGTTGGTTTGACACGCATCCTTCGCCAGCCGATCGCATCGAGGAGCTCAAAGACGATTTTACCTTCCCAACTTCTCAGGCTCCCAACTCGATTCGAAAGGCTCGATTTAAAAAAACGATGGGCTAGGACTGAACCTCAGTAGAGACGTATCATGCGGGCAAGCACTCAAAAACGTCTCGGGGCATTCATCATATGGGTCGCTGTTTCTGCAGTAGCAGCGCTCTCTCTCTCGGTAGACCTGCTGCGCGATTTTGAGCTGCGAACCTGGGATTGGCGTCTACGCGCAATCTCAGGGCAGTATCCTCACAATTCAAAGGTTAAGATTATCACGGTCGATCAGGCGTCACTCGATCACTTTGCAAGTAGGGAGAAGATCTTCTGGCCGTGGCCCCGCTCGCTGTACGTGCCTGTCCTTGAGTTTCTCAAGCGTTCGGGCGCAAAGGCGGTCGCATTCGATATGCTCTTCACAGAGGGATCCGGTAGAGTCGAGGATGATCTCGAGTTCGCTGCGGCAGTTCAGCGCAGCCTCCCCGTAGTGAGTACGCTTGTCCTTCGAGGTGAGGCGCCGGTGGATGGAAGCCTCGATCAAGATCTCCTAGCGACGATTCAGTCGAATCGGCGTGATTCAGTTGAACGATATATTTCATCCTTTCCGGTTCATTCGTACCCATTTGCGCTTCTTCCGACTCCCGAGTTGGCCCGCGCGAGTAGCGCGCTTGGAAGCGTGACTGCAGAACCTGACACTGATCGGATCTTTCGGAGTACCCTTCCGGGAGCGCGCTTGAAGGATATTCCAGTTCTCAATCTACCATTTGCGCTGTTCAACGTGGCGGAGCCAGAGAGCTCAGTTGTCTCAGAACTGCACAGCCGCGCCGATACACGGGGTAGATTATTGGTCCGATTCTTTGGGCCCGCTGGCACCTATGATACCTTTTCGATGCACGCGGTCATTAATAGCTTCCTTCAGCTTGAGGAGGGGAAGCAACCGGCGATACCGCTTGAAACATTTAAAGATTCATACGTGTTAATCGGAGGCACTGCTCCTGGTCTGCTCGATCTGCGCGCTGTTCCAGTTGGCGGCGCGTATTCAGGAGTCGAGATTAACGCCACCATTTTGGACAATCTTCTCCAGGGCGCGTTTTTGCGCCAGATGGATACGTCGATTGCGATACTAATAACTGCAATTGCACTAGCGCTCGTATGCTACCTAACAATCGTATGGAGCCAGCACCAAGTGATTCTTGCAATCGTGTCGCTGGTTGGCTGGGGGGTTGCGTGTGTTGTGGGTGCGTTTGCTGGTTGGTGGATTCCGCTCGTCATTCCTCTCTCTGCATACACGATTGCAATCTCTGCCGGGTTCTTTTTGCAGTATCAACTCGAAGGTAAACAGCATCGGTTTATTCGCGGTGCATTTCAGCACTATGTTACCGCCGAGGTCGTAAATAAGATTACCCTTGACCCATCACTGCTTTCGCTTGGAGGAGATCGCAAAGAGCTGACGATGTTTTTTAGTGACATCGCGGGTTTTACGACCCTCTCCGAAACCATGTCTCCAGCGGAGCTAGTGCGGTTTATCAATACGTTTCTCTCTGAGATGACGGATATCATTTTATCGGTTGAGGGCACGATTGATAAGTACGAAGGGGATGCAATTATCGCATTTTGGAACGCCCCAATTGCGGTTGAGGATCACGCAACTCGGGCTGTACGTGCTGCGCTTGCGTGTCAGCGCCGCCTTCGAGAGCTGCAAGGGTATTTCAAGGCCGAGTTTAAAGTTGATGTGGCGATGCGGGTAGGCATCAATACGGGGGTGGTAACAGTAGGCAACTTTGGCTCCACGAAGCGCTTTAACTACACGATGATCGGCGATGCTGCTAATCTGGCCTCTCGTTTGGAGGGAACCAATAAGGTCTTCGGCACCCGTATTCTGGTATCCGAGGCGACCAAACAGCAGGTGAAGGGGGATTTTTTGTGGCGTCGGGTAGCCGATGTTCAGGTAAAGGGGAAGAAAAAGACCACGCGGCTCTATGAACCCCTTGATGCCACCTACCAGTCGCATACTATAGCGCAGCTTAAGGTTTTTGAGGCCGCGATGGAGGCCTTTGATGCTGGACGCTACACAGAGGCTGAGGCGCTTTTTGCCCAAATGTCGGGCGATCCTGTCAGTGAAGCCTACCTATGTCGAATTCGGGATTACCGGGGGAAGTTCGATGGAGTGTCCCCGGTATGGGTATTGTTGGAGAAGTAGATGGCTATCGAGATTGCTGCACCACACGAATCACTTGAGACTAAGCTGCAGGTTGCAGCTCGTACGATATTTCATGTCCTTGCCAAAAAGCCTGCCGGCGAGCCGCTTACTGTGGGGCTATGTGGAGGAAGGAGTGTTGTTGGTCTTCTTGGTGCGCTCCTTGCCGAATCACATGCCCAGCCTCAAGATATACTGTCCCGTATCCACTTCTTTATGGTCGACGAACGGGTCGTGCCGCTTGATGATCCGAACAGTAACTATGGCGGGTTGTATGGTCTTTTCTTTGAGAAGCTCATTCGAGATGGGCTGATTCAACCTGAACAACTGCATCCATTCGTGGCTCGTATGGAGAGCGCACCTCAAGTGTGTCAGGAATATTTTTCTGAGCTACAACGCTTCGGAGGTGAGTTTGATGTTGTTGTATTGGGAATGGGTGAAGATGGCCACGTTGCTGGACTCTTCCCACGTCACTCGGTCTTGGCCGCCCAAGAGAAGGGATTCCTCTCCTTCTCTGACTCTCCAAAACCACCTCCACAACGAATGACAGCGAGCGTGCCGCTGGTATGCTCGTCATCGCTTGCAATCCTGCTTGCCTTGGGCGAGGGGAAGCGGGCGGCATGGGAGGCTTTTCAGGACCCAGCCAATACCGTTGCCGACTGCCCCGCGTGCATGGTCCATCACGTTGACCGCTGCTTGGTTGTCACAGACCTAGTGCAGTAGGGTTTGTTCGTACGAGATCAATTGCTCTCTAAGTGACTGATTCCAGAAATATCGGAATATTTGGAACGGCATGTGAATCTTATTCACTGTTGCCTCATCCAAATATATACCAGGCAAGCATATCACACACACTGGTGGTACATGGGCTTGGTGGCCCATCTTGATCACCCTTCTCTGTTTGGGAAATCAAGGAACGGCTCAGATGGGTTACAGGGTTTATACACAAACCCTTAGCCGACTGTGGGAGCGATAAGCCTCTTGTCGGTGACTCACCTGGGTTGCCCGAAGGGGACCCTACATATCTCCCAAGGAGGGAGCGCTTGAAAGTACACGCGGCAGCTAATGTAGCGGATGTTTCGGCAGAGTGGTCAGATAGTCCTTGTCAAGAATCCAGTAGCGCGCACCGTCGAAAGCGACGCCGGCCGAGTCACCAAGAGTTGCCCTCCCATAATCAAGATTTTGAAGACCACGCCTCGGAGGAAGCGAGTGATAATGATATTCACTACGAGTCTCCGGCAGGAGTAAAGTTCTGCTCCCGTTCTGAGGCGATCTGCGCGGAGCTTCTGCGTAGATACGTTCCCCACTTTGAGCTACGAGACGGGCTTACCTTTCAAGTTCCTATCGGACGCGATCAACATGGAAACGTTCTCGCCGTCGATTTCTTCGTGGATGGAGTTCTTTTTGAGTACCATCCAGTTCGACTCTTCAAAAATCGCCGTCGATGTGGTGATTTCTTAAACAAACAGGAGTACCGCACCTATACGCAGATGTATCACTCGCTCCGTCGTGATCAACGTGACTTCTTTCAGGAGGCGATGCGGGCGCGCTTGACCAAGAACTACTACGCGAAACGGCGTGCGCTCCTTGATCAACATCCGGGATATCGGAGAATGGAACTGGTGGTGGCGACCACCCCGGAGGAGTTCTATCACCTAATCCTGAGGCGGCTTGGCAAGAACGTCCCGCGGACTGTCGAACGCTTCATGGCTATATTCGACGAGCTCCGGTGCTCGCTTCCGTCGTGCTAACGACTAGCCGGAATATTGCACGAACGTGCGATGTTCTGGCTAGCAAGTGCATGGATGCACTTGCAAATTCCGATGCGTAGCGTCGGAATTAGGAGCCTACAGTTTGAGTGGGCACTTGGGGTCCCACACAAATAGTAGGCGATAAGAAAACAGGCCAAGGATGGCCTGTTTTCGACCATTTTTCACGGCGAGCGTAGCGAGCTTCGTGAAAAATACGGGCTAGTCCAGTAGAAGATTCTTGTCGATATCGATGGTGGCTTGGCTCTTCAGAAGAGCAAGAGTCGTCGCCATCGCAGTGCGGGAACTCTCGTCGGCAGCTTGCTCTTTGTATTTGGGGAGCGCCTCAACTGCCTTGGCTGCCTTTGGATCGGGGCGATCGATCCTCGATACCGTCGCAACGGCTAGCCCGGTGCTCGTCACATAAAATCGGGGCAGGGCAGAGGGAGCAGTTTTTACAGCAAACGCATCGTTTCGCATCTCCGGTGAGAGCCCTGGGAAGTCGCTACTCGTCGGGGTTGCCCGAGAGATGGTAAACGTCGGTGCGACGGTGAACCCGCGCGCCTTAGCTAATGATTCGAGAGCAGCTGGATCTTTCTGCACAGCTTCTAGGAGCTCCCGCACTGAGGTTGTCGCCAGGTTCTTCGCTTCGTCTTTTTTGTACGCAGCGAGAACCCGCTCTCTGACATCCTCAAAGGAAGGAGTCGTAGGCTCCTTAAACTCGCGGATCTGAAGTGCCACAGAGGTATCTCCAGCATCAATCACCGTTGCGATGAGACGCTCGGCAGCTGGTACCTGCATAGCTTGCTGGGTGAGTCCTCGAAGGAGCGGATCGGGGTCTTGTCCCTCCTGACTAAGGATCGCCTCTTTGGGAGCTGATAGCCCCATCGTTTTTGCAACCTCAGCTATCGATGTTGAATTCTTTTTGGTCAATTCCACGACCTCACGGGCCTTCGCAGCGGCGTACGAGGGTGCTTCGCGCTTTCGAATAGACTCTTCAATCTGCGCTTTTACCTGCTCAAGAGGTTTAACTGAACTCTCACGCTTCTCGTCGACATGTACGATCTCAAAGCCATAATCCTCTTCAATAAGCGCGGCAACGGTACCTATTGGAGCATTAAACGCAGCTTCCTCGAACTTCTTTGAGCCTGCGCCTCTCGTTATCCATCCCTTATCTCCACCGACGAGTTTACTCGGGAGGTCCTCTGAGTACTGTTGAACCAGCTCGGCAAAGGGTTTGCCCGTAACAGCCTCATCATGAGCTTTTTGGGCCTTAGCACGAGCTGCAGCCATAGCTTCAGGCTTGCTCTCCTTTGGATAAAGGATCTTGATTGAGCGAACGTGAATCTGCTCCGGAGTCCTAAATTGGTTAGGATTCTCCGAATAGTAGAACTCCACGTCCTGACCAAGAACTTGAACGTCCTTTTCAAAGTCCTTTGGCTGGAAGGCGAGGTATTCGTACGAAACACGAGCCGGAAGATCGTATGTTGTGGCGGTGCTGTCGTAGAGCTTCTTGAGGGCCTCTTCGCTGGGCTCGGGAACCTTTGCAGCGAATTGCTCGGCCGAGATCGTGGCGGCGTTGAGCGAGAAGGTAGTTTCCTGCTCGATGTACTGAGATTCGATCTCTGCAGGGCCTACAAATGAAACGTCCCGAAGAATATCCGTCAAGGCTTGGCGACTAAGCTGTTCGCGTACCTCCTTGCTGAACTGTTTGTAGGTCATCCCGAGGTTCTGTAGGTACTCGCGCACAGCTTCATTTGAGATCTCCTTGCCAGCAAAGATCTTTGTGACAAGGAATTTCTTTACCGACTCCTCGCTCGTTGTTAGACCCCACTTCTCGGACTCTTCATTGAGCAGCGTGGTATCAATAAGACCATCAATGGTCTGCTGCGAGACATTGAGTTTAAATTGCTGGACGACTGATTCGTACTGGTCTCCAAACATACTGCGATATCGCTCGTTGATGTTCTCTTTAGTACGCTCGAAATCACGCATCGATATCTTCGTATCGTTGACTTGGATGGCATAGTCCTGCGCACCGGAGTTGCCGTCGTGGAGGATGTCGAGCCCGACGCCGCTGATCATGAAGCATACGGCGACGAAGAGAAACACGTAGGTGATGAGCTTGCTGTTGCGGTGGACGAATCTAATCATAGTTGGTCTTCTTTTTTGCTATCTCGCATGTTGTGTTTCTCGCTCGTTAGAGTGGGTCAGGTGGAACCTCTTTGCAGATACTCCACTGAACCTCTTCATGGACGGCTTCCAGCACGTTGATGCAATCATCCAGCTGCGCCGGTGTCGTTAGCACGCATACAATCGGCCCTGACCCCTGCAGTGTTCGAACCGTTCCGATGCCATCATACAGCTCAAAATATGCCTGGAGAAGTATCACCTGGCTACGGGGAACTTCTAAGTAGAGAGCAACCCCTTGAGGGTCTATAAGCTCGGCAGCAGAGCGGAGTAGATCGCTTCCCATGCCCTGTTACTTCTTTCGGGCCGCGGCTTCCTGGCGGATCAGTTCGTTAACCTTTTTGGGGTTTGCTTGGCCGCCCGTAGCCTTCATGACCTGGCCTACAAAGAATCCGTGGAGCCGTTCATTGCCTCCGAGGTAGCCGTTGAGCTGCTCTGGATTGCTGTCGAACTCCGTGCGTATAGCACTCAGGATATCATCGTCATTACTGAGCTGCTTAAGCCCCTTGTCCTGGACGATGGTGTTGGGATCCTTGCTGGTCGAGAACATCTCCTCAAATACCGATTTGGCCATTTTCCCCGAGATGACGTCAGTTTCGATAAGCTTAATGAGCTCACCCAGGTCCTTAGCCAATACCGGGGATTGCTCAATCGAGAGTTCATTCTTATTAAGGGCTCCAAATAGCTCTGATGTTACCCAGTTGCAGGCAGCCTTGGCGTTACCACAGGCTGCGACAACCTGGTGGTAAAACTCGACCGCGGCGCGTTCAGCCGTGAGTACGGTGGCGTCGTAGGGAGTCAGGCCAAACTCCTCGACTAATTCATTGGCCCACTGTGCGGGTAGCTTTGGAAGGTGGTGTTGCACCTCGCGGATCCAACTCTCTTCGACAACCACGGGTGGGAGGTCGGGGTCGGGGAAGTAACGATAGTCCGCGCTCTCTTCCTTCGACCGCATCGGACGAGTTGTTCCGTTTGCGCTATCGAAGAGAAGCGTTTGTTGAATGACTTCTTGGCCTGCTTTAAGGATCGCAGTCTGGCGTGCAATCTCGTATTCAAGGGCGCGTTCAACAAACTTAAACGAGTTCAGGTTTTTGATCTCGGTTCGTGTGCCGAAGGTAAGCTGTCCTACCGGACGAAGCGAGATGTTCGCGTCGCACCGCAAGCTGCCTTCCTCCATATTACCGTCGCTGATGTTGAGGTACCGGACGAGCTGTCGGATCGATCGCAAGTATGCTGCTGCCTCAGCTGGAGAGCGTATCTCTGGCTCCGAAACTATCTCAAGGAGCGGTACCCCGGCGCGGTTGAGATCAACGAGGGAAGAGTTCGTGCGACTATCGTGAATATTTTTGCCCGCGTCTTCCTCCATGTGGATTCGCTTCAAGCCTACTGTTCGCTTGGTTTCTCCCATGAAGAAATCAACGTGTCCGCGCTCGCAGATCGGCTCGTCGAATTGGGAGATCTGGTAGCCCTTCGGAAGATCCGGATAAAAGTAGTGCTTTCGCGCGAAGCGATTAAATTGCCGAATCTCACAGTTGGTGGCAAGCCCCAACATGATAGCGAACTCCACGGCGCGTTTGTTGGTAACTGGAAGGGCGCCGGGGAGACCGAGCGTAACAGGGTCGATAAACTCGTTTGGCTCTCCCCCGTATGCAGCAGAGGCTGCACAAAATATCTTTGACTGTGTGGCGAGTTGAACGTGAACTTCAAGGCCTATGACGGTTTCGTAATCCATGTGCTTCTCCTGAGTGACTATTGTGCGAGCGCAGGCAGCTTTGTGTGCCAGTCGGTCTCGCTCTCGTAGGCTGACGCTACCTGGAACAAGGTTGCCTCGTCCCATGGCTTGCCGATCAATTGGAGTCCGATTGGAAGACCGTTTGGAGTAAATCCACACGGGAGGCTCATACCGGGGAGTCCAGCCAGGTTGACCGGGATGGTAAAGATATCGTTGAGGTACATCTGCAACGGATCGCTCGCCTTCTCTCCGATCCTAAACGGAGCTGCCGGAGTTGTTGGAGCCGCAATTACATCGCATTGATTCTGGAACGCATCCTGGAAGTCTTTGACGATCAGTGATCGAACCTTTTGAGCCTTAAGATAGAAGGCATCGTAGTACCCTGATGAGAGCACGTAGGTTCCAACCAGGATTCGACGCTGAACCTCTTTGCCGAATCCTTCGCTGCGGGACTTTGCGTAGAGGGTTTTGAGGTCCATTTGACCCGAGGCTCTGTGTCCGTAGCGGATGCCATCAAAACGAGCAAGGTTTGAGGAGGCCTCGGCTGGAGCCAATATGTAGTAGACGGACACCGCAAGCTCCGTGTGCGGAAGCGAGACCTCCACCGGAATAGCGCCGAGCTTCTCGAGCGTCTTCAGTGCAGACTGAAGGGATGCATTAATGTGCGGATCGAGCCCAGACACGAAGTACTCCTTCGGAATCCCGACGCGCAGTCCCTTAATACTCTTTCCGAGGCTCGCCTCGAAATTTGGCACAGGTTGATTTACTGATGTCGCGTCATTAGGGTCGAGGCCGCAGATGGCCTCGGTGATGAGCGCGCAGTCGCGGACATTACGCGCGAATCCACCAACCTGATCGAGCGATGACGCATATGCGATGACACCGTATCGGCTCACCCGTCCGTATGTTGGTTTCAGTCCAACAATCCCGCAGAAGGAGGCGGGTTGCCGGATCGATCCGCCAGTGTCAGTGCCAAGGGTGATTGGGCAGATGCCAGCAGCCACAGCAGCTGCCGATCCTCCACTTGAGCCTCCAGGCACATACTCTGGGTTCCATGGATTCTTCACTGGGCCGTACGCGGAGTTCTCGTTCGAGGACCCCATGGCGAATTCATCCATATTAAGCTTGCCGATCGATACGGTGCCCGCGATCTTGAGCTTCTTCACCACCGTTGCATCGTAGGGAGGGATGAAGTTGTGCAATATCTTGCTACCGGCCGTTGTGCGGGTTCCTTTGGTACAGATTACATCTTTGATTCCAACGGGAATGCCGAGAAGCGGGGCCTGCTTGCCGGCCTTGATCAGGCTATCAATCTGCTCGGCTTGTTTGAGAGCCGACTCCGGTGAAAGCTCGATAAAACAATTCAGGGATGCCAGGCGTGCCGCTTTATCGAGAGACGCCTTGGTCACCTCAACACACGAGAACTGTCTGGACTGTAGTCCCTCTCTGATGGCGGATATGGAAAGAGCTGCGATATCTGTCATGGTTCTTTACTCCACAATGAGTGGAACGCGGATAAATCGTCCTGAATGATCGGGAACATTCTGAAGGAGCCCTTCGGCGGGGAGCATCTCCTGCTGCGGGATGGTCGGTTCTCCGAGTGGTGTTGGTTCTGGATTTGAGCCGGGGGTGTACGAAGCATCCTCTCGCAGCACATTCGTGGCCCCGTGAACGTGGCTCATCGGGGCGACCCCGGAGGTGTCAACCTGATCGAGCCTCTGAACGTACTCAAGGATTGAATTGATGTGGCTTGTGATTACCGGGGTAAACGAGGGCTCCAACTCAAGCCGTGCCAGGTTTGCGAGCTTCTTGACGTCATCTTCGGAGATCATAAAGTGTAGTATATTTAGGTAGTTGCTGGCGCGAAGGGATAATGGTCTATAATAAGGGGGTCATTATAAAAATGCCCTTCTAACCAAGGTGAATAAAGCATCTTTAGGCAGGGGAATCAATCTTGTTCGGCGGGGCTTACGTGGCTACGCGCTGCTTCGAGTATTAGGGCTAAAGGAGAGATAGGGTGGCTAAACAATCGAACTCCTACGACTACGATATGATTGTCATCGGGTGCGGCCCGGCCGGTCAGCGTGCGGCAATTCAAGCGGCAAAACTGCGTAAAAAAGTGGCCATTATTGATCGGCGTGAAGTCGTGGGGGGCGTGTGCGTAAACACCGGCACGATCCCGAGCAAGTCTTTCAAGGAGGCGGTTCTTTTTCTTTCGGGCTTCCGACAACGAAACATCTATGGCGCTGGGTACCGGGTCAAAACAGATATCAAGATGGCAGATCTCACCTTTCGGTGTAATCGGGTTATGCAGCTTGAGATCGAGGTGATCAAGAACCAGCTTCATCGGAACCACGTTGAGACCCTGTACGGACACGCGGCTTTTATCGATCCGCATACGATAGAGATCGCTTCCAACACCGGGGTAGTTCGCAAGACAGCAGCCAGCATCGTTATCGCCGTGGGAGCTAAGCCGTATCGCCCATCACACGTTCAGTTTAATGGATATTCGATCTTCGATAGCGACGATGTCTTGAATCTCAAAAATCTTCCGCGGGAGATGACAGTGGTGGGGGGCGGTGTTATTGGCACTGAATACGGGTCGATGTTTGCAGCGCTCGGTGTCAATGTCACCATCGTGGATGCTCGCAAGAGGCTTCTGGGTTTTGTTGACGAGGAGATTATCGACACATTTCACTATCAGATGCGCAGCATGGGAGTTCGACTTCGTCTCGGTGAAGAGGTTGAAAGCTGCGCTACTCGCGAAGATAATCAGGTAGTCACAACCCTCAAAAGTGGCAAGGTGATAGTGTCAGATTGCGTGCTGTATTCGGCAGGTCGGATGAGCGCCACGGCTGATCTGGGGCTTCAAAACGTTGGAATCGAGAGTGATGATCGAGGCAAGCTGTCGGTAAATGAAAGCTTCCAAACTACTGTGCCGCACATTTATGCTGCGGGCGATGTTATTGGATTCCCAGCACTCGCATCAACCTCTGCGCGACAGGGACGTCTGGCAACCTGCCATGCTTTTGGGGTCAAAGACGCCATCATGGAGGTACCATTACCATTCGGGATCTATGCCATCCCGGAGATATCATATGTAGGTATGAATGAAGATGAGCTCACCAAACAAGGTGTGCCCTACGAGGCTGGCATCGCGCGCTATCGAGAGATAGCACGAGGGCAGCTCTTGGGAGATGAGAATGGGATGCTTAAGGTTCTATTTCACCGTGAAACTGAGCAGGTGCTGGGAGTGCACATAATCGGAGAGTACGCCACGGAGCTGGTGCACATCGGCCAGGCTGTGATGGCGCTGAAAGGGGGATTAAGCTACCTCCGTGATGCCGTCTTCAACTATCCAACCCTTGCTGAGTGTTACAAGGTCGCTGCGCTCGATGGGTACAATAAACTAAGGGCCTGAAGCGATGTGATTGCTTTCGTATCGGAGCTTGTAGGATTCCACGCTGTTGGGATCCAAGCATTCTACGCAGCGGTTTGTCTCCAGTGGCGGAGGTGCCCCGTGATAGGGTACATCGGGCGCCAGCGCCTCTGCGAAAAGGAATAAATGTCTCCGCCAGAGATCGTCCACGACACCGATTTTGCTCTGTACGCGCGACTCGTGCGCTGTTTGACTCACCGCATCCGGGGAGATCTCTCAGTCATCACCAACGATTTAACATACCTGGGCTCCCTGGTTGAGCCACATGAGGTAGAGCGAGCCCAGGCTCGGTGCGCGCGCGTTGCAACAACCCTTGCGAAACTAAGCGCGCTCGTGGGTCCGGGAGACAAAGTTGCTCGACCGCCAGCGGCATTGCAGCCACTTTTTGCGGAGGGTGCGTTTGATTGGCGACTAGATCGTGGGACCGTTGTAGTCAATCTCCCCTTAGTTGGTCATGCCATGACCCTGCTTAAGGAGATGATGTGTGGCTGGCAGCGGTGTGAGGGGAGTTTCGACGATGGATATATTTATGTGCGAGCGATTCGTGGATCGCTCGCGACCCCGGTGAGGCGATTTAGATCCGGGAGCGACTATGCTGCTGCCAAGCTCGGTGAGGGTGGAGCTATCGAGGGATGTATCGTTGATCTGATCCTTCGAGAACACGGGTGGGTCATGGAGATCGCCGATTCGCACGGAGGCGTAGTAACTGAGTTTAGGATCCCTTTTCAGGAGGATGCCCTTGGCTGATGTACTACTCGTTGATGATGATGGAGAGCTTCTGCAGAGCCTAGCTCGGGTACTCTCTCCGCTAGTCTCTCCGCACCACCTGTGTGCTGCGAGCACCATTTCTAAGGCGCTGGAGATGGCCAAACGAGAGCACCCAGCAGTTGCCGTTATTGATCTCTGTATTGATGAACGCGAGGGTGTTGAGAGTGGTTTCAGGCTTCTTGAAGAGCTGTTTCAGGTCGATCCCACCATGCGAGTCTTGGTGCTTACAGGACACGGCTCTACAGCGCATGGAATTCGAGCGATGCAACTGGGAGCGAGCAGCTTCCTAGAGAAGCCGGTAATCCCGGAGCATCTAGCCGCACTCGTGCGCGATGCCGCGCGGCAGTGCGAGCTTAGGCGGGCGCATGCGGCGCTGATGAATCAGGGAATTTCACCATTTGTCGCTGAACTACCCGGAACAAGTGCAGCCGTCCGTACCTTACGGGAGGAGATTGAGTTTGCGGCATCCACGGGACTTCCGGTTTTATTGCTGGGCGAGACTGGTACTGGAAAGAGTTTGTGTGCGAGGTTAATTCACGAAGCAGGGGCGCGGTGTGCTAAGCGGTTTGTTCCATACACCCCCAACTTCGGTGGTGGCGACATCGTGCAGAGTGAACTTTTTGGACACACTAAGGGTGCATTTACCGGTGCAACGGAGGTGCGCAAGGGGCTCGTGGTAGAGGCACATGGAGGTACGCTCTTCATTGATGAGCTTGATGAAGTTCCACCCGAGACGCAGGTTCGTTTCTTGGATTTAATACAAGAGAAACGCTTCCGCCCTATCGGATCAGACGCGTACCAGCAGGTCGATTGTCGTTTCATAGCAGCAACTAATCGGTCTCTCGATGAAGCTCTTACCTCAGGAAAGATTCGGCGCGATCTGCACCATCGGATTGCGCACTGCGTGATCGGTGTGCCGCCTTTACGTGATCGGCGTGAAGATATCCCGGCGTTGGTAATGTTGTGTATGCGCCGAATTACTGAGCGGGAGGGTTTGCAGGTCTATGAGATATCGTCGGCTGCTCTTGACGTGTGCCAGTCGTATGCGTGGCCCGGAAATATCCGCGAATTGCAGAGCGTTATCGAACGGGCAGTGTACTACGCAAACCATAAGGGGCGACGCCTTGTGCAGGTTGAGGATCTGGGGATTTCGGGTTTGTCTCGTCCGGTAGCGAATGTCGATGGAGATCCGCAGCTTTTCCATGACCGTTTGGAGGCCTTTAAACGCAGACTAGTCCGCGAGGCACTCGATGCGTGTGGTGGAAATCTAGTGCACGCTGCTCGTCATCTGGGAGTTGATAGGGGTACTATTCGTCGGCTAGCGGCGGAGCAGTAAAGTTCCCATATCTTTCTATGTCACGACCAGAATCACGTGAACGTGCTCGTAAACGTATTCGGCACGCGCATAACACACCGTTACTAGACCGCATTTTTCATGAAACTGCGTCGCGAGAGTATCGAGAGTGGTGCTGTTTCGGGCCCGAAGGGCGAATTCAACTAAGTATCTGCGGGGCGGACTCGTATCGAGATACCTTCCGGTCTGACGATAGTCTTTTGGACCGAAAAAGCTCGATTATCGGCGCTCGCAGTAGCAGGCTTCATGAAATATGCGGGTTAGATCAAGCGTCGCCTACTACCAGGGGTTACCGCTAACCTATGCGCGGCATCAGGAGACACTTTAGCGGGGACGTTCACGTTTACGTGCACGAGCACTTTCACGTCTTTACCGACTGCCTTATCCAGGGCTAGCAATTCTACCAAACGTAACGTTTATTGCGTCGTTAAGTATCCGGTGTATTCTAGCAACGCGAGCAGTAGCGCCGAGAGTGATTCGCTGCAGCCCGTTTGTATTTTTAGGGTCGAAGCGGAAGACATGAAACAGGTTTTTGATCTTTTGGTATATTGGTTGGTGCGGGGCACCTTCGGCCTCTTAGCCGTCATGCCGCAGTGGCTCCGCGTGGCGGTGTTTGGATCCCTCTTTCGCGTCGCGTTTGCTCTCATGCCTCGCTTACGCCGAACTATTCGCATCAATCTTGAGATTGCATTCCCGGGGCGAGAGGCGAGCTGGTACCGGCAGGTGACGAGGAAGAATGCAGTCGAGATGGGGCGCCTTCTGGCTGACACTGTCCGGTTGCCGACGCTCAATCAAGCGTGGGTGCGAAGCCACGTCCAGATCCCTATCCTCGATCAGTACGTGGCCCGCAGAGGGCAGAAAGGGATTCTCGTTGCGACAGGGCACCTCGGTAGTTTTGAACTACTGGGGCATGCGATCGGTCTCTACGGGTATCCGCTCTCGGCCGTTGCTCGCAAGTTTAGATCACCGCGACTCGATGCGTGGTGGACTGGGCTCCGGGAGGCGCGGGGTAATACGATCATCGATCGCAAGGGAGCCTTCCGGGAGATCTGTAAGGCTATCGACTCGGGGAGATCCGTTGCCGTGTTGATGGATCAGAATGTGAAGATGCAACATGCGGTCTTCGTGAATTGGTTTGGAAAGCCCGCCGCAACGACTCGTGCCTTTGCTCTCGCAGCGATACGAACGCAGGCTCCTGTGTTTGTGGCTTCGATGCACTACCTTGGCAACGATAGGTATCGGGTTGATGCCGAGGAGTGTGATTTCACGGATCTCTATGGGGATGATAGCCTCAGCGATGATGACAAAATTATCCGGATTACTGACAGAATCTCTTCGATTTACTGCGCGATGATTGAGGAATTTCCAGAGGAGTGGTTCTGGCTTCACAGACGATGGAAGACAAGACCCTCAGGAGACGATGAGCGGGTGTACTCATGACTGAACCAGCATCGGATACGCGGAGTACCTACGTTGCGGTCATGTTCCTTCTGCTGGCAGCGCTTGTGCTAGCGCTTCGAGCCCCATGGGGTGCAAGTCTGTGGCTCGATGAGACTCTTTCTGCCTGGACGGTGAGCGGTTCGCTTGGAGATGCCTGGGTCCGGGCACTCTCCTTCCAGACCCAGTCACCGCTGTATTACGTCGCCTTGTGGGGCGTTGTGCAGGGCTGCGGGAGTAGCGAGATCGCTCTGCGTAGTGTCAGTATCGTCTCCACGCTCCTGAGTATCGTGGCAGTTTTCTGTATTGCGCGCCGATTAACCGGAGAGCTCCTCGTGTCGTTTCTTGCGGGAGGATTCCTATTAAGCTGTGACGTATTCCAGATCGGAGCGCTCACAGCGCGACCGTATTCTCTCGCGACGATGTTTGCATTGTGGTCGATTGTTTTTCTGATTGATCTTCTGCGCGAGTGGCGTGTGCGAACAGTAGTGTGGTTTGTCGCGTCTCTTGTGCTTACGTTTTATGCGCACTACCTCTTCAGTGTTGTGGCGCTCGCACACGGTGTTGTGCTGCTCCAGCACCGTAGCGTGTTGCGGCGTTTATTGGGCTGGCTAGTCGGATCGGCTCTGGTATGTCTCCCCGGAGTCCTCCACCTGCAGAGTTTACGGGAGAGGGCTCGGGGGCTCGCGTTTACTGGCACCCCGCACCTCTCTGGGCTTTTAGCCGACAGCCTTCCGGTTCCACTGGTAGTATCCGTTGTGGTCGGAGTTGTGCTCGGGCTGATTTGGGATGCGCGATTCCGATTTTCGCAGAGGGACCGGAGCGCGATTCGATTCTTGATGCCGTATGTTGTCGTGGCTCCAATAGTGTTCCTTACCGGCTCTGCACTGGGTGGCGCGGCCGTCTGGCTTCCGCGTTACTGGGAGTGGCAATTGGGGGCGATCTCGGTTTTGGGGGCGATCGTTCTAGCGGCGTTGGCAGGGGGCCGGTGGGCAAGGCTCGCGGTAGTAGTAACAGCTACGTTCGTGCTGGCAAGGCTTGGAGCGCAGCGGTGGACGGTTGAGGGCTGGGGGCCCGCAGCAGAGGTGGCACGAAGCTATCCCGGAAGGGTGGTTCTCTTCTCGGGTCTAATTGAGGCTGAAACTCGTTCCGGTGTGGATAAACCTGGTTTTGATGCGTACATCCGGGCGCCCCTGATCGCCTACGGCCGGTCAGGAGATATTCTTGTTGCTCGGCTCTCGGGGTCCGATGAAGAGTTGTTGGACCTGTTTAAGCAGCCGCTGTTACTCGTGGCCGCTCGCAAAGAGATGGTAGGAGCACGCGCGCCAGAGCGTTTTGTGGAGATCGCACGGAGGGCGGGGCGAGTAGTGGTTGAGGATCCCCGCAGCAGCTCCTCAATACTGGTGTATCGACTTCAGTAGGAAATGGGATTTAGCGCCTAATTTTAGGATTTTTGCGAGCGCTTCTTCTTGGCGAGTTCGAGTCCTAGGTACTCTGCGAGGTGCTCAGCCGTCGTTAATTTAATATCCCGCTCACCTCGCATAAATCGTCGGAGGACAGCGTGGTCAATCCCAGCGCCCACAGCGATGGCGTACCTGCTCTTTTTAGAGCTCAAAACTGCTTTACGCAAACTCTCGGACAAGGTCATAGAATTATCACCGTAGCTTCACTCAATGTTGAGGAACGATATCCCAATCAGAAAAATGCAAAAATACGGGCTTAATGACCCATAATTAGCACACTATGCCACGCCAGATGGTCCCACCATGCTGTGGCCCAGGAGGAGGGGGGTTCCTGTTGCAACAGATGTTTCGAGGAGACGTGCCCGGAGCGAGGCTTACAAGTGATCGCCTTATGTGGGGATCCGGGCAGCCGCACGTTGAAGTTGAATACAACGACAGTTCATTGTGGGTTGAAATTACATCTTTATCGCAGCTTTTTAGGGTAAGTTAGGCGTTTTTAAAATAAGCCGCGACTGCCGAGATGACGTGGAGCCCTTTATCGTTTAACTGATTTTTACTAGAGTGTTAAAGGCGCCAACACCGGCATTTTGCTTGAACCTCGTGCCTGTTCTGCTCGCATGATGGTTCAGTTGGCAGAATAATGTTTCAAAAAAGAGCGTATGAAAGTCCACCACCTCGCGATCCCAGAAGTCGTTGTACTCGAACCACAGGTCTTCGGAGACGAGCGAGGATTCTTCTTCGAAAGCTTCAATCAGAATCGGTTTGAGGATGCCATCGGAAGGAAGGTATCCTTCGTTCAAGATAACCATTCGCGTTCAACCAAGGGTGTTTTGCGAGGGCTGCACTATCAGATGGAGCAGGTTCAGGGGAAGCTGTTGCGAGTCGTGGCAGGCGAGATATTTGATGTCGCGGTTGATGTAAGGCGCAGCTCCCCTACGTTCGGCGCTTGGGTTGGCGAAACCCTTTCAGCAGAGAACAAGAAGCAGTTGTGGGTTCCAGAGGGCTTCGCGCATGGGTTTCTTGTTCTCTCGGATTCGGCGGAGGTTCTGTATAAGACCACGGATTACTATGCGAAGGAGCATGAGCGCTGCATCATCTGGAACGATGCAACGATAGGAATCGAGTGGCCCCTCACTGGCTCGCCGGTACTCTCAGCAAAAGACATGCAGGGAGTGCCGTTCCTCAACGCGGATGTTTTTTAGGATCTTCTCAGATCTGAGCGGGTAACTTTGGAACTCTTTAGCCGTGGACGTGCTCGTAAACGTGAACGTAACGTTACCGTTCCGGCTCGGATTGAGCTAGGGAATGCTCAGGACGTGGTTTTAGTAATTTCGGTGACGTGGTACGGCGGCGGATCATCGTTTACAGTCCTACGGCGCTACATGGTTTACACATTTGATAGGCTTTCTCCCAGCCGGGAG
>JBIJBZ010000231.1:0-4216 GCA_044344945.1 Bdellovibrionota bacterium | reverse complement strand
GCGAGGTGGCGCTTCGTGGATAACGATTCATGGGCGTACAAAGATGCAGGGCTATACGCCGCCAGCCTACTGGAAGCCCATCGGCGAGGTGAGGAGGAATCTGTCCATTCCGGTCGTAGCAAATGGAGAGATCTGGACACTCGATGATCTCAAGCGCTGTATCGATCAAACAGGGTGCATCCACTTTATGCTTGGTCGCGGAGCTTTGGCGGATCCAACTCTTGTAGGTGCGTGCGCTCGACATCTCGGGATAGATCGAAGTCCACCGCTGGCGATCCCTTCTTCGCTGACGCTTGGTATGTGGGTGTCCTTAATCAATGGTCTGGTGCGGTGTTCGCGGGATGCGCAGGAGGGTGATCGGAAAACCTTGGCGAGGATAAAGCAGTGGCTTAATTATGCACACCACCGCAGGGGGATTGATTGGTTTGATTGTATTAAGCGTTGTCGCGACTCTGGTGAGCTCTCAGGCGCCCTCAATTCAATAGAAGGAGCGCGGTGTGGAGATTGCACAGATCAGTGGGCGGCGTAATGGAGAGGTTGTTTACGTTAGCGCGTGAATTAGCCAGCCCACAGCTATGGTCAACTGGGGTCGAATTGGCGCGCAATGCGGAGTTTCAGGAGGATTCTTCTTCAACACCTGACGACCGGATTATTCGAGTCATCCGCGGCCCGCGGGATCGTATTTATACCGTTACGCTTTCCGTTGTCGACGAGCTTTGGTCCTGTGACTGTGGGAGTGACGATGATCCCTGTTGTCACGTCGTGGGAGCAATACTTGCCTTCCGACAGGGAAAGGATCTGCGAGGGGCGCTCCGTTCGGGGGTGCTTGTTCCAGCAACCGTTGTTCACGTCTTCAAGCGAGAGGGGCAACTCTTGGCGTTTCATCGAGAACTTTTGAGTGCAGATACGCGCGAGCTGGTTACCAGCTCTCTCGCTCACGCACAAGCGCGGCTTGCCAAGGGGAATCGGGGTGTTTCTCTCAGCGAGTATGAGGGGCGAATCGACCAGGTGGTTGCTGAGCGGCACGTCGGTATCCTGGAGCCTCGGGTGATGAGGAGGTTGATTCCAGCGCTGTCACGGGTGCCTCACATAGAGCTTGACGGGGTTCGGATTCGAGCTCTGGCTGAGCCTCTCGCCGTTACCATCGAAGTCGTTGATGATGAGCAGGGATTTCGGATCCGTCGCGCACCACTTCCCGGCGTGAGCGAGCTCTTTGACAACGGAGTCGCAATTAGGGATGGGGCGCTATGCGCAGTCGAGGATTCTGCACTTAGTGCCGATGATGTCGCGCTTCTACGGGGTGAAGGTGCTTTTTTTGGAAGAGCGAGGGCTCTTGAGGTGGCAACGCGGGTGGTTCCGCAGTTACAGGCCAAGGTTCGGGTGGTTGTTAAGAGCAATCGATTGCCACGGGCTCGGAAGATAGCGCCGCGGATCTTGCTTGAGACGATCGCAGATTCTGCGGGGGATTCTCTGACTGTGGTCCCGCGTCTCATCTACGGGGATCCGGTAATCGCTCGTGTTGTGTTGGGCTCCCTGGAGGTTATCGATGAGCGCGAGGTGCCGATCCGAGATGCGGTGGAGGAGGCGCGTCTGGTCCGTGACCTGGCGACTCGGCTAGGGCTACGTCCGAATGAGGCGCGGGTGCTTAACGGCGAGGCAGCAGTTCATTTTACCGTAAAGATTCGAGGTTGGGCAACAACGGGAAGTGGTGCGGTAGCTTTTACTCCTGCAGCTACGTTGTTGCCCACTGCACAGAGCGTGGCTGGCGAGTTGAATCTTCGATTTAACACCGAACATGGCAAGGAAGCTTCAGCCGAGAGCGTAGTGGAGGCGTGGGGCCGAGGAGCTCGGTACGTGCGTCTTATCGATGGTGGTTGGGGAGCACTTCCGACCGAGTGGCTAGCTCAGCATGGAGATGCATTGGTGCGTCTTTTAAGCGAGCGGAGGGACGGAGAACCGATCCCGGCGAAGCTTCTGCCTGAGGTGGCAGACATCTGTGATTCACTAGGAATTGGGTGTCCGGATTATTTCGCGCGTTTGCGGGAGGCCCTACACGATGTCGAATCTATACCGGCGGCCACCCTTCCGGGGGATCTCACGGCGCAGTTGCGACCGTACCAACGGACTGGAGTAAATTGGCTGGCATTTCTGCGTGATCATCGGCTAGGAGCACTTCTTGCCGATGATATGGGCCTTGGAAAGACCTTGCAGACGATGTGTGTGCTCGACCGCGGCGCGCTTATCGTTTGTCCCACATCGGTGCTGTCCAGTTGGCGTGAGCAGCTTGCTCGTTTTCGGACTTCACTCCGGGTGTCTACCTATCACGGACCACAGCGAGTGTTAGATAGTTCCGCGGATGTGGTGCTTACGTCGTATGCCATCCTACGCCTCGATCGGGAGAAGCTATCTGCTGTGCAGTGGAATACAGTGGTGCTCGATGAGGCGCAAACGATACGCAATCCGATGAGCCAAGTGGCGCAGGCTGCATTTAATCTTACCTCAATCCATTCGATCAGCCTAAGCGGTACCCCAATAGAGAATTCAGTAGATGACCTTTGGAGTCAGTTTCATTTTCTGAATCGGGGCCTCTTGGGAAGTTATAGGGAGTTTCAGGATACGTACGGCGCCGCAATTCGTGCAGGCGATATCTCAGTAGCACGCACGGTGCACAAGCGCGTTGCGCCCTTCATCCTACGGCGTCTCAAACGTACGGTTGCAAAAGAGCTTCCTCCGAAGACCGAGGTTGTGCTGGAGTGTGAGCTCGATGAGGCTGAGCGCTCGGCGTATGAAGCTGTACTCGCCGGCACGAAGAGCGAGGTGCTTCGATTGCTTGACCAGGGGGAGGGGGTATTTTCAATCCTGGAGGTGTTGTTGCGACTTCGTCAGGCATGTTGTCACCGCGGATTACTTCCCGGTCACAGCGCGGAGTCCTCAACCAAAGTCGACCTTCTGCTGGAATCTCTGAAGCAGTCCGCAGAGATGGGGCATCGAGCGCTTGTGTTCTCTCAGTGGACCTCGATGCTCGATAGGATTGAGCCGCACCTCGAGAGTGCGGGGATCTCATTCTCTCGAATCGATGGCTCGACCGAGGGGCGTGAGGAGATAGTGCAGCAGTTCCAAAGCCCGGAGGGCCCAACGGTGATGCTGCTTTCGCTAAAGGCTGGTGGACTGGGAATCACCCTCACGTCAGCCGACCATGTGTACATTGTGGACCCGTGGTGGAATCCGGCCGTGGAAGATCAGGCGGCGGACCGAGCTTACCGCATCGGTCAGGAGAATCCGGTGATCGTCCACCGACTAGTGGCAAGGGGTACGATAGAGGAGCGCATCCTCGAACTTCAGCAACGCAAACGAGCTGTAATGGAAGCCGTAGTTGGAGGCGCGGGTGGTGAAATGGCACTGTCGCGGTCTGAGCTCCTCGATCTACTTGATGCTGGACGTTGAGGTGAGTGTGGGCCGTACCGCAGGGTGCTCTGAAGGGCTCTGGCTCGTCCGCGCGCGGTCTCTGATACGAGGTGCTGGTAGGGAAGTGCTGGTAGGGGGCGCGCGGTGTCTGTTACAGCGCAGGATGTGATGTCAGGGGGTTAGGGCGGTTTTTAGGGTGAAGCAGAGCCCGGCCAAGTGGCGATCAGTGTACAGGAGTTCGGCCCGTGTGAAGTTTGGGCCGGAGTGAACTGATGGCATCTTGGGACTCTACCGCACATATCGCAGCTGCTGCTCGGACCGACCGTCCGACTAGGGTTGCGCCAGCAGGTCGGGTGATTCGGCCGCCAAAGCCCCGGAGCCTTCCAACCGTACCTGCCAATTCAGATATTCCGCGCCGGCTTGTTCGCCCTCACCGGTTCGCAAAGGCGACCCGCCTGGGACAAGGGGCCGCAGGGGTGATTATCGGCGTAGCTGTAGCCTATTCTCTGCACACGACTGCACCGGTCTCTTCTAGCTCTCTGCATGACCACATTCGCGGCCAGCTAAATCAGTCGATCGTTAGTGATCTATCTCCCGTGTCTTTCAACAACCCATATCAGCCTGCTGACCTACAGGCGCCATCAACGGGTCTGCCCCTTGAAACCTCTCGTGGTGCCGGTAACGTCGCTGTTGATCCGGAGATGGTGAGAGAGGCGGAGCAGGCAGTAGCGGAGGATGTGCGCTCGAAGCAAACGCTCAATCGACTGGCTCTGTTCAGCGTTGATGCCAAGGTAGCATCGGTGACCCGCAC
>JBIJBZ010000185.1:0-6048 GCA_044344945.1 Bdellovibrionota bacterium | reverse complement strand
CGAGTATTTCACTCGATGGGTGTTGTTTAACTGTGACTGCCTTTTCGGATTCGCATGCGACCTTTGATCTCGTTCCAGAGACACTTTTTCGCTCGACGTTTGGAAGCGTTGGAGTTGGAAGTGTCGTTAATTTTGAGCGTTCCTTAAAGTTTGGCGACGAGGTAGGGGGACATATTCTCTCTGGGCATGTAGACGCGGTAGCAGAGGTTCAGAATGTCTCCGTCCTTGGCGAGAGCCGTATCGTTACGTTCCGCATTGGCCCTGAGTGGACTAAGTACCTCTTTGTAAAAGGTTACATCGCTGTTAATGGCGCAAGCCTCACTCTCACCCACGTTGATAGTATAGGTGGAGATTTTTCCATCTCGCTGATTCCAGAGACCCTGGCAAAGACAGATCTCGGACTGCTTAAGGTCGGCACTCGGGTCAATGTGGAGGTTGATCGCACAACGCAAGCGATCGTCGATACCGTTGAGCGAGTCTTAGCGGGGCGAAAATAGTAGTAAAGAGAGCCTTCTGTTACAGGATTGGGATCGGGCGATTCTGATTGTCGACTGCAACCATCACGACTTCTGCTGCTGTCACGGGGATCGTTTGCACCTGATCAATGCCACGTGTCGCTTCCACTTCGACTTTGACCGTAATCGATGTGCGTCCCAGTTTAAGCGTGTCGCAATAGAAGCTCACTGCGTCTCCTACGAAGACCGGTGCTATAAATTCAACCTGGTGCATAACCTTGGTGACGTATTTCTTGGGCGAAACAGAGCGCGCGTGCTGGCCGGCAGCTAAGTCGATGAGGCTTAGGATGTGTCCTCCGAAGATGCTCCCCAGGGCGTTTGTGTCGCGTGGCATCATTATCGTTCGAATGGCTGGGTTACGTTGTTGGTTTGACATAGGTGTTTCTCGGAGCTTGCCCACGCGTAAAGTACCGTAGATATCGCGAAATCGCTAGCAGCTGTCTTGCCCTCTGCTCAGTAGCGCCCATGGCTGGGTTTGCCAGGTAGAATGATGAGGGGGGTCATTCCGTGAGATTTCGAAGGGGGGCTATGGTGCTACACGTTGATTCGCGGTTCGGCGCGTCGCTATCAAGGAGGGGATATTTATGGAGCAAGCAGCACAAGAAACTACAGGTCGGGCAGAGGCCGGAGCGGCACAGTCAGGTGAGGAAGCTCTCTCGCTATCAGCGGGCCAATATCTCGACAAGGCTCTTAACCTAATCGGTAAAAAGATGCGAAATGCGGCGAGTCTTGTGCGAGAGCGTGCTCCTCGCGAGGGAGCATCTCGTAATGCTCTTGAGTCTGTATCCGATGTGTTGGATTCAACTGGGACATACATGATGCGGCAGAATGTGTCCGAGGATGTTGGCGGCGTTGTACGGCAGTACCCGCTGCGATCCCTAGGAGTGTGCTTCGTTGCAGGATTTGTCGTTGGAACTGTAGCTCGACTTGTGAGGCGGCAGCGGTATGTTTAATTCCATGCGCGAGGAATTTGAGTCGACGGTCGCGCCAATTATGCGAGAGATCCTCGATGATGCTCGTAAACTGATGCACCAGGAAGCTCAACTCGTTCGCGTTGAGGTCAAAGAGGAGTCTCGTAAGATACAGACAGCGTTTGCGTTGACTTTTTTAGGGAGTGCGCTGCTCTTTGTCGCGGTTCTGCTTAGTTCGTTTATGCTCGTCTACGCTATATCTGCGCGGTGGCTTGAGACTCCACTCTGGCTCGCCTTTGGAATCGTCGCTGTAGTCCTGGCTCTGGTTGGTGCTGGCCTGTCATTTATGGGACTCAAGCGCTGGCGTGCCGTAGGTGAGAGCTCGGGCCGTTCGTTTAATGCACTCCGGGAGGGCTTGTCATGGATGCATCGGAGCGCGTAGTGCCGAATACTATCGAGAGCCTTCGGGAGGAGATTCTACATACGAGGGAGTCTATCGTTGAGAATATTGACCGCCTCGGAGACGCAGTTCAGTCCGAGGTGTCGAGCTTTACAGCTCCTTTTCAGATCAGAGAGAGAGTTCAGCGCCACCCTTTCCTTGCGTGTGGACTGGCCGTGGCCTGCGGGGTGCTGGTCGCACAGACTCGAACTCGGCAGATCCCGCTGCGCCTTGCGGTTGGGGTGGGGCGGGGCATTAAGGTGGTAACTCGAGACGTTTTAACCTCTCGGGCCCTTGAAGCCCTTCGAGGGGTGTTTAGTAGCCCAGACCATTGAACACTCGCTCTTTTTGCAATTACTTCATATACTTTCTGCGATTTGGGGAGATGCGGGCTCGTGACCGCTTCGCTTTGGCAATAAGAGTGGCTAACCCCCTGAAAGTATAAGATATGTTTGTTTACCTCGCCAAAAAGATCTTCGGAACTCGAAACGATCGAATTCTCAAAATGCTCAAGCCGGTTGTCTTGAAGATAAACGACCTCGAGCGTCGCTATGCGCCGATGAGTGATGAGGAGCTGCGGGCCCAAACGGGACTTTTTAAAGAACGTCTCGCTAACGGCGAGAGCCTCGATAGCCTTCTGCCTGAGGCGTTTGCGGTAGTTCGGGAGGCTTCGAAGCGTGTAGTTGGCATGCGGCATTTCGATGTGCAGCTCATCGGTGGAGCCATCCTGCACCATAAGATGATCTCTGAGATGAGAACTGGAGAAGGTAAGACCCTTGTAGCCACCCTTCCGTCATACTTGAATGCGCTCACTGGTCGTGGTGTTCACGTCGTTACAGTCAACGACTACCTCGCACGTCGTGATGCGGAGTGGATGGGGCGGATTCATTCCTTCCTTGGGCTTACTGTCGGGTGTGTGTATCACGGCATGAGCGAAGAGGAGAAGAAGGCGGCCTACCGCGCTGATATTACCTACGGTCAGAACAATGAGTTCGGCTTCGATTTCTTGCGCGACAATATGAAGTTCTCCGCAAGCGAGATGGTTCAGCGTGGGCACTACTTTGCAATCGTCGACGAGGTTGACTCAATCTTAATCGATGAGGCGCGAACTCCGCTCATCATCTCTGGTCCTGCTGAGGATTCAACAGAGCGCTACCAGCAAGTGAACCAACTCGTCCCGCATCTTCAAAAAGACGTTGATTTCGAGATCGATTTAAAGAGCAAACAGCCGTCACTAACCGAGGCAGGTATTAAGAAGTGTGAGAGCATCCTGGGGGTTGAGAACCTGTACGATCCTTCAAATATTGAGGTGCTGCATCACGTTACACAGGCTCTACGGGCACATACCTCATTCGAGCGCGATGTCGACTACGTAGTGCAGAACGGGCAGGTCGTGATCGTTGATGAGTTTACGGGGCGTTTGATGCCGGGCCGTCGATGGTCGAATGGACTCCATCAGGCGATTGAAGCCAAGGAAGGTGTGCAGGTGCAACGTGAGAACCAGACACTCGCCTCGATCACCTTTCAGAACTACTTCCGTATGTATGAAAAGCTCGGCGGCATGACCGGCACTGCAGATACAGAAGCGGGCGAGTTTAAGGAGATCTATAGCCTCGAAGTGGCACTAGTGCCAACGAATCGCGGCATGATTCGGCGCGATCACGTTGATGTTGTGTATCGTACTCGTCGAGAAAAGTACGCTGCTGTGATTCAAGATATCGAAGAGGTTCATGCCAAGGGACAGCCGATCCTTGTGGGAACAATCAGCATCGACCAGAGCGAGGCGTTGGCGCGCATGCTCAAGGACAAGGGGATTCCGCACAATGTGTTGAATGCCAAGCACCACCAACGCGAGGCAGAGATTATCGCTCAAGCAGGTCGCTTCGGTGCCGTGACTATCTCCACTAACATGGCGGGGCGAGGTACTGATATCTTGCTTGGTGGAAATCCTGAGTTTATGGCCGCTGCAGAGGCTGGCACTCGCGATCCGAATGATCCAACATTCCAGGCCGCGCTTGAGAAGTTTCGGCAGCAGTGCGCAGAAGAGCATGCAAAGGTTGTCGAAGCCGGGGGGCTCTTTGTCATCGGCACCGAGCGACATGAGTCTCGTCGGATCGACAATCAGCTCCGAGGTCGAGCTGGTCGACAGGGCGATCCAGGAGAGTCGCGCTTCTACGTATCGCTTGAAGACGACCTCATGGTTCGTTTCCAGGGCGAACGGTTGCAGCAGCTCATGCTTCGGATGGGGTGGGAAGAGGGGATGGCCCTCGATCACTCACTCATGGGTCGCACTATTGAAGGTGCTCAGAAGCGGGTCGAGGCGATGCACTTTGACAGTCGCAAACACGTGACTGAGTACGACGATGTGATGAACAAGCAGCGTCAGGTCATCTACAACCTGCGTAGTCGTGTGCTGAGAAACGAGGCGATTCGAGATGAAGTGCTGGAGATGATAGACGATCTCCTGGAAAACTCTGTGTCTTTTCACTGCGAAGAGAAGACGAAGCCAATCGACTGGCCACTTGACAAGCTTGTCGAGCGATATGAGTTCCTCTTCGGTCGCCGATTCGAATTCCCCGGCGATCTGCAACTTGATCACCAGTCGGTATTTGATGCGCTGCGTTCCGCTGCTCATCGGATGTACGCCGAGCATGCCGAGCACCAGGGCCAGAAGTTGCAGGGGCTCCGTGAGATCGGCGTGTCTCCGCAGCTCAATCGTGGCTCGATCGGGGTTGATGGTCCGATCGGTTTTGAGGTGATCGAGCAGGATACGATCCTAGAAGCGGTTGATTACTACTGGAGACACCACCTGCAGGAGATGGATCACCTCCGAGAGGGTATCGGATTGCGTGGCTACGCTCAGAAGAACCCGCTTTACGAATATCAGCGCGAAGGCTTTGTCCTGTTTCAGCAGATGCTTGAGGAGTTGATGGAGAGCGTCGTTCGGCGTCTGTGCTACCACGATGTTCCGCCGGTTGAGGAGGTCATTAAGCACATCGAAGAGGAGCGCCGCAAGCATGAGGCTCGCCAGCAGCAGATGCAGCTCATGCATGGCAATTCGGTTGAGGGTGCTGAGGAGAGCGCTGGTGAGGCGAGCGATGACAGTCCTGACAGCGAGCGCGCTCGCCTTGAAGCGCAGCGCAAGGCTCGCCGAAAAGCGAATAGGAGATGATGTCCTCGCCATTCTCGCTCTATGTACATGTGCCTTTCTGCGCACAGAAGTGCCCATATTGTGACTTCAACACATACGCTACCGCATCAGTCCCAGAAGAGCGATATGTGCGAGCCCTGAAATGCGAGCTCAGCCATTTCGCTCAGGATAGTCGCTTTGCTGGTCGATCAATCCAGAGCGTTTTTTTTGGTGGAGGTACCCCGTCGATCCTATCAGAGAGTGCGATTGGGGATGTAATGAGCCATGCGAATTCGCTCTTTCCAATTATCTCATCTGCTGAAGTAACTCTTGAGGCGAATCCGAATGATTGCCCTCCCGCGCGACTGCGTGGCTTCAAGGCGGCTGGAGTCAATCGAATTAGTTTCGGTGTTCAGAGCTTTTCCGATAAGCGCCTTGCTCTCTTGGGGCGAAATCACTCAGCTGACGAGGCGTGTCAGGCTGTTAGTGTGGCGGTAGACTCTGGCATCTCGAATGTAAGTATCGACCTTATCTTTGGGGTGCCCCAGCAGACAGTTGCGGATCTGGAGGAGGATCTCAGCCAGGCCGTTTCACTGCCAATTTCTCACCTGTCGACCTATGCGCTTACGATTGAGCCGGGAACTCCTTTTTTTCAACGACAGGAGCGGGGACTTCTAGAGATGCCGCGCGATAGCCTGGTCGCGGAGATGCTTGAGCTTATCCCCTCATTCTTGGCCCCGCACGGGTTGCTTCGATACGAGATAAGTAACTATGCTCGCCCGGGCGCTGAGAGTGTCCACAATTCAGCGTATTGGATAGGTGATGATTATCTGGGCATAGGCGCAGGTGCGCACAGTTATGTCGCCACTCGTAATGGCGATCGCGTAGAGCTAGGAGATCGGTGGAGCACCTTTGCTCTGCCAGAGAGCTATATGACAGCAGCCAAGAAAGGTGCCGCGATCTCATGGAACGAGAGGGTGGGGCTTCAAGCGCTCCAGTTTGAGTTCTTCTACGTCGGACTACGTTTGATGCGTGGAGTATCTTCGAGTGATT
>JBIJBZ010000144.1:0-8907 GCA_044344945.1 Bdellovibrionota bacterium | reverse complement strand
CAAGATGTTGGTCAACCGGAAGAGTTCTTTACAGGACGTGTAACCAACGTCTTCACTGTAGCGTTCCCATCGACCTCTACCCTTCAGTGGATCTTGGGAAATACATCGGTGCAGGCAAGTATCGCCACTGACCGGTGTCAGGGAGCCCCGATCGAGTGTACTGACACCGATATTCGTGAGTTCCTCATGACCCTTGACAGTAACGCCGCAGCGCAGCGCAAGATAGTGCGCCGATTGGCGAACCGAATCCTCTCCTCGACGCGGAGTGGTGCGATTCAAAAGCAGGCTAAAGCGTACCTCAAGGCGGCTGATGAGTTGTATGCGACTCAGTGGTCTGACATTTGGAGCAGCTTCTCGGTAATTTCCAAGAACTGCTCGAACTGCGCTGCGGTAGATAAACAGCCAGAGATTCAGACTCTCACAACACGTTCACAGAGCTTCGTGACCCTCAGTCAGCAGGTGCTTCGCACGTTGCGGCAGTCTTCGGGTGGTCGAGTATCGACATCGTCACAGAGCCTGAACAATCAGGTGGCTTCGCTTCATCAATCGTCAGTGAAGACCGCCAATTCGTTGCCGCGATTTGAGAGTAGCTGTAACTAGGTCTCGTGTGATAGTTGCACGCTTGTGAGAGCGTGTGGCTGAGTTGTGCACGTGCGCGTAAACGTTTCCGTACCCCGCTACAAGGGGAGGGAAAACGGTACGGAGGTTACTGCGGGAGTTTCGGATGTGAGCGTCTTTGCGCGCTCGTCCAGGTGTTCGCGACTTGTATAAATAAACCTAATTGAGGATTGCTCCCGTGCACGTGCACGTGCACGTAAACGTTTACGTGCCCCTCTAAATGGGGATCTGGTATGCTTTGGGCATTGCTGCGGGACTCTCGGGTACGCGCATGTTTACGTTCACGCGCACGTGCACGGGGGTAATCCCAAGATAATGCAAGACTGCTAGTTGTTTATGGCGTTCGAGATATGGCGCAGGGTTTGAACGCCGTGGTTTGTGATCTGCCAAACCTTTGAGGTGAAATCTCCCTCAGGGAACGGCGTTACGAGCTTTTGACCCTCGAGGATGAAGAGGAAGCGCTGAGTCTCTTTCTCATCGCGGAGTCCGCTTCGCTCAGCGATCTCGTTGATATCGAGTTTGCGTGGTTCGGGAGCACCTTTTACAGAGAGGGGAGCAAGCGCACTTAAGATCTGGATCTGGCTAACGGAGGAGGGAGATAAACGCTTCTTCTTCGATCCAGATGTTGCTTCCATGGTGTACTCCTTAAAGGTGATTTGCCCGCTCAAGAACAGACCGGAAGTATACCTAGACACCCCCGATTAGGCAAATCAGCCGGCCTCAACAGAGGGGCTTTGAGCGGGGCTCGGGAGGGTTTGAAACCCGGAGCCCTTGCCGTGGCGGTGATAGGGTAAAAATCTGAGTGCTTTTAAGCTTTTGGGCCGTTGCTAGTTGCCTGGGCATGGGATAAAACCAGCCGCATATGGTAGCAGCAGCTCGCTCAACAGAAGCGCTCTCGGAGATACTCGCGGGAGCATGTGGTTCATCTCTTGTAGAAAAGATGGTCGAACGGGGCGATCTTATCGTAACCGTACTTCCAACCGATCTCGCGTCGGTTCTCCGAACGTGCAAGGAGAATCCCCAATTAGACTTTAATCTCCTGGTCGATATCACCGCAGTTGATTGGATGGACGCTCGCAAGGAGCGATTCGAGGTGGTGTATCAACTCTTAAGCCTCTCAGCCCGTTCGCGTCTCTGCATAAAAGTGCCTGTTTCTGAGGATAAACCTGAGGTTCCATCGGCTACGAGCTTGTGGAACGGGGCAAATTTCCTGGAGCGAGAGGTCTGGGATATGTTCGGTATTCGATTCACGGGGCATCCAGACCTCCGTCGCATCCTGCTCTATGAAGAATTCGTTGGGCATCCCCTTCGCAAGGACTATCCGGTGCAGGCCAAGCAGCCGCGTATACCGTTACGCGCTCCAGAGGTCGAAAATACCGCGCGCAGAATGCAGCGTCCCGACCTTGTGACGATACGCTCGCGCAAGAACTCGGCGGGGAATTCAGAGCAGAAAACTGCGTAGATGCAGGGGGATGTATGTCAGACGGTAAGTTGCTAGAGGTTGATTTCGGGGTAGGTGGAATTACGACGCAAGCGCGTCCACGTGAGATGGGAGATGATCTTCACTCTGAGTCGATGATCGTCAACCTCGGACCGGCGCATCCAGCCACGCACGGCACGATTCGGATCGTGGCTGAGATCTCTGGTGAGAAGATCCTTGATGCTGATGTCGATGTTGGCTACCTCCATCGCGGCTTTGAGAAGATGTGTGAGACGGTAGATTACAATCAGGTTATGCCGTACACCGATCGGTTGAACTATGTTTCCCCGATCATCAACAATTTCGGCTGGTGTCACACAATAGAAAAGTTGCTTGAGATCGAGGCGCCGAAGAGAGCTCAGTACATTCGGGTGATCCTTTCGGAGATCTCCCGGGTAAGTGACCATCTGACGTGTCTTGGCGCTTCTGCCATGGAGCTGGGAGCATTCACAGTGATGCTCTACATGATGGAGGCACGCGAACTGCTCTGGGATCTCCTTGAGGAGGTTACGGGTGCGCGGCTCACGGTTTCTTTCGGTCGCGTTGGCGGCATAAAAGATGACCTCACCGATGGGTTCGGCGATAAGATGAAGGTGGTGTTTAAGCAGGTGCGCGAACACCTTGCAAACTGTGATCGTCTCCTCACGAGGAATCGAATCTTCATCGAACGTATGTGTGATATCGCGGTGCTCTCAAAGGAGGACGCCATCAGTTACAGCCTGACAGGCCCGATGCTACGCGGCTCTGGTGTTAACTACGATGTTCGTAAGGCTTTTCCATACTCCAGTTACGAAGAGTTTGACTTCGAGGTTCCGCTTGGTTCCAAGGGCGACAACTACGATCGTTTCCTCGTGCGCTTTCACGAGATGGAGCAATCGCTGCGTATCTGTGAACAGGCGATCGCCAAACTTCCGGCCGGCCCAATCATTGTGGACGACCCGCACATCGCGTTGATGCCGAAGGATGAGGTCTACAACTCAATTGACGGAATGATTAATCACTTCGAGCTCGTGATGTACGGTGTGAAGCCACCCAAGGGTTCTGTCTACCATGCGGTAGAGGGTGGCAACGGCGAACTTGGTTTTTACGTTGTATCTGATGGAAGTGGGAAGCCGTATCGGGCGCACGTGCGCGCTCCGAGCTTTATCCACATGGGGTCGATGCGGAAGATGTTGCTGGGAGCAAATATCTCCGATCTGATCCCGACCTTCGGAATGATTAATATGATAGGTGGTGAGTGTGACCGATAGCGGACAAGTTTTTCACATCAATACGAAGAAGATCTCGCCAGTAACTGCTCCGGTAACTCTATCGGCTGCGGCGGAGAAGCGAGCAGGGGAGATTATCGCGCAGTATCCGCAGAGCCGTTCTGCTGTGATGCCGCTCCTGTACATTGCACAGGAGGAGCTCGGTATGATTACGCAGGCGGGAATAGATTGGGTCGCTGCAAAGCTTTCGCTCCCGCCCGTGCAGGTGTGGGAGGTCGCAACGTTCTACACCATGTACTACAAGAAGCCGGTCGGAAAGTACCACGTTCAGGTGTGCCGCACCTTGCCGTGTGCGTTGCGTGGCGCGAAGGCTATCTCGGAGTACATCCATAAGAAGCTCGGACTTGAGCCGGGTGAAGTAAGTGCAAATGGCCTGTGGAGCTTCGAGGAGGTTGAGTGCCTTGGCTCGTGCGGCACGGCGCCGATGTGTCAGATCAACGATGTTTTCTTTGAGAACCTCACGGAGCAGAAGTTAGATACCCTCTTTAGCCGTATCGAAAAGGAGCTGCCGGATCTGAGGCTCTCAACGGTTCGGGATGCCCTGGGTGCTGGTCTCGCCGGTGCTCCGAAGTCTGAGATTATTTGAGTTGTAACTTTTAACCTACGAGCGTGCGATGGCAGAAGCATTAACCCCCAAAGCTCCTGAGATGGTGACCCTCACCATTGATGGGAAACAGGTTCAGGTGCCTAAGGGCACCAACCTGATCGAAGCGGCTAAGGTAGCGGGCATCGAGATTCCGCACTACTGCTACCACCCACACCTCTCGGTTGCCGGCAACTGTCGTATGTGTCAGTGCTCGGTTAAAGGACAGCCGAAGATGACGATCGCCTGCAACACGCAGGCTGCAGAGGGAATGGAGGTTGCTACGCACAACACGAGCAAGGATGTTGCCGACGCTCAAGCTGCGACCCTTGAGTTTATCCTTATCAATCACCCCCTCGATTGCACGGTGTGTGATCAAGCCGGGCACTGCAAACTGCAGGATTATCACTTCGAGTACAATGCGCGCTCAAGCCGCTTCCTTGAAGAGAAAGTTCACAAGGTAAAGGCGTTGCCGCTCGGTCCAAACGTCGTACTTGATGGCGAGCGGTGTATCATGTGTACGCGCTGCATCCGTTTCTGCGACGAGGTTACAAAGACCTCTGAGCTTGGAATGCTTAACCGTGGCGACAAATCAGTAATTGCAGTGAGCCCAGGCAGAGAGCTTGATAATCCGCTCTCCGGCTCAGTAGTGGATCTCTGCCCTGTAGGAGCTCTGACCCATCGGCAGTGGAGATTCAATACGAGAATCTGGTTCACGAATCAGACTGAGAGTATCTGTCCGGGGTGTTCAACCGGATGCAACGTGAAGGTTGCAGAGCGTGATGGGCTCGTAACGCTCGTAAAAGGTCGGCGCAACGATGCGGTCAACAAGGAGTGGCTCTGCGATGAGGGGCGTTACGGCTTCGGTCGATTTCTTCCTGAGAAGCGCGTGTCGTCAGTTACAAAGAATGTAGGCGGCGCAGCGTCGGAAGCAACGTTGGCTGAGGTCTTTGCCGCTCTCAAAGGAAACGTCAGGACTCTGACAGTGCTGGCGAGTCCAGACCTCCTTCTTGAGGAGTACTACCTGCTGCGGCAGCTTATGTTGCGAGCATCGTCGGTGGGGCGCGCTGTGGTGGCGTATCGAACGCGCACACTCTCGTCGGTAGAGGAGATCTTAGTGAGTCCGGATCGCGCAAGTAACTTCCGCGGAGCGCAGCTCACAGGTCTCGTCGGTGAGGATCTGCAGAGTGAGTACAACGATGTGCTCGGCAAGATTCGACGCAAAGAGATTGAGAATATCCTCATCCTTGGTGATCGCGCGATCGATGCGGCTGATATGGATCAGGCGCTCATTGATGGATTGAAGGCGGCTAAGGTCTCGGTCGGAGTTCTGACCTCTCAAGAGCTTCCAATCGTTTCGGTCCTCTCCTTTGTTGTGCCGGGAAGGAGCATCCTTGAGAAGTCTGGGTTGATGCTGAACCGCCAACTCCGTCTTCAGTATACCCAGAGCGTTGTTCCTCTTTGTGATGGAACCACCCCTGAGTGGCGCTTCCTTGCACTCCTCTCTGAGGCCGCGGGGGCAAAGCTGGTAAATGCGGATGTACAGAAGATCGGGGATCGAGAGCTCACGCGGTGGTACCTCACGGCCGATTCGTTGATCGCAAACCAAGGCTTAACGATTCAAGCAATTAAAGATGGGGGAGTGCAGCTGCAAGCTCCCGCAAAACAGGGAGGCGTTGAGCAGGGCACAACGGGCTCCGTAGGCGCTTCAACCGCGGCATAGGATTTCTATGGTAGAGCTACTTATTCTCCTCGTTAAGGTCGTTGTTGTCATGAACCTCGCGCTTGTGCTCGGTTCCACCTGTACGTGGCTTGAGCGAAAGGGATCTGCGCTCATTCAAGATCGTGTCGGTGCCAATCGGGCTGGTGCGTTTATTGAATCGAGGCGGTGGTACGTTAAGCCGGCGTTACCCTTTCTGCGAATGATGGGGTGGCTCGGAGTCATCAACACGTTGTTCTGTGATTCAGTGAAGGGACTCTGGAAAGAGGACTTCGTTCCGGAAGGTGCATCGAAGTTTCTGCACGCAGTGGCGCCGATCATCGCGGTGCTGCCGATCATGTTGGCATTTGCAGTGCTGCCAATCGCCCCGAACTTTACCCTTGGGGGGTATGAGATTCATCCCCGTGTTGCACCGATCGATGCAGGCCTCCTCTTCGTATTGGCGATGGGATCGGTGGCGGTCTACGGTGTAGCGATAGCCGGATGGACGGGAAACAACAAGTTCTCACTCCTTGGAGCGCTGCGTGCCGCTGCCCAGATGGTATCGTACGAACTTCCGATGGGAATGGTGTTTGTAGCCCTCATCGTGGTGTACGGTTCACTCGATGTCTACACCATCGTAGAGAAGCAGGGGGAATACCTGTGGGGTGTGGTTCCGAAGTGGGGAATCGTGATGCAGCCGGTGAGCTTTGTTGTCCTCTTATTGGCTGGTATGGCCGAAACAAAGCGCGGTCCCTTTGATCTTCCCGAGGCAGAGTCCGAGTTAGCTGCTGGATACTTCACCGAGTACTCCGGAATGAAGTTCCTACTCTTCTGGTTGGGAGAGTTCTGTGAGATTGCGCTCTTCGCGTTCTTGCTTGCGCTCCTCTTCTTCGGCGGATGGCAGATCCCATGGGTGAAGCTTCCTGAGGGGGTTTGGTGGGCTGCTCTCGTGGGTCACATCGTATTGATGACGAAGGTGATCTTCTTCTGCGTCCTCCAGATCGTTATTCGATGGACCCTTCCGCGGTTTCGGTACGACCAGTTAATGAACCTCGGATGGAAGATGCTCCTTCCGATCAGTTTGGCAAATCTCGCTATTACAGCGGTTCTAAAGGTGATGCTATGAGTTTTATGGAGTTCGTCATCGGAGTAATCGCGATGATCGCAGCGATCGGTGTCGTGGGGTGTAGGAATCCTCTCTACAGCGCGTTCTCGCTGATCGTTCATCTCCTCGCCGTCGCTGGGCTTTATGCTCTCCTCGGCTCTCACTTTCTGGCGGTGTCGCAGGTGGTGGTCTATGCCGGAGCCATTATGGTTTTGGTTCTCTTTGTACTGATGCTCTTAAACCTGAAGCACGAGCAGGGGCAGCAGATCAGAATCGGGAGAACTCTGACGGCGTTTACAGTTGGGGTGGTGGTGTTGCTCACTGCGCTCCCTCCGGTGGTAAATCACTTTGATACGCTCTCGAACACCACCGTTTTGGATAACCGCTCTCCTTCTGAGGGTACGGTCAAGGCGATTGGGGAGGAACTGTATTCGAACTACACGGTGCAGTTTGAGTTGTCATCGCTGGTGTTGTTGATCGGAATCGTCGGCGCGGTAATGCTCGCCAAACGCAAGCAGCCACAGCTCGGTCCGCGTGAAGGTGGAATCTTTGCAGGAGGAAAGCAATGAACCCGTTAGTAACGTACCTAGCGCTCTCGATGGTTCTTTTCATCGTAGGTGGAATAGGAGTGTGCCTCCGTCGCAATGCAATCGTGGCCTTTATGTGTGTTGAGATGATGTTGAATGCGGTCAATCTCGCCTTTGTTGCGTTCAGCAAGATCCACGGCAATCTAGATGGCCAGGTGGCGGTGTTCTTCGTCATGGTGATCGCGGCGGCTGAGTCGGCTGTTGGATTGGCGATTATTCTCTCGGTGTTCCGAAGCGTAGCTTCGGTTGAGACCTCGGACGCGGCTGAGCTTAAATGGTAGGTGGTATGGGGAACGGTGATCTTCGTTTGTCGATAGTAGTTCTTGCTCCACTGCTGGGAGCTGCCCTTTCATACCTGATTGGCCGGCTTGCACCACGCCTCTCGGGGATAGTGGCATCGCTCGCCGTAGCGGTCTCGTGTGTGATGACGGTCCTGCTGTCGCAGGGGCTTGCAGCAACAGGTTCGTTTGTAAGCACACTCACTTCGTGGCTCTCTTTCGGTGGTTTCTCTATGCCGATAGAGCTCTACTTTGATTCCCTCTCGTCGGTGATGTGTCTCATTATTACCGGCGTAGGACTCCTGATTCACATATACTCAATCGGATACATGGCTGATGACGAGAGTCAGCCGCGGTTCTTTGCGTACCTCAACCTCTTTGTAGCGGCGATGTTGGTTCTTGTGTTGGGCAAGTCACTCCCAGTCATCTTTATCGGTTGGGAGGGAGTAGGGCTCTGTTCGTACCTCTTGATAGGGTTTTGGTTTACCAATACCGACTACGCCAGTGCGGGGCGCAAAGCCTTTGTGATGAACCGGATCGGAGACCTCGGATTTTTGGTAGCGATGGCGGTTCTTTTCACAAACCTCGAAACGCTCGATATCACGCGGCTCTCTGAGCCGGGATTGTTGGCAAAGCTTCCAGCAGATCTCGGGTTTGTTGCCGGGATAGCGCTCTTCGTAGCTGCGACCGGTAAATCGGCGCAGATACCGCTCTTCTCATGGTTGCCGGACGCCATGGCTGGTCCAACACCGGTATCCGCTCTTATCCATGCTGCAACGATGGTAACGGCTGGAATCTACCTCATGGGCCGCATGCACGGCGTTGTCGAGATTGATCCCGCGGTGCCGGCGATCATTATGTGGGTAGCGCTTGCAACAGCAGCGCTTGCTGCAACGGTTGCTCTCGTCCAAAACGATATCAAGAAGGTACTCGCGTATTCGACGGTGAGCCAACTTGGTTTCATGTTCCTCGCAGTCGGGGCAGGGCAGTACGCGATCGCGCTCTTTCACGTTGTGACCCATGCCTTCTTCAAGGCCTGCCTCTTCCTGAGTGCCGGCTCGGTAATCCATGGGTGTCACCACGAGCAGGATATGCGCAAGATGGGCGGCTTGGCGAGGGCGATGCCGTTAACCTGTATCTGTTATGGTGTTGCAACGCTGGCGATAGCGGGCATCTATCCATTTGCTGGATACTTTTCAAAGCACGCGATCCTCGGTGCCATACAATCGGTACACAACCCGTTACTGCAGCCGTATGCATCAACAATCGGTCTCTGTGCGACGCTG
>JBIJBZ010000111.1:0-11014 GCA_044344945.1 Bdellovibrionota bacterium | reverse complement strand
TTACCTTCACAGGGACGTATCGAGGTGAGGCACATGCACATGAAGCCCCAGCGGTGATGACACTGCCGGTCGCAGTGCTGGCTGTACTCTCGCTCGTAGGGGGCTTTGCGCTTAACTCGGCGCTCTTTTCGTACCTTGGGCATTCGCTTCCACATGCGGCGCACGGTGAATCGGGTGGCTTCGTTGCTGATCTCGTAGGGTCACTGCCGGGTGTTCTCGGGATAGCGCTTGCATATATTCTCTTTATCGCGGCACCGGGTATCCGAGCAGCGATCGTAACAATTGGGCGGCCGCTGGAGAAGCTCTTTGCTGGCAAGTATTTCGTCGATGAGCTGTTGGACCGAGTAGTTGTTCGACCGATCGCTACTCTGTCGCGGATTACATTCCGTTCGATTGATCAGGTCTTTGTCGAAGGGAGCGGGAACGCGCTCGGAAGTGTGACTCGTGCGGTGGGAGAGCTTACCTGTCGCCTCACAACGGGTCAGGTGGCAACGTATCTGCTCTATATGTTTGCAGCGGTAGCGCTGATGATTAGCGTTTTTGTGCAGGTGAGGTAGTGATGGTAGCAGGGTGGCCTCCACTTAGTTCTTTGATACTGGTTCCGATCTGTGCGGCGCTGGTGTGTTTGGGTCCTTGGTTCTCTAAGGAGCGCGACACGGGCGCACGGATGTGTAAGTTGTGGGCGCTGCTCGCATCGACCCTTACTCTCGTTATCTTGGTGGCGATCGCTAAGGCAGGCTCTGCCGTGCCCGGAGCGATGCTCAGAGTAGAGGAGACCCGCACGTGGATCCCATCGCTCGGGATTTCCTATCACCTAACCCTTGATGGGCTCTCATTTGCCTTTGCTCTCTTGACGGCAGCGGTATCGCTGGCGGTGATCGCGTGGTCGGGGAAGCCGGCCGCAGCGGGTGCTGGCTGGTATGCGAGTCTCCTGATGGGAGAGGGCGCAGTGATCGGGGCGTTCCTCGCAACGGATCTCGTTCTCTTTTATTGCTTCTATGAGTTGATGCTTCTGCCGGTGATAGGGGCGATGGCTCTCTGGGGTGGCCCGCGGCGGTTGCAGGCCTCGCTCAAGTTCCTTCTCTACACGATGGTAGGTTCAGTGTGTATGTTCCTTGCAATCCTCTACCTCGGTTATCGAGGGATGGGGATCATGCAAGCGCACGCAGGGCTACACTCGTTTGCATACGAGATTACAACCCTGGCCACGTTGCCACGACTATCGTTGAACGAGCAGATCGTATTAGGGCTTTGCTTCCTGGTCGCATTCGGAGTGAAGATCCCGGCTGTGCCGCTACACGGCTGGCTCGCTGATACCTATCGAGAGGCGCCGTATGGCATCGCAGCATTTACGGCCGCACTTCTCGGTAAGGTAGGAGTGTATGCGATTATCCGTTTCGTCTGGCCACTCTTTCCCGATTATATGGAGCTCGCTGGCCCGTGGATAGCGGCGGTGGGTGCGGTTGGAGTTGTATACGGAGCGTTGTTGGCGATGGCCCAGAAGGATGTCCGCTCGCTTCTCGCGTACTCCTCGCTCTCTCACCTCGGTTTCTGCGTTCTCGGTATCGCCTCGGCATCACAGGTTGCTGTGTCCGGTTCAGTGTTTCAGGCGGTGAGCCATGGAGTCGTGACGGCAGGGCTCTTTCTGGTATTCGGCGCTCTTGTTGAGCGTGAAGGGGCAGGGGAGTTCGATAAGCTAGGTGGCCTGGCGAAGAAGCTGCCTGTGACCGCGTTCTTCCTGATGATACTTAGTATCGCAGCAGTTGCTCTCCCACTTACCAGTAGTTTTGTTGGTGAGTTCCTGATCATCATGGGCTCGTGGGCGTCCTATCCTGAGTGGACCTTGGTGGCGCTTGCCGGAGTAGTCTTGGGAGCGGTGTACACTCTTACCGCGTACCTTAAGACGATGTTCGGGCCATCGAGGGATACAGTACCGCTTCGTCGAGCTGACATTCGGGGTGGGGATGCGATCGTACTATCGGCTATCGTAGCTGTCGTGATCGTGTTGGGAATCGTTCCGGGGAGGATCCTCTCGGTAGTTGATACCGCGATCTCCACTCAGTTTCAGACGGTGCGTCAAGATGGACGAGCATCTGGGGGGCGAAATCTATTCTCCGGCACATCAGGGAGCACGCCCCGAGCGCAGACAATTCAATTCGAAGTGAGTGGAGACGCTCAGAAAGCTGACTACGTAGTCGGTCATTAGTGACAGTAGAGAGAGGAATTTCCGTATGAACGCTTTAGCCTCATTTGCTCCGATCCTGGTTCTCTCCGTCGGAGGTCTCAGCTACCTCCTTGGTACCAAGATAATTGATAGGCTTCGGTTGGCGCCGATCATCGCCGCACTACTCGTTGCAGCAGCGGCGTGGCTAACGATCGGGCTCGGTGAATCTGCGCCGATGGTACAGTATGGATTACTCATCACCCCGTTTTCGAAGTTGCTTGCGCTCGTAGCCTGCGGGGGCGCTCTTGTGAGTATCATCGCGACCTCTTCCTCCCTTGTGCGTGAGTCAATCACGACTTCGAGTGAGTACTACTACCTCTTGGTAACGTCGCTCTGTGGCGCGCTTGTCATGATCTTCGCCTCTGATTTTCTAACCCTCTTCATTGGAGTTGAGGTTGCGTCTCTGGCGCTGTACTGCTTGTGCGGTGCCCGGGTAACGAGTCCACGATCCTCTGAGGCATCCATGAAGTACTTCCTGCTTGGATGCTTTGCCTCTGCCTGCCTCTTGTACGGTATCGCGCTCTGGTACGGAGCAACGGGCTCATTGGTGATTGAGCGCGCTGGAGCAGGCGTAGCACACCAGCCTATTATGGCGCTCTCATTCCTTCTGATCCTGATCGGGATGGCGTTTAAGATCGGACTTGCTCCGTTTCACTTCTGGGTTCCCGATGTGTATCAGGGGGCTCCGACCTCGGTCACCACGTTTATGAGCTGTGTAGTGAAGGTCGCTGCAGTGGCAGCTCTGATCCGGGTTTCAGCATTGGCCTTCGGATATGGAGACCTCTGGTCAAGCGGGTCGGTGTGGCTACTAAGCGTGATCGCCATGACGGTCGGTAACCTCGCAGCGCTGCAGCAGGCGAGTGTTAAGCGTCTCTTGGCCTACTCAAGCGTTGCTCAAGCGGGTTACATGATGATCGGTCTCGCTGTTGCTGGGGAGAACTCCTCGGCGATAGCAGCAACGGTCTATTACCTCATGGCGTACTGTGCCATGACGATCGGTGCATTCGCCGTTCTCTCTGCGATTAGTCCTGATGCCGACGATCTGCGGGATCTCAAAGGGCTCGTGAAGCGAAATCGCTTCCTTGCAATCTGTATGGCGCTTTTCTTCCTTGGGCTTGCTGGATTACCGCCGAGCTTAGCTGGTTTGATGGGCAAGGTGTATCTCTTCTCCGCAGCGCTCTCTGCTGAGTTCTATGGCCTTGCGATCATCGCCGCGCTCAACTCAGCGTTAGCATGTGCGTACTACTTCCGTGTGCCGGTGGCGATCTTCTTTCAGGAAGGGGATACAACAGCCCCGGTATCGGTGTCCTCAATGGCGTACGTGGGAATCGCGTTGTGTGCACTCGCCGTCGTGTTCTTCGGAGTATTCCCAGAGCCCCTCCTGACGGCATCACAGGCGGCTGCAGCGAGCCTTGGGGGCAAGTAAGGGTTCCACCTCTATCGCGCGCGGGGTACGGCTTTTAGGTTGCAACCAGAGAGGACTCAGAGGCACACAGAGGAGGCAGCCAGCGGCTCAACTGATTGCTCGCTGCTCTATGTAGTAGCTCCTATATCGTCACTGAATGTCTTTTTGAACCACAGCCTCTGTGCTCCTCTGAGTCCTTGTGGTTTCAATCCGATATGTAGGAGTTGCTTAGACAGCTGGCCCAAGCGAACTTGTGAGTTAGAACACAACAAGGCAATCGGGCCACCTTAGGCTAACGCTCCAGGTGTCCGCTGATCAAAAACGTTCTCTCCCAACAACAGGTCGAGGACGGCCTGCGCCGATTGCTCAAGTGAGAGTCGTGATGTATCGAGGGTCAGAGCCGGAGAGGTTGGAGCCTCGTACGGCGAGTCTATCCCGGTAAATGATTTCAATTCACCGGCCCGAGCCTTTTTATATAGACCGTGAGGATCTCTGCCTTCGCACTCAGCAAGGGGGGTACTGATGTAGACCTCTACGAAGTTCTCTTCGCCAATTATCGCCCTCGCACGGGCGCGGTCCTCTGCAAGTGGAGAGATAAGGGAGCAGATGACCGAGACTCCTGCGTCGTTAAAGAGCTTTGCCACCTCAGCCGTTCTTCGGATGTTCTCACTCCGGTCCTGAAGCGAGAATCCGAGATCTCCATTAAGACCGTGTCGCAGGTTGTCACCATCGAGGCGGTAGATAGGCCGTCCGAGCGCGAAGAGCCGCGCCTCTACTTCTTGGGCGATCGTCGACTTACCCGAGCCGCTCAGGCCCGTGCACCACACCGTGACCGCTCGGTATCCAGCGCGACTCTCTCGGGTGTGCTTATCGATCGTGCCGACTGCTCGATGAAGATCGCTTGATTGAAGATTCGCATTCGCTTCTTCCTGTTCGTGGCGCAGCAGTTGCCGTGTTGACACCCGATCGAGGCACATTCCAGCCGCTACCGTGTGAAGGGTGTTCGGATCAACAAGTATGAAGTTGCCAGTGGCTCGATTGCGCTCGTAGGTATCGATAAAGAGTGGAGCTGCCGTGCGGATTGAGATGCGACCGATCTCGTTTAGATTGAGGGTCGATCCCTTTTCTCGGTGGAGTGACTGCATCTCCATCCGGTATGCCATTTCGGTAACAACGCCCCTCGTTTCGCGCGAGGTGTGGTGAATGATATACGACCGTCGCAGATCAAGCGGTTCCTCTGCCATCCAGACCAGCATCGCTTCAAACTCCTGGCGACTCTCCGGGACGTTTCGCGGTCGCACAAGCATGTCCCCGCGCGATATATCGATCTCATCTTCGAGCGAGATCGTTATCGATTGCGGAACAGTTGCAGCGGGGAGGCTCCGTTTCGCCGGATCAGGGTCGAGGTAATCGATCGACCGGACTCGAGAGCGCTTGTAGGAGGGGAGTGCGAGGACCTCGTCGCCGACGCGGATGTGTCCCGATCGGATCTGGCCGGCATACCCTCGGTAGTCCTGATTAGGACGGATAACGAACTGCACCGGGAAGCGGAAATCAACCTGATTGCTGTCGCCAGCGACGAACACACTCTCGAGGTGCTCCAAGATGCTTTCGCCCGCATACCACGGCATAGCACGGCTACGCTCAACTATGTTGTCTCCGCGCAGAGCAGAGACAGGAATAAACTTAATCTCGGTGATCCCCAGCTTAGCGGCGAACTCAGAGTAGTCATCGACTATCTGATTAAAGCGCTCCTCGGAGTAATCAACCAAGTCCATCTTATTCACCGCAACGATGAGTCTTGGCACGCCTAGTAGCGATGCAATCAGGGAGTGCCTCTTGGTTTGAATCAGTGCTCCTTTGCGGGCATCGATTAAGATGATGGTCAGGTCTGCTGTTGATGCGCCGGTAGCCATGTTGCGGGTGTACTGCTCGTGCCCCGGGGTATCGGCCAGGATGAAGCGTCGACGCGGCGTTGAGAAGTAGCGGTAGGCAACATCGATAGTAATTCCCTGTTCCTGCTCTGCTTTGAGACCATCAGTCAGGAGGGAGAGATCAATCTCATCGGAGCCGCGCTTGATCGCTTTCTGTTCGAGCGCTGCTAAGTGATCGTCATAGACGTTCTTTGAATCGCGCAGGAGGCGCCCGATCAGGGTTGATTTTCCGTCATCGACGCTTCCTGCCGTCGATATCCGCAAAAGGGTGCTATGTTCGTTTTGCGCCAGGATCGCCCGTACCTCGTCGTCAGAGAGAAAAGAGCTAGGAGTATAATCTAACGCTCCATGCGTGCTCCGGTTCCTTATTGCGAGCGGTCGTGGGGCCATTAGAAGTATCCCTCCCGCTTTTTAGTCTCCATGGATCCCTCTCCGTCGTAGTCGATGACGCGGGTGGCTCGTTCAGAGGTTCGGGCTGCCATCATCTCGGCAACGATCGCTTCAAGGGTTGTAGCTGATGAGCGAATTGCCCCCGTACACGGTGTGCATCCGAGGCTACGAAAACGACACATCACACTCTGTGGCTTCTCCCCAGGCAGGAGTCTCGCTGCTTCGTCAACTGGGATTAGATTTTCCCCCCGTACAACTACCTGACGCTCTTTTGCAAAGTAGAGAGGCACTATCGGGATCTCTTCTTTTAAGATGTAGTGCCAGATATCGAGTTCGGTCCAATTCGAGAGAGGGAAGACTCGGATCGATTCGCCCTTGCGTATACGACCGTTGTACTGACTCCACAGCTCTGGTCGCTGATTCTTTGGATCCCACTGGCCGAGGGGATCTCGGAACGAGAACACCCGCTCCTTGGCGCGTGACTTCTCTTCATCACGGCGAGCTCCACCGATCGCTGCATCGAAGCCACCCTGCTTGAGTGCCTGCAGAAGCGCTTGGGTCTTCAACTGGTTGCAGCACGCCTGGGTTCCCAGACCGTAGGGGTTTGCGCCAGCAGCGATCGCTTCCTCGTTTCGGTAGACAGTTAGCTGCGCCCCGATACTGGCGGTGAACCAATCTCGAAATTCGTACATCTCTCGGAACTTGAAACCGGTATCAATATGCAGCAGGGAAAAGCGGATCTTATCGGGGTAGAACGCCTTCTGGGCGAGGCGAACGAGGCAGGAGGAATCTTTGCCGACCGAGTACAGCAGTACCGGACGCTCGAATTGAGCAGCAACTTCGCGCAGGATGTATATGCTCTCGGCTTCGAGTTGAGCGAGGTGATGAACCGAGGGGAGGTCTCCAGCCATAGCCCGTAGTTCTAAACCCAGCAGAGACCCAGAGCAAGGGCAGCGCCTAAATTAGAGGAAAAGGGGACGCTACCCTTTTTTCCCTTCCCCATCCAGGGCCGTATGGCCGAAGGACGAAAAGGGTAGCGTCCCCCTTTATAGGGAGCGTTTCGGGCGCACCCCCCCGCCTGAGTCAGTCATCCTACAAGGGAACGCGAGCCAGTCCTTGGAAGGCTACTATGACGAGAAAAGTATTACTTGCAGCGGCTGTTGTGGGGCTTGCTCTACTGGATCTACCAACCTGGGCCGGCGCGCAGCCTCTTTCCAAAGCCGGGGTTAGCCGGTCTACAAAACCTTCCCCAAAACCCCAGAAGGCCCCCGCATCGCCTGTTACGAAGCCCCAGCCTAACGTCGGGCTCAGGACTTCTATAACTCTCTCGGGCAAGCCCGAGAGGATTCCCGCTAAAGAGGTGATTCGAAATTTCAACCCCAACACGCGGTATGTAATTGACGTTGAGGAGATCGGCTCCAACCGAAGCTTGGTTGATCGGGGTGTCGATGAACTGGTGCGGATTTATGACCTCTGCCACATAGGGCACATAGGGGGTAACGACATAGGGGGCAACGCGCAATTTGAGTTAATTGAAGCCTGCCCGGACCAGGAGGACTTACAGGGACGACTGAAAGAATGGCAGAGCTTTCTTGGCGGAAGCGGAAGCGTGCCAGAACATAAGGAGCAAAAACTGTTTGTGACGAATGAGGGAGCGGAACTTATTCCCATGGAATGGGAAGAGTTGCAGGACATAAAAACAGGTGCCAGCTCTCCAAAGTCTCCAGAGGAATCTCCGATTACGCTATCCTCCCCGTGTGTATTCCCAGCAGAAGCTGAGGGAGAAAGGTTGAGCGAGCTGTGCTCTGATTCACTCCCTGTCCAACTTCCGCCGTTTGCGGCGAGAATTGAGGGGAGCCAGCTAGTTCTAACTCCACTAGAGAGTGACAATCCCAGCGCATTCCTTGTCTTTAAGGCGTCTGCAAAGGAGGTAGCTCGGATTCGGGTAACGGTTCAACCGGAGCCGTCTGGAGTTCGGACGTCCCGTAAGGCGAGTAAGTCGTCTCCACCCCCTGCTGGGTGTTGGCTCTGGGGAACGAAACACCGTATAGGTGCCACTAAAATCGCGTATATTCAGAAATCCGCGCCAACCGTGGCGCAGTGCAAATTAGGGAAGGAATCGTTGCAGTGTCGCAACATTAAACCCTCCCGTGGTCGCAAGAAGGGTGCTCCTCGATGGCACAGAGGACAACTGGTTTCAGAGTGGGTGGCTGGACAGTCGCAACGAAGGGACAGGATCGAATGGCAGCAGATGCGAGCCTCAGTGGTGGCTCGATATTTCCCCGATTGTACCGCGAGCCAAACCAGCTCCTCCGTCGGAAGCTCAGGACAGAGCTCGTCGAGCGCTGGAGTGAGCAGTTCTAGTTCAACAACTTCTTCATCAAGATCAAGCAGCTCGACCTCGCAATCGTCCTCTGCCGCGTCGTCATCCTCCTCCGTGAGCTCAGGCAGTAGTTCAAGTGCGTCTGCTCCATCAGGGATATGCGGGAATTCCAGCCCGGAGCCTGGAAAGGAGTGTGACGGAGACGATAATTGCGATGACAAATGCTGTCGAACTAATGTCTCCTGGAATGAGACCAAGGTATGTAGATGCATCCGGAATCCCAGAGCCGCCGAATGTGTTGATCCATGCGATGGGGTATGGCCGAGTTGTTGGGAGGATATCAGCACCAATATCCAATCTCTTTTTACAGAGATGAATAAACTCCGTAAGAGAGAGAATGATTTGCTAACGAAGTACCGTGAATATTGCGCGGAACTAACGAAAGTCGGGGAGAAAATAGATAACTTGGTCCTAGAGCTCGATCAATTACAAATTCAAAATGGAAACGAAGCAACACCAGAAACAGCGGAAAAATTAAAGAAGCTAAAAGATGATTTGACGAGCAACAAAAACGAGTGGGAATCCATAGAACAGAGCCTAAAAGGTCTGGAAGAAGAGGATGCCTGTATGGAGGCAGACTTGGACCGCATGCTAGCCGAACTGCCCGAGTATGAGAAGAGAGGAAGGGAATGCATAGCATGCAGACCCGCTGACGCCGGCGACCCGGTGCCTTCAATCCCAGAGCCACCTACCAGACGCACGACTTCCCTAACGTGCGAACTCCCGGCGTAGAGATTATGAAATCTCTCCCCATGGCAGAAATACCCGCGCTTCAATCGCTCCACTTACTTGGAGGAAAAGGGAAAAGGGGACGCTACTGCTCTGTAGAAAACCCCGACTTAAGCATTGATAGCGATATTGTTACACAGCGCACGAAGAGCGAGTTCCCGATAGCGGCCGTGTGTAGAGTGTGTGGAGAGTGATGAGCCGAAGTTTCGCTTAATCATGCTGAAGACCGTCTCAACCTGCCACCTTTGACCATAGGTTGTTGAGCCATGCCGCTTTAAATAGGCTTTCATTTTTCTCCTATAGTATCCAGTTGGTGGTTTGAGTGTCGGACGTCCTATCCGGGGAGGGATACTGGAGCGAACTCCGCAAGCTGTCCTGAGAAATTGGTGATTATCTTCGCTATCGAAGCCAGCATCGGCGAGCAATGTATCCACCTTAGTAATTTGATTTCTCATCAGTGCGTGAATACCTCCTGAGTCAGGAAACGGCCCCCTGCTAGTTCCAAGCGCTAAGATAAGGTGACTACTACAATCACACGTTACCGTGAGTTTTGCGTGAAACCGCGCAAATACAGGGGCCCCGGACTGGCTCTTGCGGTGCAAAAAATGCTGACTCACGTGGTGAGACTCAAACCCAGTTGAGTCAATGCTTGCCAGCCTAACTCTACGAATCCTTTTCTTTTGCTCTCGCCAAAGTGCTTTCCAGAAGATTCCTCGCATTTGGAAGTCAGAATAGCTCCTTGGAGTGTTTCTGTAGGGTAGTAAAGTGTGGCACCGATGTAAGGTCAATAGCCCGTCGGAAATCACCGCAATCGTTCAGAACCTCGCAGATTCCTCGATAGTCCATGCAGAAGAACGCCTTCAGTATTAAACAGGCAAACAACTGCGGTTGGGTAAATTTTCGGAGGCTGTACTCGTGACTATAATCGTCAAAGGTCGCCTTACCAACCTCATACGCCTCTTTCAGTACCTTCACTGGGGACTTGCTACTCATACTCATCCCAAGCTTATGACGTACCTTTTAGAGTTTAGATACCCCTTTTCTACAGAGCAGGACGCTACCCTTTTTCCCTTCCCCATCCAGGGCCGTATGGCCGAAGGACGAAAAGGGTAGCGTCCCCCTTTATAATTTTATCATCCAACTACTTGCAAAAAAGCGATTGGTTTTCCGAGCAATAGAGGTGGAGCAGGGGGAGTAAGTTGTTCCCCTGATCGATACATCGTACGGTAGGGCTCACGCGACGCCTGTCGATACAGCGTTGATACCCCACTTGCGATACGGGAGGCTACTCTGGGTACCGGTTCACTCGTGATGGCCTAAAACTTCGAGCGGAGATTATCAAGAGAGCAAGCTTTTTTGCTTGTGGATAGTAGCCCCGTACGGGCAAGTCAAGACCGCACCGAATTTCTAATTATATCTTAGATCGACCCTATAAGACTGATTGCGATTATGCTGAGCAGCGCTCTGGCTCGGGCAGGAATCTATCCCCATCAGTAGCACAATTAATACTTTACTTCCGCACCCCTGCCTCTTAGGATTCGTGGTTGTTTTCATTTGCGAGGTAAGTAGTATGCGACAACTTCAGTCTATGGAACGTCACGCCATTTCGAATGCTCTGGGTATTGCTCCCGAACATACGGCGATTACACAGCTCTCCTTATTACTGAACGGACTGAGCACTATCTCGGCGCGAGAGAGTTCGGTCACGATACCGGTACCACAGCACCTCGTGCGCTCTGACATTACCAGAGTGTTTGACCAGCTACCCCATATCCAGATCGCAGGTGACCATATACGGGTCCTCGCAACGCGTACAACCAAGCCCGCGGCTGAACCGCTTGCGGCTTTGAGCGCTCCACAAAGGGATATCCTCCCCGCCCCACAGGATACTCAGCAGGTCTCTCATGCGCAGGATACCAAGCGGGTCGCTCATAAGAGGGAGACTCCCG
>JBIJBZ010000203.1:0-5228 GCA_044344945.1 Bdellovibrionota bacterium | reverse complement strand
GGCTTCGGAGCGATCTCTTGACCATCCTCGTCAAACTTTGGCTCCTCTTCCTCCTCCTCTTCCTCTTCCTTCGACTCTGCCTCGGCATCATCCTCTGCAAAGAGGTCCCGGAGTCGGATCTGATCGTTCTTAACCAGGTCAAAGAGGCTGACAACGTAATCGAGAGCCATAGGCTGCTTTAACAGCTGCTCACGAACGGCGAGCAAACCGGACTCAATCCGCTTAGCGATCTCAACCTCACCCTCTCGCGTAAGGAGGCTTACGTTACCCATTTCGCGAAGATACTGTCGGACTGGATCGGTACTCCGACCGAGGGAGCCCGGCTCAAGCACCTCTGGCGCTGCATCGAGACCAACATTTCCCTCTCCTGCATCCTCCTGCGGCTCGGCTGGCTGCTCGATAATATCGATATCATGCTCACCAAAGCGGGCGATAACTTCGTCTACCTGCTCCTCTGACATCACCTCACCGGCGAGGGCCTCGTTGACCTCTTCCATGGTGATGTAGCCCTTCTCTTTTCCGAGCTCGATTAGACGAGAGATGCGCGTCTCGATGTCACCACGCTCGGTGATGTCGATTGCGCTATCGATATCTGCAAGCTCTGCATCAACGCTTACCTCAAAACCGGTAAGCTCCTGCAAACCATCATCCATGTCTCCAACGATGATGTCGCGATCCAACTCCTTTTCGCCATCAATACCTTTGGCGGATTCTTTCTTCAGCGGTTTTGTGAGCGGCTTGATGAGAGGTTTTGCAACCTCCTTTACAACCTGAGGCTCCAACTTTTTGGCAGCCGAACTTGTCTGAGCGGGAGCTGCTGTGCTCTTGATCGGGCGCACCTCTTTTAACGGCTTCTTCGCAGGAACCTGCTTCACTGCCGTATTATCAGCGGCATGTTGCTTGAGGCGTTCTCGCGTTGCAGCTTTGAGCTTTGAATTCTTTTTGAGTGCAACACTGATTCTGCGAACTTTCCCCTGCTTTTTGAGTACCTTCTTCGATGAACTCTTTGAGTTCATCTTCACTTTAACTTTGCGAAGAATCTTACCACGACTAGCTCCGCCTTTTTTTCGCACCACTGAATACACTCCCGAAAACACCACCGAACTTTGCTACACCGCAAAGAGCGATATCGTTGTACCACACACTTTGAAACTCTGAGGTTTTCACGCACAGCCTGCTGCTCGGCGGCTGCACGATTCCTCTGTCAGCCTCTCCCGAGGCCCGACTCGGGGCGCACTACCACCCCATAAGATCCCGCAATACTAACTATTTGAGGGGGTAAGGTCCACCCCCCGACCATACGCATCCAACTGGGTTTTCAGAGATCGTATCCGCTCTGATAACTCCAGTTGGCGTTGGGGGTCATCCCCCCCGGCCAAAAGCTCCTGCTTACACTCCTCCAGGAGCACCCTAAGCTTCTCCCGACGCAGCCCCAAAAGGCCTACCCGGTATAGCTCCTGCATACTTACATCAGCTTTGGCCATCTTGTAGGCCTCCTTCCAGAGGGCTACCCAACCATTCCCCCGGGACTGTAGATACTCCTTAACTCCCTGCCGCTGACGCTCCTCATCGTCCGCGAACTTCTCGAGAATTCCCTTGAACGAGAGTATGAACTGCATGGTCTCGGGCTGAATCAACCCACACACCTCGCTATTTCGAACCAACTCTGGGAGGACCTCCCCTTTAAGAACCATAATCGCTCGAAGGATATCGAGGTCGATTCGAGGCAGGCGACTGGGGGGGCGGTTGGTCTCCGGCAACTGCTTCGCCGTCCCACCTTCGGGCACGGGTGGCTCGGAGGCCTCCGCGCTCCGCTCCGTGGACCGCTTCGAGGTCGCTTTGCCTCTGTTGGCATCTACCAGGCGACCGATCTGCTCGGTCTCGACCCCAAGCCGACGAGCCGCCCGCGAGATCAGCGACGAACGCACCACCTCTTTTTCAACGCCACTTACGATCTTGGCGACATCATCACACAGTTTGCCCAAGAGGTTAGGCCCAGGCTTCTCTCCAGCGGAACAACCGGCTTTACCCAAAAGGGCGTCGATGTAGGTGTCAAGGAGCTCGGACTTGGGAAGCTTCTGAAGTGCTTCACCAACCCCGTCGCCGTGCTGCTTTGCAAAATCGTCTGGATCGACCTCATCCGGAAGGAAACACGCGGTCACGTCGATATCCGCGTTGCGTGCTACCGCAAAGCCCTTGGCTGCGGCAGCCCTTCCGGCGGCATCACCATCAAAGAGCAGGTGTATGCGGTTACACAACCCTGAGAATCGCTTGATGTGCTGCTCAGTCATCGCCGTACCGCAACACGCAACCACGTTCTTGACCCCCTTCATCGAGAGGCCGACCACATCCATGTAACCCTCGACAACGTACACCTCACCCGCCTCGCGGATCGCCTGCATCGATTGGGGGAGCCCGTAGATCGTCTTGCTCTTCTGATAAATCGGAGTTTCTGGCGAGTTTAGGTATTTGGGGGCATCTCGCTCCATACTTGGATCGAGCACTCCAGGCACAACTCGACCACCGAAGGCCGCGATCCGTTTCGCATCAACAAATATCGGAAATATCAGGCGCGAGCGAAAGAGCTCGTACAGATCGCCCGATGCTGAGCGCCGTACAACGCCGGCTCGCAACATCGTCTCTTCATCAAACCCCGCTTTCTTCAAAACATCGATTAGTGCTCCCTTTTGATTCGGATGGTATCCGATCCCAAAGGTGTTTATCGCATCAGCAGTGAGCCCTCGCTTCTTGAGATACTCCCCTACCTTAGCGAACTCTCCCTGCCCCTTCTTCACCAACATCAGCGATTGCCGGAAAAAGTTATGCGCGGTTTGGCATATACGGAAGAGCTTCTCTCGGTCGACCGTTGGCCCTACTGACTTATTCGAATCGTATTTAAGCTCGATACCGAAGCGGCCCGCGAGGAACTCAACCGCGTCCGGGAAGCTCATCGCCCGAGTGCCCATCACAAACGAGATTACATTTCCCGATGCGCCACATCCGTAGCAGGTGTAGGAGTTTGAACTCTCTCGCACGAAGAATGAGGGGGAACGTTCTGAATGGAACGGACAGAGGCCGGAGTAGTACATCCCGGCACGACGGAGTTTGACCGTCTCCGACACGACGTCGACAATGTTAGCCTCGGATTTTACCCGTTCGATGCTTTCCTGAGAGATCACGCAAAGGACTCTAGCATAAGGTTGAGAAAGCGCACACAAAAGGTGGGGAGGGCCGCCCATTTTACATGGGTAGGGCGGGCATGGAGCCCGCCGTTCGTAACGTTAACGAATGCAGCTTTCGGCCGCAGGCCCTTTCCGTTTGCATGATGCGATTTGTACAGGGGAGGACGGGCTGCCGCCCTTCTGCTATTCCGCTACGTCAGAAACCTCTACGGTCTCCTCATACACAACAAAGATCTCCATGACCTCGTACTCACGGGCACCAGTTGGAAGCGGGACCTTAACAACGTCACCAACCTCCTTCCCGATCAGGGCTTTACCGAGGGGAGCTTCAAACGAGATCCAGCCTTTATCCACATCAGACTCTTCGGCACCAAAGATGCTAAACACCTTCTGCTCTCCAGAGTCGATATCCTCAATCTTTACACTCGCGCCAAACACAACGCGGCTCGGCGAACCGAGACGGCGCGGGTCAATTACATCCGCCGTTGCCAAACGAGACTCAAGATCTCGGATCTTAGCCTCCGTCATTCCCGACTTCTCTTTGGCTGCGTCGTAATCTCCGTTCTCCGAGAGATCACCGTGACCACGTGCAACCTCGATCGCACGCGCCAACTCGGGACGCATCGACTTGAGCCTCATCAACTCCGCTCTGAGCGCAGCGTAGCCACGCGGTGTCATCGGTCGCTTCATCGGTGTATCTCCGCTTATGCTCGGCTCTGGTACTCGCCGCTCTCCGTGTTAACGACAACCTTGTCGCCAATATTCACGAATTGAGGAACAGAGAGCGCAAGACCGGTATTGGTCTTCGCTGGCTTCGGCGAGTTCGTAGCTGTTGCACCCTTCATTCCCGGCTCAGTGTCCGCGATCGTAAGAGTAACTGTGGTAGGAAGAGATATGCCTATCGGATTCTCCTCAAACATCGAAAGCTGGAGCTTCATCTCCTCTTGAAGGTAGAAACGGCTGTCGCCGAGCTGCTCCTCAGTCATCGTAACCTGCTCATAGGTCTCCTCATTCATGAAATGGAAACCCTCATGATCCGAGTATAGGAAGGTAGCAGGCTGGTTAAATACATCTGCCGTCTCAAGGTCCTCAGCCGGACCGAACTTATTCTCGATCTGAGCGCCGGTTATAAGATTTCTGAGCTTGAGCTGTACCAACGCACGCAGGTTCCCTGGAGTGTGGTGGTGAAAATCGATAACGCTGCAGAGGTTGCCCTTGTACTTAATGACCTGTCCGCGTCTTACATCTTTAGCTTTCATACATTTCTCTCGTTACTTCATGGAATGAGGTTTAACGTCTCGCGCATCCGGGATAGTACCCTATCCCTACCCAGCACTGCAAACGACTCAAAGAGCGGTGGGGTCACCGTTTTGCCGGTAACCGCGATCCGCAGAACTACAAATGCCGGGCCCGCTTTGAGGCCCAACTCGGTCGCAACTGCCCGAAGGGCTTGATCAATGGCAGAAACCGTAAACTCCGGTAGTGACTCAAGAACCGAGATAGAACGGGTCAGAACCTCCCTAGCCTTCGGCCCATCCATCCCCTTCTGGAACATCGCATCCATCTGGCGCTCGAGCGGCCTGTCAGCCAGGAAGTCTACCATCGGTGCGATCTCAGTAAGGACCTTCACCCGCTCCTGAACGTGCGGGGCGATTGCCTCGTACAGCTCCGCCGGAAGCTCGACCCCGGAGGACTTCAAAAAGGGCTTGGAGCGCTCGATGAACTCACTAAGAGGGAGGTTTCGGATATACACACCGTTCATCCACTCAAGCTTTGCCGGATCGAATACACCACTGGCAGGATTTACCCCCGCCAACGAGAACTGCTTAATAAGCTCATCGCGGGTAAAGATCTCCTGGTTACTACCTTCTCCCGGCGCCCACCCTATCAACGTTACATAGTTCAACACCGCCTCTGCCAGAAATCCCTTCTCACGCAGATCGCTCGACTTTGCTGCGCCGGTTCGCTTCGAGAGCTTCTTGCCGTCCGGACCGTTTACAACCGGCAGATGCGAGAAAACCGGAGGCTCCCAACCGAGTGCCTCGT
>JBIJBZ010000025.1:0-25277 GCA_044344945.1 Bdellovibrionota bacterium | reverse complement strand
CGAAGGCTGTATTCGTTTCCGTTGCGACCGGCGAGCGGCACGCTCGCCCTTTGTTATGCGCGACAATCTACGCCTCCGGCCACGCGCCCCTTCGATCATCCATATTTTATACGGGGGAGGGCGGGCGTGTCGCCCGCCGTTCGTAACACAAGCGAATACAGCCTGCGGCCACGCACCCCATCGATATGACGCGCATTTCACTGGCCCCAAACCCGCACATGCGCGAAACTAGGCGCATGACAGCAACACCATCTGACGTAATTCGATACCTACTTCCCTATGTAGCAACCGCCGGTTCGTATAGCTCTTATATTCAGGGGCGGGTTGGGCGACACGAGGCTAAAGACGGCGCTACGGCCTTTCACCAAGCGCTCTCAGATGCCGATCTCACGATTCAGAGCTACCTGGAGGTTGTTTTGCTGGCGAAGTTTCCAGAGCTTAGCTTCTTTTCTGAGGAGCAGGATCAGTCGCTCAATGCAAAGTACTTCGCTCCTGATAGTCATCTAGAGATTTTCCTCGATCCGATCGATGGAACCCGCTCCTACATCGATAATCGACCGCACTACCAGATTATCGTTGGTATTCACGATCGTGCCGAGCTCGTCGGAGCACTCGCCTACATGCCGCGCCAAGGGGTGTGCTACATAGCGACAAAGGGTGAGGGAGCGTACGTTCTCACACACGACGAAGCTCGCTCTGGACACCGAGGAACTCGCTTAGCCCTGACGCAGCGCGATGGTGCTATATTAGTTTTCAATCATCCGGAGCTCTCTAAAAAGCTCTCGCCCCACTTTGAGGTGCGCGACGTTGTAGTTGAGTACGATGCGCAGCCGGGTCGATATAACTTTACAAATATCTTTGACGGCTCAACCTTGGCAAACATCAGCATGCCGTGCCAAGGAATCGATGGAGGAGCGCTCTCATTTATCGCCCATGAAGCAGGCGGGATAGCCACGGACTTCTCCGGTAATCCACTCGGTAATTTCCGTTTATCACCGAAGCGAATCATTCCTGAGAGTTTGGTCACTGCGAACCGAGAGGTTCACGAGAGGATCTTGCGCGTTCTGCAGTCACAGTGATCCCGGCACGGTTCTTGTGGATCGATGCGTGCGAGCGGGGAAGGAAAGAACGCAGCCAAAGAAAAAGGTCGCTAGTGACTCTGCGTCAGCTAGCGACCTTGTAGCGATCAAAAATAATTACTTTCCTGCTGCGTTCTTCTGAGCAGTAGCCTTGTTGGCTCTCTTGTTTCGCTTCTGAGCGAGCTTTGCGTCTCGAGCGTTTCTGCGGTTCCAGGTTATCTTTGTTGGCGATGCCATAACACTAACTCCTTACTACTTCTTGAAAATGGAGACCCAGAGGGTACCTAAGTTACCGAAACGGGTCAACCTGGGGCTGCCCGGAGCGGGTTTTGAGCCCCTTTAGATGTCCAAGTTCCTAATCTTTAAGGCATTATCCTCGATGAACTTCCTACGAGGCTCAACCTCATCACCCATCAAAACGGTGAAGATCTGGTCTGCATCGATAGCATCGTCAACTGTCACCTGCAGCAGGGTTCGAGCCTGCGGATCCATTGTAGTTTCCCAGAGCTGCTCGGGGTTCATCTCGCCGAGTCCCTTATAGCGGGTAATCGAGAGTCCCTTGCGGCCACGTTGATCGATCCAATCGGCGACCTGCTCGATCGAATCAACTCGCTCCAGCTCCTTGGAATCGCCAACGGCAGTTATCGTAAATGGTCCCTCGCCAACTCGAGCGCGCGCATCCACGTACACCTTTCGAACCTCAGCTATCTTCTCTGAGATCCACAGCCGTCGGGTAACAAGGGTTGTGAACGTTACTCCACGCTGACGAGATAGAACCTTGATAGCAACTTCACCATCGTGGTCATCTACGATCTCAACCGATGGCTCAATCGGTATGCGCACCTTTAACGCAGCAACGATCGCCGCCTTGTTGGCATCAAGATCGGCGCGCTTCCACGCGTCTTCCTTAAACTTCAAGCCGGACTCGGAGAGTGCAACGATTACACGATCATCGATACGCTCCTGCTTAATCTCTTCGAGGGAGTTCTGGATATCTCGCATTCGCACAATCAGATCCGATACCGAATTCGCCTGAGTAGAGCGATTGTCATTTGACTCAATCGTAACGCCATCAACGCCACCATTGATGATTATCTCAGTGAAGTCCTTTTCGTTCTTTACGTAACGCTCCATTTTGCCCTTCTTGAGCTTATAGAGCGGTGGTTGTGCGATGTAGAGGTAGCCCTTCGAGATAACGTCTAACATCTGTCGGTAGAAGAATGTCAGGAGCAGCGTTCTGATGTGACTACCATCGACATCGGCATCGGTCATGATGACGATCTTGTGGTAGCGAAGCTTACCTACATCGAAGTCTCCAGGCCCAATGCCTGTACCGAGCGCCGTGATAAGAACTCGAATCTCTTCGAAGGAGAGCATCTTATCGAAGCGAGCCTTCTCAACGTTAAGGATTTTACCTTTGAGTGGGAGAATAGCTTGGTTCTTCTTGTCGCGTCCCTGCTTTGCAGAACCACCTGCGGACTCTCCCTCGACGATGAATATCTCAGCTTCTTCCGGGCTCTCGTTCTGGCAATCGGCAAGCTTTCCTGGGAGCGCTGCACTATCGAGGGCTCCTTTTCGGCGAACGAGTTCGCGCGCCTTGCGAGCTGCTTCACGTGCGCGTGCTGCTTCTAGTGACTTGTTCACAATCGCCTTGGCGATCGCTGGGTTTTCCTCGAAATACTTGGCAAGTGCCTCACCAGCTACCTGTTCAACGAAGCCCTTTACCTCGCTGTTTCCAAGCTTTGACTTCGTTTGTCCTTCGAACTGAGGCTCTGGAATCTTTGCGCTAATAACCGCAACGAGCCCTTCTCGGGTGTCGTCTCCCTGAATGCCTTCATTGAAGCCCTTGAGGAGATCGTTCTTGTTCGCGTAGTTGTTGAGCGTTCTGGTCAGAGCTGCCTTGAAGCCAACAAGGTGTGTTCCACCCTCTGGGGTGTTGATGTTGTTTGCGTAGGTGTAAATGCTCTCTTGGTACTCTGTGTTGTACTGGAGTGCGATATCTACGCTAGTTCCCTCGCGCTTCGCGGTAATAAATATAGGCTCCGGGAAGATCGGGCTCTTTGACTTGTTAATGTAGCTTACAAAGCTCTTGATACCACCCTCAAAGTAGAACTCCTGCTCCTTGTCCGTTCGTTCATCAACCAGCGTAAATCGAAGTCCAGCGTTCAAGAACGCAAGCTCACGCACGCGGTGCGCGATCGTGTCGTAGGTAAAACCTTTGTGCTCGGAGAAGATCGTGTGGTCGGGATAGAACGTAACCTTTGTACCAGTTCCTTCTGCGTCTCCGATCACCTTGAGAGGCTCAACAGGATCGCCACGACGAAACTCCATCGCGTGAAGTTTCCCGTTCTGCTTTACCTCAACCTTCAACCACTCAGAGAGTGCGTTCACTACAGAGACACCCACTCCATGGAGTCCGCCTGAAACCTTGTACGCTTCCTTCTCAAATTTTCCACCGGCGTGAAGTTTGGTCATAACGACCTGCACGCCGCTTACTCCCTCAGTAGGATGAAGGCTCGTGGGAATTCCACGACCGTTGTCTTCAACTGAAACTGAACCGTTGGTGTGAATGATCACTTTGATCGCTGTGCAGTATCCTGCAAGCGACTCATCAACAGAGTTGTCGATAACCTCCCACACAAGATGGTGGTATCCGCGGTAAAACGTATCACCGATGTACATCGCGGGCCGTTTGCGAACGGCTTCAAGCCCCTCGAGGATCTTGATCTGCCCCGCATCGTAGACGAGGTCAGTAGGCTGTGTTTCTGGCGCTGTGCTCATGTAACTTCTCCTCAAAGGGATAACTGCAACATTTTAGGCTAGTTAGATCCATTTGGTAAAGACCAAACCTTTTTTGATTGGTCAATTTAAGTGTCTGATATTATTGTTTATTTATGGGGCCATTCAGGACGCCACTCTAGCCCTCAAAACGGGGCAGTTGGGGGAGTTTTCACCGGCTGTGGAGAGTTCCGGTAAAACACACGTAAATACTTGATATGTCAGGTTAAAATTACACCGGTGTCAACTTTTAGCACCTGGAGCTCTTGAGAGCCGCCGAGCGGGGCAGGGGGTGTACTCGTCCCGGTCACGATAATTTGCCGCTCTTTTTTTAACAAAGCGCCGAAAAGCCGCTCAGATCGTGCACTGTCGAGCTCTGAATCAACGTCATCGAGGATGATTATCGGGGTCTCACCAAGCCGCTCCTCGAGGAGATCGATAACTCCGAGCTTGAGTGCGAGGACGACGCTTCTAGTCTGTCCCTGCGAGGCGTACGCCCGACAATCGACCCCGTGGAGTGAAATTGCAACGTCGTCACGGTGAGGTCCATACGCCGTAGTTCGCATAGCAAGCTCCCGCGAGGCCGCGCGCTCAAAGCCCGCTGCGATCCTATCGAGACACACCGAGCCATCGTCCCCGAGGCACTCTGATTCGAGGTCCAATTTGAGCTCACCATCGCTCGCCGCGAATTCCCCATGGAAGTGTCTCGCTTTTTCACACAGGGATTGCAGGAAGTTACGCCGATTTTCCACAACTTTTCCACCATACTCTGTGAGTAACTCATTCCACGGCCGAAGTTGTGCCAGATCAACTCCGGGGCTCTTGAGGAGCGCTGCTTTGCTTGCTAGAGCCCGCTGGTACGCCATCAGCGTGTTTAAAAACGATGGCTGCACATCGACCATGTGTCGGTCGAGAAACTTCCTCCGGTTCGACGGAGAGCCTTTGACGAGGGAGAGGTCCGTTGGGGAGAAGGCAACAACCGAGCATGCCTCGACCAGGCCAGCCACCGAGTCCATCGCCGCGCCGTTCTTGTAGGCCGTGCGCTGTCCCGGCGAAAAGGAGATCCCAAGCTCATCGGTGCCGGTTTTGTGAACAACAGTTCCAAAGACCGAGGACTCCTTGTGGCCCCACTTGAAGAGCTCGCCGGTGGTGTTGGTCCGAAACGAGCGTGAGCCCGAGAGGAGGTAGAGTGCTTCAACGAGATTTGTTTTTCCGTTGCCGTTGAGACCGGTGACGTATACCGCCCCCCGCGAGAGGGAGATCGTTTGGTCTATCAGATTTCTAAAATTGTAGACTTTGAGTTTTGAAACGTACAAAAGGGGGCTCCTTGTGCTGAGCAGTATGGCGTAGTCGGGGTTGGAGAGAAATAGGGCGGTGTTTTGGGGGGAGGGCAACATGCCCGCCCTTCCTTTGTTACGCGTGGCGATATTCGCCTGCGGCCAACGTCCTTTTCCCTCTCCAAACTATCGAAACCACTTGTCCGTTTGTCCATGTCACATTCCGTACGCTTCCATCCATATCAGAGATATTCTGTGTTAGTGAGGTTTATCTATGGTTACGTCCCTTGATACAAAGAAGTCTCCCGCTGCTACATCTGCACCTCAGGCAGTTGCTGCGCTCGATACATCAACACATATCTCCACAAAAACAACAGAAGGCACTCTCTCACCCTCTGCGCTCCGGAAGGATATCTTAAAGGTGGCTGAACGAACCCGCGCGGTACTATCTACCGGTGAGGATAAAACCGTTGAAGTCATCGGTAGAATGGTTCCTGAATCCCTGGCCAAAACCCTGCAACGATATCCAAACGTCGATATCAACTTAGATGCATTTCCTAAAGCAGAGCGCGCGCTCAACGTGGGTGGCGTCACATCCAATACTCCTCAGCCATCAACACCACGCGTCCGGGAAAATATCTTGGTCGATAATTTGAAGAATACACAAGAGGCCGTTGCGACCACGCAACACTCACGTAATCTACAAGAAGCCGCAAAAGTATTTAAAGAGCTCCTCGATGCCGGCGTCCCTGTGGATAAGCTCGAATCCATGCAAAAGCTCGTTGAGACGTTAGGTGCTCAAGACCCGGCGATGAAAAAGTCATACGCTCATCTTCAAGAGAGTAAGAAATCTGTAGAGCGCCTTGATCAGGAGCTTTCCAAAAAACAATTTCCTGAGGCAAAGCCTTCTGGATACCAAACAATCGGTAACAACAAGTTTCCTGTCTACCCGAAGGAAACCTTAGATGGATTCGTTCATACGATTAACGGAAAAGCCGTGATAGTAGACAAGGAGACCCATACCCGAATTGAGAAAGCAAACCAGACCTATCAAGCCGCCTCAACGGAGTACAACGCACTATGCGAAAGTAAGGTTAACGAGTTAGGTCTTAGTGAGTACAATCAGAAACACGGGCTCCTAATCAATTTTCAGGAAGCATCTCATGCTGAGTACCTGAGAACCCAAAAAACTGCATTAAGAGAATTGTGAGTGCGGTCCGTGAGTTCCAAACAAAAACGCCCCTCGATTGAAGGGGCGTTTTTCAACATCTGTGCGTAACTCTGTGGATTACTCTGGAGTTATCCACAACAGTTTACGTACGATTAATCAAGCCGAAGCGGCATCACGATTCCGATCGATGATTCGTCTGCCTCTGAGTAAAACTTTCCTGGTCCAGTTTCACCACCGAGCTCCAGGATAAACGGCTGGTTCTCTCCAACAGTTGCCAACACATCGATGACGTAGCGAGCATTAAAGCCAACGGAGAAATCACGCCCCTTGTACTGAACCTCAACCTCCTCTTGAGCCTCACCAACTTCTGGCGATGAGCTTGAGATCCGAACGAGGTTGTTGAAGAAGTCGAGGCGAACGCCTTTGTTCTTGTCGCTTACAACAAGTGAAACTCGCTTGAGCGCTTGTGTAAGTTGTGAACTGAGTACAGCGATCTTCGTACCTGCTGCCTTTGGTAATACCTGCTCGTAGTTTGGAAACTCACTATCTACGAGCTGCACTACCAATTTCCATGAAGGTCCCTGAACAACCAAGAATCCTTGAATTACATCGACTCCCACCGGAACGTCCCCTGCAGCTTCAAGTGCTTTTCGCACCTCTGCCAAACCTTTGCGTGGAATGATTACATTATCAGTCTGCGTGTCGGACTTCTTTTCACCTTTCGCAACGAGTCCGGTAAAATCAACTCCTTCAAGGGGTCGTGTGATAAGTGCAAGTCGATGACCATCGGTCGCAACCATACGCAGGTTTCGAGACTTACCCTCTTTTACAAGCTCCATGCAGACACCGTTCATGTTGTATCGTCCCTCATCGAGCGAAACAGCATAGAGCGTCTTGTTAATCATTTCGCTCAAGGTGTGCGCAGAGATCTTACTCTTTGTCTCTAAGGCTAACCCTGGTGGAACGGGATACTCTTCAGCTCCGATACCAATGATCTTCAACTTTGAACTTCCAGCGATAACCTCAACTCGGTCACGCTCACCGGCTCGGATGGTTACATCGACCTCGGGCAGCTCACGTATAAGATCGCCAAACACCTTGGAGCTCACGGTAATCGAGCCCTTCTTCTTTACACTTGCTGCAGCGGAAGCAACCGCTGTTATTTCAAGATCACTTGCTGTGACGGTGAATGCCTTGTCCTCTGCACTTAAGAGGAGGTTACCCAAGATCGGCATCGTTGATTTCTTCTCTGCGATTGCAAGTGTGATATGGAGAAGTTTTGAAAGCTCTGACTTGGGAATTGTGATTTCCATTCGAGTCCCTATCTTTAATATATTTAATATCTAGTTAGTGAATAGTAATAAGTAAGGCCTCTTTCTGGGGGAAATCAACCTAAACTTTTGTTTTTTTTAATCTTTCGCATGTGCACAGCATGTTCAAAAACTCTGAGTAATTTCTGATCTTACCAACACCCCCAAAAATTACCCCCACAAAAAGCTTGTTTCCCACTATCTATTCGCACCTTGTCCACAGAGTTATCCACAGGCGTTGGTATCGTAAGCGGTAATGAACACGCGTATTTGCAACATCTGCGGCGCACAGCTTGTGGAGAAGTGTTGAAAAATCTGTGGAGAAGCTTGTAAAACCCCGGTAATCCACAGACCGGTGAAGTTTGTGGAAAGGTCTGGTAACTTACTTAATTAAAAGCGATTATCCAAAGATAATCTTCTCGATATTCTCAATTATCCCCTTCACCTCAGCATCTGTGGATAACTTGCTCGATACAACTGTTGCGGCGTGGATAACGCTCGAGTGATCGCGCCCTCCGAAGTGTTCACCTATCTCTGGGTATGATGCCGTCGTGTGTTTGCGACAGAGGTACATGGCGATGTGTCGCGGGAACGAAAGGTTCTTTGTGCGACGCTTAGAGATAATCTCAGATACCTTGATGTTGAAGTGATTTGAGACGGCCTTCTTAATGTCATCAACCGTGACGTTTACGACCTTTGGCTGGAGAAGTGGCTTTAATGCTCCTTTAGCCATTTCAAGCGATATCGGAACGTTTTGAATTGAGCTTACTGCGTGAAGTCGAGTGAGAGCTCCTTCTAGCTCTCGCACGTTCGAGGAGATCCGCTCTGCAATCAGATGGCTTACCTCGTGCGGGAGATTAAACTCCTCAACAATCGCCTTCTGTTTCAAGATCGCGACACGGGTCTCAAAATCTGGTGCTTGAAGATCCGCCGTTAGTCCCCACGAGAAACGGGTCTGTAATCGCTCCTCGATGCCTGGAATATCCGTCGGGATCTTATCTGATGTGATAACGATCTGACGCTTTGCGCTGTAGAGAGCATTGAATGTGTGGAAAAACTCCTCTTGAGTTCGCTCCTTTCCACTAATGAACTGAATGTCATCGATGAGTAGTACCTCAATAGTTCGAAGGCGCTTCTTGAACTCCTCCATCTTGGCGTGTCGAAGCGCAAGGATGAGTTCGTTCGTGAATGTTTCTGATGACATGTAGAGAACTCGCGAGCTTGGCGATCTCTCAAGCACGGCGTTCCCGATTGCATGAAGAAGGTGAGTCTTGCCGAGACCTACACCGCCGTAAATGAAGAGAGGATTGTAGCTCTGGCCCGGCTTCTCCGCGACGCGCATCGCTGCGGCATGACAGAACTGGTTGCTGTTACCGACTACGAAATCAGCAAACGTATAGCGTGGATTGATGTTGTTATAGAGATCGCCGTCGAGGGGGTCATTTTTTTTCTCTGGCTGTGCGGCGGAAGATTGATTAGCGGAGGAATCCTCACCGGACTCCTCTGGTTTTCTGACCCTTTTTACAACAAATGGCGTGTGCGCTGGCTTGGAGCCGGCATCGTCAACTGAAGTGCTTTCATGACTTGAAGAGAATGGCCGCTCCACCGGAATAACAGAGAGTGTAAGCTCTGCACATCCAGCGTAGTGAGCAAGGCGATCCCGAAGCTGACTTGAATAGCGAGAGGTAACGTAATTACAAATGAGTCGGCTCGGCCCGCGAACTATTACATGAGATGGATTTGAAGCTGCAGCATCGAGCTCAAGCGGCTCAATGTACGCCGCAACGATGTGCTGGTTTGCATGCTTGCACACGTCAGCGATAGCTAGTGCCCAACACTGTTCAATTGTATTCTCAAGCGTAGGGTCTTGAAAAGCGATCTCTGTGGGACTCTGGGAGGGATGAGAAGGGGATGCCGAGTTGATCTCAGCCGCGTCTATTTCGCTCGGGCCAAAAGATTCTGGCGCAAGGTTTTCGCTCATCACTCCTCTTCACGTACGTGGTTAGGTGCGTGACGCATCTACAAGCCGTCAACGCCACCACAGGGCAGAAGGGATCGTTATAGTACGCGAGGAGAATTTTACAAGAATCTAATTGAAAATATTTTGGACTGGACACCGGAAGAATATCGCATCCCAGATGCTTATTTCAAGTGATTTAAAGGATAATTTGCTGGCACCCAGACAGGTTGCTCAGAGTGCATCAACCCCGCGCTGAGTGAATACAAAATCATCACAAGTTCCAGAGCCAGCAAGGCTGCTTTCGAGGCCTAAGCGCTGCCCAAAGTGGTAGCTGAGATACCACGAAATGCCGGGAAGCACCTGGGTATGTTGGGTTTGCCATAATCCCTTAAATCTTATACAACATAGCGCGTCCAGAGATTAACCGATTGATGGTAGGCGCCGAGGTCTACGACCTCATCTCTGACTCCGAAGTAAACGTTTATGGAAAATCACTACACGTACCTCCACTCGCTTGGTCTTGTCGAGGCAAATCACCAGAAGATGGTGACGGCTGTCATGGTAGGCTTGGCCTTAGTTTTCATCGGTTCCGGATGCGCTAAGATACTGACGAGAAAAAGAAACCGCCTTGGAATACAAAGCGGAGTTGTGCCCGATGAGAAGATCTCATCAGCAGGAATTTTAGACTTTTTTGTTGAGAGCTTTGCCTCGTTCCAGGATTCAATTCTCGGAAAGGAAAACCGAAAATACTTGCCATTAACGGCGACCGTTTTCTTATATGTTTTTTTCCTCAACATTATCAGCCTAATCCCGGGAATTCCCTCGGCTACCACCACGGTGTGGGTAACGGTTCCTGTTGGGCTCTTTATCTTCTTTGGGTTCAACTACTACGGAATTAAGGAGCAGGGATTTGTTTCCTACATAAAGCACTTCGCCGGTCCGGTGTGGTGGCTTGCATTTCTTATCTTCCCGCTTGAGATACTGGGAACCTTTCTCCGAATTCTAACGCTAAACCTCCGACTTTATTGGAACATTTCCGCTGACCATATCGTACTGGGCCTCTTTACTGACCTCGTTCCTGTAGTGGTGCCGGTGATATTTTTAGCGCTCGGTACATTCGTCTGTTTTATGCAGGCATTTGTTCCCACGATCCTCACAATGATATATATTTTGCTCGCGACTCAGCACGAGGAAGGCGAGGAACATCACTAAGATAACCGGTCGGTTTGAGTTGGTATTTCACATAGCATGAAAGATGAAGGAGAAGAGTAAGATGAAAACACTAAGAAACATCGTAGCAAAGAGTGCTTACGCTGTAGCAGCAATCGTAGCTGCTCTCGCACCCGTAGCTTCAGCTGTAGCTGAGGACGCACAGGTTTCTACCCAAGGAGTTCGTCCCCTCGGTGCTGGTCTTGCGATCGGTATGGCAGTAATTGGTGGCGCTATCGGCCAAGGAAAGGTTGTAGGATCCATGCTTGAGTCCTTCGGTCGCAATCCATCGGTTGGTGGAAAGCTCCTTACTCCGATGATGATCGGAATGGTTCTTATTGAGTCCCTTGTAATTCTTGCGTTTGTTATTGCATACACAATGTAATCAACAAGCTCTGGTTTTTACCGGACATGCAAAGGGGCCTCGTCGAAAGACGGGGCCTTTTTGTTTTTAAGCGCTCGGCGAGGAGCTGTTCAATCACAGCTCTTCCACATGTTATCCACAATCCAGAGACACTTTTTCCAAAGGCTCTCCACATGTTTTCCACAGCTGGTGGGTAGATTTGTGGATAATGTAGATATCCTGCTGAAATTGCATTGCTTTGTTTTCCACACTTTAACTGGCTTAAAATCTTATCCACAGGGGGTGTGGATTCGGTGGATATCTCTTCATCTCAAGGCGTTAGGCATTTTCCGTCACCTGAGAGCCCACGGAAATGGTCCAACTGTGGATAGTTCCGGTAAAACAATGGGCAGATACCTATAAATATATTGGCATAGCTGCGAATTACCAGCTTTATCCACAGTTTGTGGATAACAAAAAAGGCCCCGGGGGTTTTCCCCAGGGCCCTTCAGAGAGCATTACCGATGGGTGCAGCGCTCAACTATTCGTGCTGTCCCTCAAGCCACCGCTCAGCGCCGATGGCAGCCATACAGCCCGAACCAGCGGCGGTGATGGCTTGTCTGTACACATGGTCCTGTACATCGCCGCACACGAATACCCCCGGAACCTTTGTTGCTGCGGAGTCTGGATCGTGTACGAGGTATCCGTTCTCATCCATGTCGAGCTGCTCTACAAAGAGCTGCGAGTTCGGGGTGTGGCCGATAGCAACAAAGAGCGCATCGACCGGAAGAGTTGAGTGCTCCTTGGTCTTCGTGTCCTCAAGTACGAGCGCCGTTACGCCGTCCTTCTTAGTGCCCTCGACCGCTGCGACGTTCTTGTTCCATACCATCTCAATCTTGGGGTTCGAGAGAACTCGGTCCTGCATGATCTTAGAGGCGCGCAGGGAGTCTCTACGGTGGATAAGGTAGAGCTTGCTCGCAAACCGGGTGAGGAACGAGGCCTCTTCGCACGCCGAATCGCCGCCGCCAACAACGGCGATAACCTTATTTCGAAAGAAAGCGCCGTCGCACGTAGCGCATGTAGAAACGCCGTATCCGAGGAGCTCTCGCTCGTTCTTTGCCCCGATATACTTGGGCGCAGCGCCTGTGGCGATAATGAGCGAATCGCAGCTATAGGAGCCCGATTGACCCTGAAGGGTAAAGGGGCGACGCGAGAGGTCAGCCTTTACAATCGTATCCACGGTGATCTTTGTTCCGAACTTCGAGGCCTGCTTCTCCATTAACTGCATCAGATCAGGGCCCATGACACCCTCGGGGAACCCGGGGAAGTTCTCAACATCGGTCGTTGTGGTGAGCTGCCCGCCCGCCAGAGGCCCATGCACGAGCATCGGAGCGAGGTTTGCGCGGGCGGTATAGATCGCCGCCGTGAGGCCAGCTGGGCCGGAGCCTAAAATGATTACCTTGTGATGAGTGGTGGGTGCTGTAGGATTGGTCATACACGCCTTTAACAGAAAAAGAGACCTTTGTTTTCGGATAGCGTTCCGTGCGTCATTCTAGGATTAAAAAGTTACTGATTGCAAATAGAGGTGAGATAGCCAGGCGAATAATTCGCGCGTGTGGCAAGCTCTCTATTGAGACCGTTCTCGTAGCATCTGACCCCGATCGGGACTCGCTTGCAGCCACCGAGGCGAGTCATGTCTTCCTACTCCCCGGGTCTACAGCGCGGGAAACCTACCTAAACCAGGGAGCGATTATTAAAGCCGCAAAGATCTCAGGGTGCGATGCGGTACACCCAGGCTACGGCTTTCTCTCGGAGGACGGAGACTTCGCTCAAGCCGTGATTGATGCAGGGCGTATCTTTGTCGGCCCATCCCCGGCAAGCATTCGGGCGCTCGGAGTAAAGACGACAGCCCGAACGACCGTGTCACAGGCAGGGGTTCCGGTAACCCCGGGGAGCTTTGCTGCTGGGAGCAACGCGGAGCTGGTAGCGGCAGCTCAAACTATCGGCCTTCCGGTGATTATCAAAGCAGCAGCCGGAGGCGGTGGGCGCGGTATGCGAATCGTGCACGATATCTCCGAGATGAACGAGTCGCTCGATCGTGCGCGCGCCGAAGCGGTAAAAAACTTCGGAAGTGATGCTGTGTATATTGAAAAGTACATCGAGAACCCGCGTCACGTTGAGGTGCAGCTCTTTGGTGACATGCACGGCAAGGTGCTCCATTTTGGAACCCGCGATTGCTCAAGTCAACGTCGGCATCAAAAGCTTGTCGAGGAGGCACCAGCGCCGTTTCTAGACGACACTACTCGCGAGAAGATCCATCAAGCTGCGGTAGCAGCAGCTGCAAGTGTTGGTTACTATAATGCGGGTACGGCGGAATTTCTCGTCAAGGGAAGTGAGTTCTACTTCCTTGAGATAAACACCCGTATCCAGGTTGAGCACCCCATAACGGAGATCATCACGGGCGTTGACCTCGTTGAGTTGCAGCTCAAGGTTGCCATGGGCGAGCCGCTTCCGTTTTCGCAACAAGATGTTCATTTCAACGGCCACGCCATAGAGCTTCGTATCAATGCTGAGGATCCGTGCGAAGCTTTCCGTCCAGCGATCGGTACGATCGCGGCATGGAATCGGCCGGATGATCCATTCGTTCGGGAGGATTGTGGCTATCGGGTCGGTGATACGATCCCACCCTTCTACGATTCACTCATTAGTAAAGTTATCGTGCGAGGCTCATCGAGACGTGAAGCCTTGTATCACGCATTTCAATTCCTAAAGGCGTATCGGATCGAAGGGGTGCCGACGACAATTCCATTTCATGCATGGATTCTGTCGAATCCACAATTTCAACTAGATGGGATCGATATCGGATACGTTGAGCGCTCCTTTTCGAGAGAGGGCGCAGAAGCAGCGCTTCAGCTTCTTGAGCTTGATCCATCACATCGTGCCCCTAGCAGTGACGGCAAGCCCTATGAGGAGGTAGTAACGGGCGACCCTCGCAATTCTGAGACGAATCAGGTGCGAATCATACACGAGGAAGGAGGAACTTTTCTCGCGATACCGCTTGACCTCCACGGCGAACCGTTGCCCAAAAACCGCTGGAGGCGATCGAACAGCCGAATCGCTCTACTCGGCGTGCGTTGGCAAACATGACCGTTTTGTGCCTACAAGTCGACTACGACCAGTCCGCTATTGATCGGAACGGTCTCCATTAGTCTTCCGCGAGTATCCGCAATAGTTGAAAGTTGCCGATGAAAGAGGCAGATTGCTTCGACCCCTAGACGCGTTACCAGGAGAGATGTATGCCCACAGCAGGTGTGCCTTTTCGACCAGCAGGTCAAGACACTTCAAAAGCACAAGTAGAGATGGCGAACGCAACGTTCTCTGGATCGGACCTTCTAAAAAAAGCGCTCCGCGATCAGGTAGGCCATACTTTTACAGAGGGGCTGCGAGCGATCTTGCATGAGTGGGCGAGGACAGGAAGCAATACATTTACTTTTGTAGCCTCTCCAGAGCGGCCAGCGTTTAGTGTCCGCGTCGTCGATTGTTCTGATGAGGACCAAAGCGCGCTGCTCTTCTCCGTTGCACCGCTCGAAGATCTGAAGCGCTGCCAACGATTTTTGGTATCAACAGAGGGACGAGGACTTCTTAAACAGAGCCAGGATGCCGATACCCGACTCTTCCCGCAGCTTCGCGCGAAGCTAGAGCGGGTTTCCTGGGAGGAGCTAAAGCACTTTATAGAGTCTCACGCTGACACCGTAGCAAGCTGAGTTGGTATCGTGGTCTAGCAGCCGTACATGTGTGTATCTCGATAAAAAGAGAAACGTGAACGTGTTTGTTCACCTGGTGCCTCGCCGGCAAGCAACCGCTTTTGAAAGGTATGGTGGGCGTAGTATAGATCCGAGAGTATATGGATTTTGAGTACTACCTCAGAAAACTTGACTCGCTCGTAGCATCAGGGCGGCTCACCACCGCGGCGTTTCAGAGAATCATCCGCAATTTTTACAGGGAGAATCACCGCCCGTTTGCGTGGCGCACAACGCGCGATCCGTACAAGATCCTGGTCAGCGAGGTCATGCTGCAACAGACCCAAACCTCACGAGTTGAGGCGCGCTACCCGGCCTTTCTAAAACAGTTTCCGACGATAGAGGCGCTCGCGCGCGCACCACAGGTTGATGTACTTCGAGCCTGGGAGGGGCTCGGCTACTACCGGCGCGCTCGGAACCTTCACCGCGCAGTGAACGTAGTGTGCGAGCAGCATGGTGGGAGGATCCCGAAAGCCTTTGATGATTTGGTCGCGTTGCCTGGGCTTGGCCACTACACAGCAGCCGCGCTCTCGGTATTCGCGTTTAATACACCAACCGCGATGATTGAGACGAATATCCGCTCGGTGTACCTCTATGCCTTTTATAGAAAACGCCGTGGTGTATCTGATCGAGAAGTAATGAAGCTGATTCATGACACGATGGACACAAGGCGCTGTAGAGAGTGGTTCTATGCGCTGATGGATTTTGGTGTAGCACTCAAGAAGGCTCGCCCGGGGATCAACACGCGCAGTAAACACCACACAAAACAGAGTGCATTCGAGGGATCCGATCGGCAGATAGCGGCCCGGGCTCTGAAAACGATCGTTAGCAGCAAGCGCTCCATTGCTTTGGCGGAGCTGGTGGGTCTTCTAGGCGCAGACTGTGAGCGGGTTCAGAAGGCTGTTGACCGTCTGGAGCGAGATGGCCTTATACGGCGAGCAAGGGGCGGGAGGGTCGCGGTCTAGTTGATTCCTGTAACCGCTAACTCTCGAGAAATAGGAGGTTTCTGGTGAGGGCACGGGAGTGAGCTGCCCAAATAGTGAGATACTGCACGGGCTATCGAGACAACAATTAGACTAAGAATTCAGGTCGACGTATCCTTTGCGCATGATTACCAGTAGTACCCCCACGTCGTCGGTGCTTTGCGCGCCATCAAACTCAGACCGCCAATTGCCCGAGCTCTCGTCACGTTTCTACACTGAGGCAGGTCGTGAAATCATCCCACTTTGTGGATACGAGTTCGGCACTCCCGACTTTTACTCAGCGCTGGAGTCCGTGAATAAGAGGCTTAACCTTCAACTAGACGATCTCGACAGGCGCACGTTGGGCGTCCTGCTGACATGCCTCTCTCAGGCGCAACGATTCGGTGGGGAGATGCACATCTCGCCGATAATGGGCGAGAACTCAGCGGCTCATTCGCTACACTCAATGGTGCTCGGTACGGAGCTATTCCGACGAGCGGGTCTTGTATCCCTGCAAAGCCAAGATGCTGCGGTAACAGAGATGCGGGGTAAGATTGCTCTTGGGCTCCTCGTCCATGATATGGGCGAGATCCTGGGCGAACTGTCATCAGTCGCGAGCCGAGCAGCAAATGAAGCTGTTAGGGAGAGGCCTGATATCGAGCGCGAGATATTTCGCATCGCTTTAACAGAGGCATTTCGAGCAACAGCTGCAACGACTCCAGATATTGGGGGCTTCTATTCCTTCATTCGAGATAAGCGCCAGGAGGCAGGTATAGGACCGGGTAAATCAAACGAGGAGATTCTTGCCTCTCTTGAGGTGCTTATTAGTCAGTACAACCGTGAGTACGCACATCTCCCACTATCTCCTGAAGTGCAGCAACGGGTTGATCGGTACCTAGCTCTCTATGATGTAGCAGAGTTAAAGCCACATGCTGCACATCGCAGCGATCGGTTTGTTGGAAATGCAGTGAAGGTGATTGAACACCTTCAGGGATTGCGGCACATGACCCGGTTCGCGGCGCGTACGCCGTTAGATGTTCGTCGCAACATCCTTTTTCCAGATTCGGCTCCTAGCTCTCCGCAGGGTCACTGGGTAAAGCCAAACACGAAAGAGGCGATTCCCCTTCGGTATGCCACAAATCACCGCATGAACAAGAACCTCTGGTATATAGAAAAAGACTTGGCACACCTGAGCAACACAGCAGAGGCTCCCCATGAACTGACCCACGCTGCTACGTTGCGAGAGGCCACATATATATCGCAAGCAGAGTGGCTTGGCTTGATGCGGCCAATATTTGATCGGCGGGTTCAAGGGGAGGATGAGTTCTTCCTTGAGCTGCGGAAGGAGTACGATGCCGAAACCTCCGAGGAGCGCAGTGCATATATCCTCTCAACTATTCAAAAATATTTAGCGCATCTCTTACGCGTGGATACTCGCGAGTATGAAGCTAATCGAAGAGCTTCAGGGCCTGCACCAGAGACAGCTCTTGAGCCGATAGAGAGTCGTGAGCGCATGGTTGCGCTGTACCTGCACGCCGCTCGCACCGGATATATTCCTACTGTGGAGACCCCTCTGGTTCTTCTAAACGATCTCCCCGATCAGCTTCACGGCTTTGAGAGTGCTTCAACACAATCGCTTCATACGCCGAGCGTTGCGTCAACCTTTGCCGAGCTTAGGTTGCCTGCGGCGGGAGAAGTGTGAGCTCCGCAGGAAGCTACTCACTAACCCACTCGTTATCTTGAAGGTAGAACCGAAGTTGTAAGTCTGTTCCCTTTGATATGCCTATCCGGCCTGAGCGCGCGATCGAACGCGGAGAGGGCTCTTGCAGATGTTCGAGCCAGATCTTCTGGGAGCTCTCAAAGTGTTCACCGGAGAATTTCGCGTTGATACCGAACGATTCACATAGCCGGCCGGGTCCGCGAGCAAGCGCTTTAGGTTTTAGTTCCTGTTGCTTTCGGCGCCGACGCATAGCTTCGAGACCTTTAAGGGGCTCGAGTGCTCGAATCAGAACAGCGCTGCCAACTCCTTCGGGATTACTTACGAGATTGACGCAGTAGTGCATTCCGTAGATGAGGTACACGTAGCAGTGGCCTGGCGATCGAAACATCACTTCATTTCGCTTTGTCATACCACGAGCTGCATGACAGGCCGGGTCGCCACTTCCCAGGTAGGCTTCGACTTCAACTATCATTCCTGAGGTTTCAACTCCACGAGATGAGGTGACAAGCTTCTTGCCCAGCAGAGCTCGCGCCAGGTCGCGGGTCTCCTGTTCGAAGAAGGCACCGGTAATGCGTTGTGCGCCGTTCATACTGCTCCGAGATCTCCGTTGAAATAACGGGGTGCTTCAATGTTTCATGCTACCATGATCAGGGTATCGTGCCGTATTGTGGAAGGTGATGGTACCGGTTTTCTCTAACAAGTTTAAAAGAAAGTTTAAAAAGTTCCTCCGAGGGATACTCCCTCTTACCTTTGTTGTGCTGGTGGCGATCGGAGCAGTTGCTCTGCACACCAAGCTGTACTTTAGCAAGTTCGGCCAAGGGCTCGATGCATTTCAGGCTGATATGTGGTTTCGAGTTCGGGGGGTCGAGGCTCCACCATCCGAGGTGGCGTTAGTAATCCTTGATGAGCGCACCTACTCGGAGCTTTCCCTGTCGCACCTAAGTCCGGTACCTCGGGCAGTGCTAGCCAAGGTGGTAGATCGGATAGCAGAGGCGGGAGCGAGCTTGGCTATCCTGGATCTTTTTTTTCGTGATGTGGGGAGCGATCCCGAGGGAAATAGAAAACTTGCAGATTCGCTTGGGCGTATGCCGACGTTCATAGGCAGTTTTCGCTTCTCTGAGCGCACCGGATCGGGGGACCCGGGGCGAGTTATCGAGGTTTCGCCTATCCCTGAATTTGCGCAGAGGGCCGAGCGGGTCGCACTTATGAACCTGATAGAGCAGGGAGAGGTGCGAAGGTTTACGATGCAAAAGACCTCGCCGAATGGATCTGAGCCGCTCCCGGTTGCGTACGCTCTTCGGGAACCAAAGAGGCCGATGCCAGCGCAGCATGATTTTATTAACTACTACGGACCAGATGGAACTATCCCCCGTACGTCAGCAGTTCGGGTGCTACGGGATAGCCTGGAGCAAAATAGTGCCCGATTTAAGGATAAGGTCGTTCTTATCGGAAGCGCCCTGCCCGTGGGAGTAGGGATTGCAACAAAAGACTCTTTTCGGACGCCGATAGGAAACCGACTCTTTCCAGGAGTAGAGGTCCACGCCACGGTGGTCGGGAACATACTGCGCGGAGAGTGGATTCGCAGACTTCCTGTGTCGGTAGAGTTTCCGATTCTGAATTTGGTTGTTGTGGTTCTTGCGCTGATCATATTACGACTATCGCCACTATCCGCGTTAGTCTGCACAGCTGTAGGGATCTCGGTGTGGAGCACAGGCTCGTACGTGCTTTTTACGCTTAGGTGGTTTGTGCCAGGAGTTCCGGCGTTCTACATCGTTCTTCCGTGTGCACTGCTGGTGAGCATCGTGTCCAAGCATACTGCCCTCAAGATGCGCTACCAGCAGTTCCAGCAACTGCTCGGGGCTGAGAATCGCCCGCAATAGTTAGCGACCGAAGAGGGACGAAAAAAAACCGGACCGAGGAGAGACCGATCTTCGAGCCAGATCAATCACCGACGATGGGATACTCGGGATAGAGATAGTTACTCCAGAGCGGAAGGTATACTCGAGAAACTCGTAGATCATCTCGCTCATGGAGCTAAAGCGATCATTTGGATTCTTTTCAGCGCACGTTTCTACGATCTCTTGGCACCATGCGGGAGCATCAGGGCGGAGCTTCGAGATGGACGGTATTGGATCCTTTACGTGCTGACTAAGGATCGATCCAAGGGTGTCGCCGTCAAACGGAGCCTTACCGGTAAGCATTTCAAAGAGAACGATACCGAGGGAGTAGGTATCTACTTTCGGGGTTACTTCACTTCGAAGGAGCTCCGGTGCCATGTAGTGTGGACTTCCAAGAATATTGCCTTCAGGAGTAAGCCCGAGATCCAACGCGATCTCTTTTGCAGAGCTAAAATCCGAGAGCTTTACGTGGGAGTGTTCCCCTTCAAGAAGGATATTCTCAGGCTTGATATCTCGGTGAACGATGCCGCGGCTGTGTGCATAGTCCAGGGCGATTGCCGTCTGCAGGAAGATACTCAGAGCAAGGGAGATTGGTAAGGGAGTTGTTGTATTGCTCAGAAGCTTACGGAGATCGGGGCCATTGATGAGCTCCATTGTGAAGAAATAGCCGCCAGCTTTGAGCTCTCCGAAATCGAAGATCTTAACGATGTGAGGGTGTGAGAGTCGGCGAGCAAGGGCGACTTCGCGGCGAAATCGACCCGCGGATACCGGATCGGGGATCAGGTTTTTATGCAGCAGCTTAAGAGCCACTGGTTCGCTGTTGAGTCCGCAATCCTGTACTTTGTAGACGGTGCCGATCGCCCCAGTTCCAACCAGTTCGATCGGCAGATACCGACAAGCCGATGATTCAGTAAGATCGATTCCTGGTTGCTGTGGTGTCGTCGACACGAGAAGGCCTTTGGTATTGGGTCAATCCTCTGCAGTATAGGTAGCCACTGAGCTCCCAGCAACGCGGAAAATCGGTGGGGAATACGTCACGCTATTACTAGCCAACCGCTTTTATGTCCGAATCTCCGAGCGGCTGGGGAAGGGAGGTTCTCCACATTGTGTGGTGAGAGATAATGGTACGCGCGTAGTGGAGGGACTGGCTCGGTGGTGTTGCCTTGCCGCGTAGGGCCCGTGATAGGTTGCTTGGCCCCCAATTGTACGCAATTAAGGTGCTCTGGATATTTCCTTTAAATTTCTGATCAAGGTGCTTCAAATATGCTACGCCGAGTCGGACGTTTATTGCAGGATCGCGGAGGTCGATCGTGCCGTTGAGCGGGATTTTGTTCAACTCAGAGATGTACTTGCCTGTTGTCGGCATAAGCTGCATGAGGCCTTGTGCGCCGCGGTGCGAGACCGCTCTCTGCTTGAACATGCTCTCAGCTCGAATTACCGCAGTTACCAGGAGAGGGTCGATGTTGGCTTGCCGACTCTCAGTTACGATGAGTGCCGCAAGAGCATCCCTATCCGGGTGAGTTGGAAAAACAGTTTTAATGATCTCAGAGACAAAGAGGATTTCAGCCGAGCGCGATGCGTCAGTTGTTCGAACGCGCTCTTCGACTCGCTTTGCTCGCACCGAGCGTTGTTCCAGCTCTTGATGGTGCCGGTAGCAGAAGACGCAAAACGCCGTCAGGTATACCGACGTAGCCGCGGAGAGGACGCACGCAACATTTGAGTTACTGGAGAGGAAGTTAGTGACAACTGCAACTACACGTTTCATAGAACCACGACCAAAAAGGTATAGGGTGCCCGGGGGTAACAGCTTCTGTGTACCGGAGACCTGTTTTCCTACCTAATCGATGCGGCCCGTTGCAGAGTTGATTCCCTCGCAATAAAAGTTAGCAGGGGCAGGGGGTTAGTCGGTTCCTTGAGAAAGTCGAAATTCACTCGTAGAATGGGGCACTTGGCACGGTTGTAACTTTTTTATGACTTCAAACCGGTTAAAACAAACAGTAGTTGTGGGTGGTGGGCATTCAGGGATAGAGGCCGCATATGCCTCTGCGCGCCTTGGGGTACCTACGGTGCTCGTTTCGCTCCGTAAGGACGGTATCGGCCAGATGTCGTGCAACCCAGCCATCGGAGGAGTCGGAAAGGGGCACCTCGTAAAGGAGCTCGATGCCTTGGGTGGTCTGATGGGACGAGCAATCGATGCAACCGGTATCCAGTTTAAAATCTTAAATGAGAGCAAGGGAGCGGCCGCCCGAGCTTCTCGAGCGCAGGCAGATAGAGACCTCTACAAGGCGTGGGTGCAGCGCTACATTGAAAGCGTTCCTAATCTAACCATCATTGAAGGCGAGGCGGCAACGATTGAGACGAGGGATGGCGCCGTTTCGGGTGTGACCTTGCGCGATGGTTCCTACATTCCGGCAGCAGCGGTGGTACTTACGACAGGAACGTTTCTACGTGGCTTGATGCACTCAGGCGAAAAGAAAACAGAAGGTGGACGATTAGGTGACAACGCATCAAATCACTTAAGTGACTCGCTGCGCGCGTTAGGATTTCCCCTCGGACGTTTGAAGACTGGCACGCCGCCGAGGTTGCGACTCTCAACGATCGACTTCACGCACTTAGTCGAGCAACCTGGAGACAACCCTCCACAACCGTTTTCGTTTATGACCTCGTCTATCGATCGACCACAGATCTCTTGCTGGAGAACTGCAACGAACGAGCGAGCTCACGACATTATCCGAGCCAATAAAGAACGTAGCCCGATGTTCAATGGGCAGATCACGTCGGGAGGCCCCCGCTACTGTCCGTCGATTGAGGATAAAGTTTTTCGCTTTGCTGATAAGACCAGCCACACCGTGTTCCTTGAGCCTGAGGGGTACACATCTGATATCGTCTATCCAAACGGGATATCTACCTCGTTGCCAATTGATGTGCAGGAGTCATTCATCCGCTCCATCCCTGGGCTTGAGAAAGTTGAGTTTTTGGCGCCAGGGTATGCCGTTGAATACGATTTTGTTGATCCGAGAGCACTCTCTTCAACGTATGAAGCGAAGGATCTTCGCGGGCTCTTCCTTGCCGGGCAGATCAACGGAACGAGTGGCTACGAAGAAGCTGCTGCCCAGGGTCTTATCGCAGGAGTAAATGCAGCGCACACTATTTTGGAGCGGGATCCATTCATCATCTCTCGTGGGCAAGGATACATCGGTGTAATGAGCGACGATCTCACAACGATGGGTGTTGACGAGCCGTATCGAATGTTTACGTCACGTGCGGAGTATCGCTTAATTCTGCGAGAGGATAACGCCACGCAGCGACTCTGCCCGATTGCAAAGTCACTTGGGCTGTTGAGCGATTCTCAGGTAGCTCGCTTTGAGGCGCGCCAAGCTTCCTATCAGCGCGCGTCAGAGTGGTTGTCAAAGACTCGAATCAAGCCGACCGCGGAGGCTAACGCGTGGCTTGAGAGTCGGGGAACGGCAGCGTTAAAAGATAGCGTAACTCTTTCGCAGCTCCTAAAGCGACCTCAGCTCAACCTCTCGGACATCGTAGCATTTACGCCGTACGATGAGCTACTTGCCGAGGAGTTGAAGGTTGCTCTTGAGATTGAGTGTAAATTTAGTGGTTACCTTGATCGGCAAGAAGAGGAGGTTCAGCGCTTGAAGAAGATTGAGATCGAGCGGATCCCGGCGGATTTCCCGTATGACGCGATCAAGCAGCTTCGAACCGAGGCGCGTGAGAAGTTGAAGAAACACCGACCTGACTCGATCGGGCAAGCAATGCGGATTCCGGGCATGACACCGAGTGCAATTTCGCTTCTGGCGCTCTATCTCAAGCGCTATAGAGCGGGAGAGTTAGCTTAAGAGAAGTATCGCAGTTGCGAGCTATCAGCTCTTCTCTTTTTCAAGAGATTCCCGACGCTTTTTTGCCCAGCCGTCCTTATTTTCTTGGCGGGCTCGACCGAGTGCGAGCGCATCTGAAGGAACATCGTGGGTAATCACCGATCCGGCGGCAACGAGTGCGCCATCACCGATAGTCACAGGAGCGACAAGACACGAGTTGCTACCGATAAAGACATCTTTGCCGATAGTAGTCTTTGATTTGTTGTAGCCGTCGTAATTGCACGTAATCGTTCCGGCACCAATATTTGTCTCCGCTCCGACCGTACAATCGCCCAGATAGGTAAGGTGCGAGGCTTTGGCTCCATCGTGAAGGGTTGCGTTCTTCACTTCAACAAAGTTTCCTACACGCACGTGGGATCCGAGCTTTGTGCCTGGTCTGATGTTCGCAAATGGACCGACACTGGTATCATCTCCGATTGAAGCCCCCTCGACTCTACTGCCCAGCTTAACGTGGGCGCGCGGACCAATCACTGAGTCGATGATAAGTGAGCCTCCCTCTAGAACGGCGCCTTCTGCTATCGCGGTCGCTCCGCGTAGCTGCACCTGTGGTCCAATTTTTGCTCCCGGCCTGATACAAACGGCGGCATCGAGGAGGCAGCTACTCGGATCGTCAAAGATAACGCCGGAATCCTGCAGAGAGTTGAGCTGTCGCTCCGCGAGTACTCGGTTTACGAACGCGAGGTCTGCGTGGTTGTTTACACCGGCAGCCTCGCGGGCATCTCCAAGCAGGAAGGCGCTTACAGTCTGACCCTCGCGGGCAGCTTTCTCGACGATATCGGTCAGGTAGTACTCTTTTTGAGCGTTATTATTTTCGAGGGACTCAATCGCGGGCTTTAAAAATGCTGAGTCGACTGCATAGAGGCCCGAGTTTACCTCTTGAATGAGGAGCTCCTCCGGGGAGCAGTCTTTGGCTTCGGTAATCCTTGTAACCTCGCCCTTTGGTCCGCGAACAATCCGGCCGTAACCGTTAGGCGGAGGGGCATTAAACGAGATCATACTGAGCGTTGCTTTCTTAAAGGCGTGGTATGCGACGAAATGGGAGAGGGTCTCCGGCGTAAAGAGGGGGTGATCGGCGTAGGTCAGAAGCACAGTGCCCGCGCATCCCTCAAGGGCGGGGAGAGCGCACCGCACCGCGTGTCCGGTGCCAAGTTGTTCCGCTTGCACCACGGTTTGAATAGAGTGGCGTTTAGCAGCAGGGGAGGAGGCGAGGTGCTTTTCGAGGAGTTCCCGTTTGTGGCCAACTACGATGATAGTTTTGGTCGGCTTAAGAACGGACAGCCCCTCGAGTACGTGGTCGATGAGGGCGGCCGACCGGGTCTGAGCGATAGCCTTTGGGGAGTCACCGCCCAGGCGTTTCCCTAGGCCAGCGGCTAAGATGACAGCGCAAATATCTTCCATAATCAGGTAGACGGTAGCACGGTCGCCGAGGGTTCAAAAGTGGCCCGAAACAGGTCCCATGCTCCCCAATATCCCTTTTGATTCCCTAGCTTCCTTGGTATTCATACCTTTTCCGACCGTGAACCCGAAGGATAGTGATATATGGCATCAAAAATTAAGGTAGGAAATCCCGTCGTAGAGCTTGATGGCGATGAGATGACTCGCATCATCTGGAAGATAATTCGCGAGCAGCTCATCCTTCCCTTCCTCGATATCGATATTAAGTACTATGACCTCTCGGTTCAAAATCGAGATGCCACGGATGACCAGGTAACTATCGACTCTGCTGAAGCGATCAAGAAGTACGGTGTTGGTATTAAGTGCGCAACTATCACCCCAGACGAAGCGCGGGTGAAGGAATTCAATCTCAAGAAGATGTGGAAGTCGCCCAATGGAACCATCCGAAACATCATCGGGGGCACCGTTTTCCGTGAGCCGATTAT
>JBIJBZ010000064.1:0-16194 GCA_044344945.1 Bdellovibrionota bacterium | reverse complement strand
GATTATCTGCAAAAACATTCCACGACTGGTTCCGGGTTGGACAGAATCGATCGTCATCGGCCGCCATGCGTTTGGCGATCAGTACCGTGCAACCGATTTCAAGGTGCCAGGTAAGGGACGTTTGACCATGACCTTTACACCCGCCGATGGTAGTCCAGCGATAGAGCATGAGGTGTTTGCCTTCACCGGCAGTGGTGTTGCGATGGGGATGTATAACCTCGATGAGTCGATCCGAAGCTTTGCTCGCAGCAGCTTAAACTATGGGCTCGCGAAGAAGCTCCCAACCTACCTTTCGACAAAGAACACGATCTTGAAGGCGTACGACGGTCGCTTTAAGGATATCTTTCAAGAGGTGTACGACGCTGAGTTCAAGAGCGCTTTCGAGAAGGCTGGCATTGAGTATCAGCACCGGCTGATCGACGACATGGTTGCGTATGCCATGAAGTCCAAGGGCGGCTTTGTGTGGGCGTGTAAGAACTACGATGGAGATGTTCAGTCAGACTCTGTGGCGCAGGGATTCGGCTCGCTCGGTCTGATGACCTCCGTGTTGATGACGGAAGACGGAAAGACCATTGAGGCCGAGGCGGCTCACGGAACAGTGACGCGCCACTTCCGGCTCCATCAGCAAGGAAAAGAGACGTCAACGAACCCAATCGCCTCGATCTTTGCCTGGTCAACGGGTCTTCGCTACCGTGGTCGCTTCGATAACAACGAGGCTCTCATAGGATTCGCTGATACCTTGGAGAAGGTCTGCGTTGATACTGTAGAGGGTGGAACGATGACCAAGGATCTCGCGATGTGCATCCACGGCGAGGCAACAAAGCGTGAGCACTACGTTACGACCGAGCAGTTTATGGAGAGCCTTGCCTCGCTTTTGACTGCTCGCTTGGCATAGCCCTTTAGGTGGTCGTCCTGTGCTAATAAGCTATAATCGGCCAGTCCCGTTTTAATTGTTACACCAGTTCAGTTGTATGCGTACCCATATGGAGTCCCGTCGGCTCATTGCCACTCAAGGTAGCCCCTGGAACGAGATCCAGATAGCTAATGATATGCGCGCGATGCGAGATCGGGAGCCGCATCGTTCCTTTACGGAGCTTACTCAGCATTACATAGCAGGAATCGATTACCAGATTGAAACCCGCCGTGGGTCGCGAAATCTGCTCTGTGCAGCATGGCACGGAGGATTCATGGAGCCGGGAAGCGATCTCCTCGCAGATGCGATAGCGGGGTCTCGGTATCACTACTATGCCTTCAAGGCACTCTTTCCAGTCGCAGACGGCGAGCACCCCCTCCATGTAACCTCTACTCGATTTCGAGAGCCAGAGCTCATTACTTTAGCCAAAGAGAGTGCGCGGGTTTTAGCTGTTCACTGTTGTAGTACCGCGCCTGGTATACATCGCGTCTTCATCGGTGGTGGTGCCGACGAGTCAGTCCGAATGAATTTAATTAAAGCCCTGCGAGAGAGCGGCTTTAACGCAGGTCCTGATAGGATCTTTCCGGGAAGCCACTTCATGAATCCGTGCAATGCGGGCCAGCGCCCCGGGGTTCAGATAGAGGTTTCGCAGTCGTATATGGATCACTTAGTAGCGCATCGGGCTGAGCTGTTTCGCATCGCAGCGGTGGTCGGGGAGTTTATGGGTTCGCTACGTTAATAGAAAGGGCCTTCGGCCGCAGGCGCAAGTTCTTAAGCCAACAAAGGGAGGGCGGGCGACACGCCCGCCTTTTCTGACCTACCTGTGTGACGTCAGCTGAAAAGCGCCGCTATTTGAATCCGCCTCGCCCACCAACTTCTTTATACTCGCGATCGCCGCCGCACTCGCCCAGTCTCTCGGACCCTCAATTCGAGATACCGACTTTCCTGATGCCGGATCGATGAATTCTTGTGGTGCTCCCTGCTTGTCGAGAACCATTGTCATCGGCACACCTCGAACCGAAAACCTATGCTTGAGAACTCCCTTGGTATCGACTAATACCGGATACGAGAGTTTTAATTGCTCGCTGAAAGCCTTTGCTGCGACGACCTCATCATCGATTGACACTGCAACAACAACGAAGTCTTGACCGTCGAACGTCGCCGCAAGCCTATTTAAACTTGGCGCTTCGATCATGCACTCTCCGCACCACGACGCCACAAAATGAAGGAGCACCACTGAGCCTTGGTAGTCTGAGAGCGATGTGGTGTCACCGGTAGTTGTCTCAAGAGGGGTTTCAAGCGCGCCAGTAGGAAAGAATGTTTGCGCGCTAGCCGGTTGAATCGGGAGGAGTAAAAAACCGCACGTCAGAAGTGCACCTGAGGTTTGTAGAGTTTTGCGGTAATTCATATGTGCACAGCGTAGGGGCCTAATACGATACAGCCGTTTTAGCGAGCTTTTGGGTCGTTATCCGCCCGAACTGGTCGCGCAGGGCAACGGTGACGGTGGCCTTTACAAAGGAGTCACTCGTAAGCGGGATAAACTCCCCGATGTAGTGACCTGGTGCGCGCTCAACAAGGGGAACACCCAGAGCCACGGTTCCCACATCAAAGCTGGCAGTTTGTCCCGGGGAGCCAAAGGCTACCACCGTTAGCCTTCCGTTCTTTGCTATCCGACCGGTGTGTGCATCGTGTGCAGAGGCGATAATGTACGGCGCTGCTGTCGAGAGGAACTCAGGGCGGGAGCGATTTGAGAGTGGCTCAATAACCTTTGCAACAACGTCGCGCGCGAGATCTGTAATAATCTCGTTGTCGAGTCCTTTCAGCGGTTCAAGAACGAGATCCGAGAATCCGGTAGCGCCCTTAGTGATACCACGGCTATCAGAATCCCTTGCATCGATCTCATAGAGAACCTTCTTGGTTCGAGCTGATACGAGCTTTACGTTGAGACCGACGGCGGCAACCGCCTGGATACCGTAGTAGCTACGGTCCCAATCAGTAACTTTCCCGTAGAGAACTGCATCACACGAGAGGATCTTTGTGCAGATGTATGTTGGGTCGGCGGCGAAGACCTTGGCGAGATCCATCTGGACAGGGTTGCTCCCAGAAACTCCAAATCCTGCGTGAATGAGCTCCGCGTCGACGAGTGCCGGAGGAATAACATCAAGGGACGCCTGAGAAAGTTTCGACTGCGTGAGTCCCTGAACGAATTGGGCTGGAGTCTGCTTGAGTTTCGACGAGACAACGCCCACGTTGTCGATCAGGAGGGTCTCATCAACCCGAGTAAGCTGTCCATCTTCGCCTATCTGTGCGAATGGCAGCACTGCGATACGAATAGGCTCCGAGGGATTGAAGTCCAGGGTCTTGGGCTTATAGCTCCCAGCGCAGCCGGCACCAAGCATTCCCAGGGCTAGAATCAGGGTAGAAAGTGATCGTCGCACAGGACCTCCTTAAAAAATCTCGATTATTGTCTAGTAACGCCCACCGGGAGCGACGGCACTCCGCCACTACCGATTGCAACAACGTGCAGGGTTGGAGAGCCACGCGGTATCGTTGCCGAAGCGGAGGAGCTCTCAGAGACCTTACGGAACGGGCCCGCCTCTGATGCTGCAGAGAAGAGGATGACCTTCTCTGCTTTGCACACCTTGATCTTGTCAGAGCAACCGATTTGGACCTTTGAAAGATCGGAGCCGACCATCGCACATTGGACCGTTATCGTATCGTTATCGGCGCGAAGCCGTTGATCGAGCGCACACGGCGAGCGTGCCGGAAGGGAGACCTCCTCTCGCTTCGAGGTTCCGAAGGCCGAGCGAATCTCTACGGTAGCTGGAGTTCCTTCCGAGGAGGTTACAAGAGCCGAGAACGAGCCGCAGTACGATCCAGGAGAGATCTCACGCAGCGTGGTGCGATTTCGGCCGATAATTAGAGAGCCAAAGGAGTGGGGCGTACCCTTGAGGCAGACTGAGTAGGTGGAAGGAGTCTGCCACTCGGCGGAAGCTGACACGAGGTCTACTTCAAGCCCCTCTTGTCGGCCCTCTATTGTTGAAGCAGCGGGTGCCGGAATCTGTTCAACTACCGCTTTTGCGAATTGAGAGGCGAGCTCCTCGTAGGCAGCATCACCAGTATTCTTTACCTGTGAGATGACACCTTGAATAACCTGTCCTGAGTTAAAGAGGAGCCCTCCTCGCTCGGACTCCGTGTAGCTAACTGACAACATCTCTGCGCCTGCTTTATCAGTAAAGGCGAGCGTTCCGGTAAGTTGATTGTAGTATCCAGCGAGGAAGCTGTTCTTTGAGAAGGAATCAACTCGGAGTGTGGCAAACGCATCGACGAGGTACCTTGAGGCGAGGATATTTCGCTCCGGGCAGCTAGGTGTTGAGCAGATTGAGTTCACCATTCGCTCTTCGGCAACGATGAAGTTTCGATTGCGAAGTTCACTTATGATCTCACCGCGAACAAGATCGATCCGCTCTCGGGGAATATCGACTGAATAGTCAGCGGGTAAAAGAGCGATGTGTGCGGGAAGCGGTGAGCCCGCAGGAAGTTGGGTTTTTACTGTAGGGCTACAACCAAGAAAGGACGCTCCAGCTACGAGAGCGGGGAGAAGAATCGTTAGTATCGCTTTGTTGTTGGCTTTATTCATACGTCCTCGCATCTCCGACCTCGCTTTTTCTGTGAGCGCGGCGTTATCGTACAACGATTGAACCTTTGAGTCCCTGCGGCGCCCCCGGAATTCCATACACGAAAAAAGGATATGTTCCCGGATCGTGAAAACAGGTTGTTGCAAAATCTTTTGGAACGATCGGTTTTACTGATTGAATTGTGCCATCCTCCTGTATCTTCAAATTCTCGGAAGCGCAGTGAGAGGCATGCTTTCCGAAATCAAGCGAAAGGGTAATCAGGGATTCCCGCGAATCGTTGAGAATAAAGGCGATTCGATCCTCTTTTTTCATCTCAAGCACCGATGGTTCAAGCCCCTTGTCAGTGACTTTAATTACCTGGTTCTGGCTCTCTGCTGGTGTGAGCCCTGGGGTATCCGCATAGGCGGTCTCTGTGAGGAGTGCGAGCGAGGCGATAATGAGGCCGAATGTAGTGTGTAATAGCATGGCCAAGAGACTACCCGCCTGTAAGATGCGGGTAAAGTAAAAATGCAGTCACCTTACTGCACCTCACAGTAAACCTTGGGCCTGCACGACTCTGCTCGGATGCGGAGGATCTGCGGAGACGCTGTTCGGGTGAGGGAAGGAAGTGGAGCTTTAACAATAGAGGGAGCTGTTACGACCTGCGAGCTGTTCGCCAGGGTGACTATGCTGCCCGAAGGATCTCTTCCTATCCCTTCGATGGTCACAGGGCACGCGGCGTTTCCGTCGACTTCAACTCCAAAATGAACTTGTCTGTGTGCAGGCGCAAAGAACGGCTCGGTGGTAGTAGTAGCTGCGGGGGTGAGTTCGATGGCCATGCTGCCATCGTCACGCGTTGTAATAGCCCGGACCTGCGAGGGAAAGCTTGCGAGTTGAGTTGTGAACTCTTCAGGATTTCGCTCCTTAAAGAAGGACGGAGCGACAATTATCCAACGCAGGCCGCAGATCCGGCTCACGTACGCAAAAGCCTCAGGGCTAGGAAAATTATAGAGTGCTTTGGGTAGCTCCTGCTGAAGCTTTGAGCGTTGGCCGCTGTAGCCATTCACCAGCCGTAATCCGAGCGGAGCTGCCCATTGCGCATACTCAGTGCTTATGAGCGCAAGCTCTGACCAGCTCTCAACGGCGCCATTGGTGAGCGTACCCGAAAAGGGAAGTACGAGTGTAGGCGCCGAGAGGGAGCCTTGCGAAGCTACGAAATCGAAGGCTTGTGGTCGCGCAGATACTGTATCAAGTGGAATGGTAGAGGTAGAGTTCTCTGCCAGCACAGCACCAACGAGGCTGCTTGCGAGGAGAAGTCGAATACCTGAATTCGTTTGGCGTGAGGTGAGTAGTTCCTGACAGAGCCGAAATGCAAGGAGCAGCAGCCCCATCACCACAACACTTCCGAATCTACTCACTGCTCTAATCGAGGCAAGGCCCGGAAACACTGAATAGAGCGAAGCAAATGGTGTCCATGCCGGTTCGTGCTTAGCGGGATTGCCCCCTGGACCGAAGCTAAAGACGAAGAAGATAGTGGTAATCAAGAAGAGAACGCCAGCTCCCTTTGGTAAGGTGCGGGCGACCCACAACGCTACGACAAGCACTAACCACGAAGAGGCGCATACGATAGTTTCTGATACGGTGCTGCTATCAATGATGCTGGAGGAGATTCCAAGGATTGCCACCGACGCGGCGAGTATAAGGAAGCCCTTGGAATGATGCCGGAACGCCGTAGAAAAGCCGGACAGGATAGCCATGAGCAGCGCTGCGTATCCAGGACAGAGGAGCGCCTCAGCGTGAGATACGAGCGCAGTTTTCCCGAATAGATCGTTGTGCGGTGAGAATGAGAGGTAGGAGAGCCCAGAAGCAGCAAAGTCTGCTGCCTCATAGAGGCCTCGCTTGCCGAAGTAGCTCTGCACGGCGAGATACTCGGGCAGTGCATACGCGATAGGAATCGCGCCAAAGGTTGCGAATAAGAGAATTCGTAGGAGCCGTCGTTGAGACGCAGAGCCAGAGAGGAGCTCCCAACACCAGATGGTAGCTAAGCCCAGAGCGCCGAAGATCGCGTAGTAGACACCGCAGTAGAACGCTCCTGATATGCAGAGTCCAGCGAGGGCCCAATTTCGCGCCGCAGGGCGGGCGCTACCGCTGTGCAATACGAGGCTCCATGCCAGTGGGATCCAGAAAAAGAAGAGGAGCTGCGGGTGTCCCAGGTTTCCAAGGATGTAACTTGAGTTTGCAAATGTAATTCCAGCAAGGGCTCCGGCAAGCGGGGAGAGCCCAACGGTGCACGCCAGCGCACACACCGCGGCAGCGTTGAGCCCGAAGGTCAGGACGATAACGACATTATAGGCGGCTGGAAGCGAGAGTCCGAGGTGTAGAAGGAGTGAGGCGATGGCGGAGGGCAAGAGAAACGAGTCGCTCCAAGCGCGGGTCAGAGGATAGGGATAGAATCCATGGGTACCGAGCCGCAGCGCCTCTCCGGGATCGGAGATAAACGACTGAACTAACCACACATAGAGCCCACCGTCTCCGTACGAGCCCCCGATGAAGCGAGTAGTAAAGTACGGAACAATAATCGGATGGAGGGCAATAAAGAGTGCTGCAGCAACAAGGGCGACGAAGCCATACAAGGGGATGCGGCGAGAGCGTTCCATCAGGAGAAGGTATAGCAAGAGGAGCGGTCGAGTCATAGATGACACTGAGTTGAATCTACGGGAGGGCCCTCCTCGGCGTTCGGTGCCGGAATAGAGTAACGGGTGAGGCGCCCTGATCGAGGCTACCATCGCCGAATTTCGCAAAGCGCCCAGCAGAGTTAGCTCCCTCTCTGACTTGTCGTCCGAATTGAGCGAGATTTCTCCCACGGTGTGTTGTTGCTGTGATACTGTGACTCTACTAATCAATGTGTCAGCCATGAGCCCTTCAAGTTCGTCAATGAGTGCCCTTATGCAGATCGAAGAGAGCCTCGCTCCATGGGAGTCAGTGCTTATTCGCCTCCTTGAGACCCCGTCGGTAACGGGCAACGAGCAAGCTGTTGCTACCCTACTGGAGTCCGAGCTGCGGAGCGCATTTCACGGCGCCGAGATATTTCGTCAGGATGTTGGCGAGGGGCGCTGGAATGTGGTGATGACGAAAGGGGAGCCACGGATCACTTTAACCAGCCACATCGATACGGTTCCAGGTGGTCCGGCCCCTTCCGTGTCAGCGACTCATATCTATGGTCGTGGCGCCTGCGATGCCAAGGGGCAGGTAGTGGCACAGCTCTGGGGACTTGAACAGGCGATCGCTGCAGGTCTCAGGGATTATCGATGTGCCTATGTAGTCGGCGAAGAGACCGATGCGCGCGGTGCGCGCGCTTTCCTAGAACTTACACCAACGCAGTACCTGCTCAACGGCGAACCAACCAACAATCAATTTGTAAGTCAGGGGTGGGGTGTGCATGAGGTCGAATTATACGCTTCGGGAATAAGTGCCCACTCCTCCCTGGGAACTCAGAACTCGGCTATACATACCTTGATTCGTGACCTTGAGGCGCTTCTTCGCAATGAGCCTGAGGGGATTCAATTAAATATCGGAACGATAACTGGCGGACTCGCCCCAAATGTTCAGGCGCCCACCGCCTCATGCGTGATATGTGCCCGATTTAAGGGGGAGCCTGAGGATTTTGAGGCCTTTGTTGATGCTCATGTGACCGGCAGTGTCTGGCGCCCGCGCTTTCCTGGAACGGGGGGCGTTGAACTTTTTGTCCCAGCACTGCAAACTGGTCCCGATGTTGAGGTGAAGTTTGCCTCTGATTGTAGCGTGTACGCCCAGCGATATGATTCGATCATGTTGTTCGGGCCCGGCCGCATTCAAGATGCTCACACTGATACCGAGTCAATCGCGCGAGTTTCACTGCGCGATGCCGCTCGCACTATCGGTAGTCTCCTCATAGAGCTCTCACAGAGCGGACGGCTTCAACCCCGCCCAGTGCGCTGACACCAATACGGGAAAAGCGAGAAGCTCGCCCAAGAAGATTTTGCTCAGGGTGATGACAGAGGCGAAGCTCGCCTGTTGGACGAGACATACACTAGCTACAGAAAATAGGAGACGTTGTGACCATTCCTTTTGTTGATGCGCAGATGCTTTCAGCCCTTGAACTTCTGCATTACTGCAAACGATTTGAAAATACCCTCTTCGCCTTTGTCTTCGAGCGGGCCTCGCAGTGCTCTGAGGTCGTAATGGATCTTCGTGTTATTATGGCGGCGCAGATCCGGCAGATTATCTTCTGTGCTTCCGATCCGTCGCTGGCTCCGATGCTTACAACCTGGAATCGATCAGGCAACCGATTCTCGATTCTGGAGGCTTCGGTGGAGGACTTAAACTCTCAGGTTTTTATCGATCAGGTTAAGGCTGAGTTCGCCTCTGGGCATGCGCCCTTTGTCACTATTACCGATCTTCCGGAATCCGGAGAGTTCCGCAAGGAAGCCGAGGCGAAGATTATTCAGAGTGCTGTCACATTTGGCGCAGAGAAGATATTTTTCCCCGGTGGGCAGCCGTGCCTCACGATCAATGGAAAGAGCCGGACCTATCCAACGATATCAGAGGTGCGAGAGGCCCTGGCGCGACGAGATAGTTTCAACATCTCTCGGGAGCGGCTTGAGTTTCTTGTTGAACAACAGGAAAGCTATGAGATTGATCTCGTTTTAGTGGAGGCTCGCCGTGGATCAATATACGAAGAGGTTTTTACCCACGCCGGATCGGGTACGCTCTTCACCCGAGAGTATCCGAACATTCTACGCTCGGCTAACGAGAGTGATGTGCGGGATATCATGGCTCTCATGCAGCCGTACATCGCCGAAGGGTCTCTCAAGCCGATGCGGGAGGAGGAGGTGCTTGCAATCGCGCGATCATTTACCGTGTATTCCGTTAATGGCCAGATAGTGGCAGCCGCAGCGCTCGTTGAGTACGGTGATAGTTGTGAACTTGCCAAGCTCTCGACCTTGCCGCGGTTTCAAGCCCGCGGGAGAGCAAGAGCCCTTGTGCGAGCGATCCTTGATCGCGCCAAGGAATCTGGGAAACGCTCGGTGTTTGCCTTAACGGTACAGCCGTACGTCGGTGAGTTTTTTGAGCGAGTAGGCTTTAAGCCCGTTCCGCGCGATGTACTTCCGGATGAGTGGAAGGCTGGCTACGACTTTAGTCGAGACTCAAAGGCGTATCAGTTCATATTTTAGCAGGAGTACTGCAGGATAAAGAGAATGCCACAGTCGCTAGTGGGTAGTAGCGGGCAGAGCTACGGCATAACCCGTTGAGGTTCCAGCTAAAAGCGAGGTTCTTATGTGTACGAGCAGGTGCACGTTCACGGCCCAATGATAGCATCAAAAAGCACCCACTAAAAACGTCGAAGACCCATGAGAATGCCGCAGTCGCTTTATGCTGCACGCATGCTGTGGTGTAGCGATAGCCGCTCATGAAGCGCTTCGCTCCATGGGGTCGATGCTGCAAGCAGTTTCTCGGGGGGCCCTGCAAAGATGATTCGCCCTCCTTCGGCACCGGGTCCTGGGCCGAGTTCAATTACCCAGTCCGACTGCGCAATCGTATCGGCATCGTGTTCGATAACGATTACGGAGTGCCCTTGCTGCACCAGTGCGTGCAGGGCTTTCAGCAGGAGCGCAACATCAAGACGATGCAGTCCCGTCGTTGGCTCGTCTAGAATGTACATCGTGTGCCCCTTGCGAGAGAGGTGTAGCTCGGACACGAGCTTGATGCGTTGACTCTCACCACCTGAGAGGGTTGAGGATGGTTGGCCGAGCGTGAGGTATCCAAGCCCCAGTTCACAGGCGATTGCGCACACCTGATGAATCTTGCGGTGGTTGACGAAGATGGTGCGAGCATCTTCGAAGGTAAGTTGTAAGGTCTGACTGATGGAGAGGTCTCTATATCGCACGGAATCAGCCTCAATCGTGAATCGGCTCCCATTGCAGCTCTCGCATGATACCTTTGCTTCGGCGAGAAAGCTCATTTCAAGGGTAAGCTCTCCCTGGCCTTTGCAGGTTGGACAGCGGCCTTTGCCGGTGTTGTGCGAGAAGAAGCTCGGGCCCCACCCGCGAGATTTACTTTCAAGGGTTCCAGCGAATATTGACCGGATCTCATCCCAGATGCCGAGATACGAAGCTGGTGTGGAGCGAGATGTTTTTCCGATTGGCTGCTGATCGACCACAAGGAGTCGATCAATAGCGATAGGTGTTTCTACAGTCCCAAACGGAGTCTTGTGAACCCCTGCTTTTGCGGTGTTTCCACTTAAAGCCTCAACAAGCAAGCCGTGGACAAGGGAGCTCTTGCCAGCACCCGAGACACCAGCAACGGTGACGAGCCGTTTAAGGGGGATATCAACCGAGATAGTTTGGAGGTTGTTCTTCGAAGCGTTTCGAACTGAGAGGATCTCGGGGGAGGCGCCCTTACTCTTTGTGTGCGAAAGCGGCATCGATAGGGCGCGGCCGGTTGCAGAGCGTGGGGTGTGGCTCGCCTCTGTAGGCGTTCCCTGGAATACGATCTGCCCACCGTGAGTGCCAGCCCCCGGGCCGACATCGATAATGTGTTCAGAGGCGAGGATGTTGTCGATCTCGTGCTCGATCTGAATTACTGTGTTGCCTCGGTTCTTGAGCTCAACAAGCTTCGAGAGGAGCTTCTTATTGTCAGCGGGGTGAAGGCCTGCGCTCGGCTCATCAAAGATGTAGGTCACACCTGTTAGAGGCGATCCCATCGCAGTTGCAAGCCTGAGGCGTTGAAGCTCTCCATTGGAGAGGGTTGCGCACTCTCGATTCAATGAGAGGTGATCAAGCCCAAGACTTATGAGGGTAGTGAGACGCCCTGAAAGTTCTCGAACGATCGGCTCCACGATCTCTTTGGTCAAAGAGTCTGCTGCAAGCCGGGTGAGATCCGTACGTAGCTTGTGCGCAGAGGCATTGGTTAGTTCGTGGATGTTTTTGTCAAAGAGCCGGATATTCCGCCCGATCTCATGAAGCCTACTTCCGGCGCACTCCGGACAGACCTTGTTCTTGACGACTCCGTACCCATCACACTTGGGGCAGCGACCTCGGCGTGAATTAAACGAGAGATCCTCAGGGTCGGGCTTGAAGAAACCACGCTGACACACCTGACAAGTGCGTTGCGAGCTAAATACCCGCTCAGAGTCGCCCGAAGCAACTAGCACGGTTCCACCTCCGATAGTGAGCGCTTGTGATACCCCTTCAACGATAAGGTCGAGAGGAAGATTCTTTACATTAAAACGAGCTGTCACGAACTCAATCGTATGGACCTTTGTTTTGGCGAGCCCCTCTTCGACAAACTTTGAAGGGTTCGAGAATACGCCGTCGACGCGAACCTCTCCGATCTCTGTTTCAAGGGCTCGTTCAAAGATGCCACGGTGGTGCCCCTTCTTCATGGTGATCACTGGGGCGAGCAGCCTCACCACGCCGGAATAGTTCGCCTTGATGTATGCTGCGATCTGCTCCGCAGAGAGCGGAGACACGGATTGCTCTGGATGATCGGGGCAGAACTGCAGTCCTACCTTTGCGTACAGGAGCCGCAGGAAATTGTAGATTTCACTCATCGTTCCAACGGTAGAGAGCGCCGAGGGCTGGAAGGTGTGTTGGTAGACACAGATGGTGGGCTGCACGTTCCGTATGTCATCAATGTGCGGCTTCTTTAATTCCTTTATGAACTGTCGTGCGTATGGGGAGAGGCAGTCGAGGTAGCGACGTTGCCCCTCGGCATAGAGGATATCCTTAGCGATCGTTGACTTTCCCGAGCCGGAAACCCCGGTGATCGTTATTAGGGTATCCAGGGGAATGGAAAGGGAGACGTTCTTTAAATTGTGTTCGCGTGCTCCGACTATCTCGATACTGTTGTCGCGAGGCGCAGGAAGTGCAATCGCTGTTGACGATCCGCCGCGACGGGACTTAGGAGCGGGTTTTGAATATTCCTTTACGAATTCAGCGAGGTACTTAGCCGTAAGGCTCGGATAGCCGTGGCGGGAGCGAGTGTCGGCTATAAAATCAGCTGGCGTTCCCTCCTTAACAACTTCGCCGCCTTTTCGTCCACCATCGGGACCAAGGTCGATGATCCAGTCTGCTGATGCTATCAAGCGCAGGTTGTGCTCAACGCACACGATAGAGTGCCCCTGCGTGCGGAGGTACTCAAAGAGTGCGATGAGCTTCTCTACGTCACGCACGTGCAGACCTGTGGTTGGCTCATCGAAGAGAAAGAGCGATTTGCCCCGACCGCCTTCAACGATGTGCGGAACGAGCTTGAGGCGCTGTGCCTCACCACCAGAAAGCTCACTTAAGGGGTGTCCAAGGGTAATGTGTCCTAATCCGAGTTGGCTGAGGACTCGGCACACTGTGGCGATATACATCTCGTGAGCAAAGAAAGCGCCGCAAGCATCGACGCTCATGGTAAGGATTTCGTGTACGTTCTTGCCTTTGTAGGAAACCTCAAGGACCGGCGCGTTAAACCGCTTTCCGAGACACACCTCGCATTCGATAAAAACGTCGCTTAGAAACTGCATGTCCTCGCGGATAAAGCCAGCACCTTCGCAGGTTGAGCACCGTCCGGCATTCACATTGAACGAGAAGGAGGATTTGCTCAGAGACCGCGTCTTTGCGTCATCAGTGGCAGCAAGGAGCTCCCGTATCCTGTCCCAGATCTTGGTGTAGGTGGCGATATTAGCCCGAGGGGTTTTAGAGAGGGGGCTTTGATCAACGAGAAGAACTTGTTGCACGTGCTCAAATCCATGCACGGACGCATCAAGAGTCACTTCGCCCGGGATCACCCCTTTGTGGAGTTCGTAAGCTGCTTCAATAACCTCTGTTAGGAGCGAGCTCTTGCCGCTACCCGAGACCCCAGTAAGGCACACGAATGAATTGAGCGGTACATCGAGGTTAATTGATTTAAGGTTTCTATTGCGGGCGTTCCGTATCTCCAGTTTCTTGGTGAAAGAGGGGCGTGAGTCTGCAACGTTAAACGGCGCCATGCCGGTACCGACCCAGCCGGCTTGGCTTCCGAAGTAGGTTACCTCTCCACCACGCTCGCCAGCTTCTGGACCAAGTTCGAGGATTGCATCCGCTGCACGGAGACAGTCAGGATCATGCTCAACAACGGTGAGCGAGTTTCCGCGATCGCAGAGATCGCGCAGCGCCTTGATGAGTGCCTCAGTATCGCGGGCGTGTAAGCCGACAGAGGGCTCATCGAGTACGAACTGAGTTGAGATTAGGTTGCTCCCTAACGCCGAAACGAGGTTGACCCGTTGCGTCTCACCGCCTGAGAGGGTGCGAGACTGTCGATCGAGGCTGAGGTATGGAAGTCCAAGCTGCACCAAATACTGAAGTCGGGCGATAATGTTCTTACATACATCGTCGAGTTGGCGCGGGAGCTGCTTTGCGGCTCTCAGTTCTTTACGAAGCTCGGTCAACCACGGCAGGAGCTCTTCAAGGGGAAGCGCTGAGAGCTGCGCTATCGTCAGGCCCTTTATCTGGTACGCCAGCGCGTCCGCTTTAAGGCGGCTTCCGTGGCATACCGGACAGTCAACCTGCCCTCGGTAGCGCGCAAGGAACACTCGCACGTGCATCTTGTATTTTTTTCGCTCTAGGTACTTAAACCATGGGTTAATCCCGATGAAGGTGCGCGATTTGGTGTTAAAGATTGAGTCCTGCTGATCCTTTGAGAGCGTCGACCACGGAACATCGGTGTGGATGTCTTGGCTCTTACAGAACGCCAAGAGGTCCTTAAACTCACCTGACGCTGCGTTGCCTCGCCAGCAGTCAACGGCGTGCTCTCGGATGCTTTTTGAATGATCGGGTACACACCGGTGTGGGTCAATCACGAGGACTTTTCCAAAACCGGTACACTCCGGGCATGCGCCTATAGGATGGTTGTAGGAGAACAGTGCTGGGCGGGGGCGCTCAACGAGAACCTCTCCGTCGCCGCACTGGTACTGTGTCGAGAATACATGTTGCTCAAAGAGCTGAGAGACGGGCCGCAGCTCTCCTGCAACTGAGAGACGCGCGAGAGGCTTTGTCTTTTTTGTCCGCTGCTCAATGATTTGAACGACGCCGCTCCCAATCGAGAAGCACTGCTCAAGGGAGTCTCGCACCTGCTTTGTGGTAAATCCTTGGTTGCGGCAGCGATCGATGACAACAAGTACGTCCTTGAGGCGTTTCGGAGGCGGCGTGTCCTCGAACGACTCAAGAGATGCCGTTTTAGGATCGAAGTAGCGTGAGTACCCGAGTATCTGAAGTCGCTCGATGAGCTCTTTTTTGTTCTTGGTCGCTATACCGAGTAAGAAGGTTGCATCAGATTTTTGCGCGCACCATGTTTCGAGAAGCTTCGTCAGTGAGGGTGCATCCCAGTGCGACAACGGCAAGCCGCACGTAGGACACACCGGCGCCGAGACGTTGCTCCAGAGGATTTTAAGAAAATCGTTAACATCGGTCATCGATCCCACGGTCGACCGCGAATTGAGAACCCGGGTGCGTTGCTGGATTGCAATCGCGGGACGAACGTTGCTGATAAGGTCAACCTTCGGGCGCTTTACCTTATCGAAGAACTGTCTGGTGTAGGGCGAAAAGGTTTCGATGTACCGGCGCTGACCCTCGGCGTACACGGTGTCGAAGGCGAAGGAGGATTTTCCGGACCCTGAGAGGCCCGTAATTCCAACGAAGGTGTCGTGCGGAATCGTGATATCGATATCCTTGAGGTTGTTCTCACGGGCCCTATAAATGGAGAGTGAATTCTTGGTCGACATCGACCATCACTCTATCTCGGAGGTGCTTGGCGCAGCAACATCTGCGGGGTAGAAAGAGGTCGTCATGCGTTCCCCTGTAGCATAGCTACCCGGTTCGCGGTAAATGATGACTGTATGCTACCAAGAGCTCGTTTATTTCTGTGCGGCTGTTTCTTAGCACTTAGCACTCTCATACGGATCGGATACGCAGAGCCTCATGCCGACCTCTGCGCGCTGTCCGGGGTCGCACTCAAGCATGCGAGCGCTTTACGGGGGCTCTCAATCATGAAGCCTGTGCCCTGCTCGGTGCAGGATCAGAAGGCTGTTCAGGCCTTTATCGAGGCAACAATCAAGCGGGATTTGGCTCCGCAGAAGCTTGAGATGGAGCAGACGGCATTTCGCGCAATCGGCATGATTCCTGATGACTACGACTATGCGAAGAGCCTCGTGCAGTTTCTGGTTAGTCAGTTAGGTGGCTACTACGATCCACGCGAGAAGCGCTTTGTGATGGCGGCATGGCTCCCCCTCATCACGCAAGAGACCGTTGCCGTACACGAGCTAACACACGCGCTCCAGGATCAGCACTACTCATTGGATAAATTCATTGATCCAAAGTCGGATACGAGCGATCAGAGCCTTGCGCATTCGGCGTTGATTGAAGGTGATGCCACTGCCGTCATGTTTGATAATGAAAAGCGGCAGAACGGGCTTCCTCCCTTGAGTGCTGATGAAAGTATTGATTCGATTATCCTCCAACAGGTTCTAGGAATGAACGTCGGAGGCCAGGGAGATGTCCCTGATAGTTTGAAGGCTATCCTTGTGTTTCCCTACACGAGCGGCTTGCGTTTCGTTCACGCCATTCTCAGAAGAGGTGGCTACAAAGCTCTCGATGCCGTCTATCG
>JBIJBZ010000053.1:0-18481 GCA_044344945.1 Bdellovibrionota bacterium | reverse complement strand
CCCTCCCTCAAGCTCACGTGAAATTCTGCACCCAGATGAGTATCTTGCCCACTCGGCTCAATTGCAGATCCCTGCGCCGCACGACGTGCCAGGAGCGGCACCAGACCGGGCACCTGAGTATACAGATGTGCTCGGAGAGTTTTCGATCTCAAGCCTGTTCGCCAATAGTACAAAAACGCGTGCTAGAGGGGTGCAGGCTGCCGTTGGTTGGTTAGGTGACCGACTTGCGATCTTTCCCAAAAACAGCGCGGGGCGTGAGGTCGTCTGGATGACTCGGTGGCAATCGGACGCAGATGCCACGGAGTTTTATGAGACCTATCGCGAGTTCATTCAGGAACGATACGGAATATCCGTTGCGCATGAGCGCAAAGATCTCACTCCTACTAAATCCTTATTGATTGAGCGTGACGCGCGAACGGTTGTTATTCGCGTGGTCAACCGGTAGTCGGGCGCACCACCATAGCCGTTAAACGCGCTATCCTTCCTTCTCAATGTCTATTCGACGGAGCGGCCTCCTTGGGTAGTTCAGAGGTAACAGCCTGATGCTGTTGGTGCCTTTGAGAAAGGGGCGGGAATCGCACGCACTACGGCGGATTATCCGAGAGCTCTGAATCCTCATCTGACAGAGCGTTGGCCCAACTCATGGTAGAGAGCAGTTGATAAGGCTGGGGAAGCGAGGCAACTAGAATACGGACCGCGGCTTAATCTGAAAAGAGCGAAAGAGGAATCCTTATTTTGCGGGAGATTTGGGAAATGCTTGGACCTACTAAAGATGTATTTACACGAACAGAACGAGCAACCGGCTCGCTTGATGACCTTGTGCTTACAGGCCGATCTGCCTCTGCGCAGCAGCAGGCATTTGATGTCCGGCCATGGGAGGATCCGACCCGTCAGCCTGCGGAGAGGAAGCTGGCATACGAGAATTTTATATTGGAGAAGCTTGAAAGGATAAATAGCGCCCTTGATAGACTTAAAGGAGATGACGCTAGGCAGAACGAGATCCTACAAGCGCCAGAGACGACACAGTTAATAGAGACCATGAAGGCACTTGAGAATATGTCGCCTGGGGAGTTCTGTCGCCAGATGGACAATCCAGAAAAAGCTCGGGAGATACTTGGCAAGAATTTTCTGGGAGCTGAAGCCTGGCGATCCTTAATCGGGCTGGATGTCGGATCAGAACCGCCTATCCCAGCATCAATTGCGCGGGCAATGTTGAATGCTGATTTCAAGGATAACTTCCTTTTGGTGCTACTACCGGCAACAGTAAACGGAGTTCCATACACCCCGCTTGCGATGGATATGTTCTGTAGATTGCCCCTCGTCGGTGGGGCATCGTTGATTTATCAAGGCTGGGATTGGTGGAAGTCCAGCTCGTGGGCTTCTACGCCGCAAGCGGAAAGTGAGTGGGTATTGATGCCGATACGTGAGCCGGATGCAAAGGGGTGCTCAAGCAATCAGAGTTTTCGAGGGAAGAGTATCGCTGCTCAGGCAGAGCTAGAGAAAAATTACTATGCTGACTATCGACAGGCGAAAGCTATTGAGGTGATGACGGCGGCGATTCTTGATGGTGTCGTTAACGGCGGGTCCCGCGTGGTAGCAGGGGGAGCTAATCTTCGAACAGTTGAACCAAGCAGTTGTGGCGGACAGGTAACGATTAGCCAGGATAGCAACGGCGTCAAGATCGCTGATTTTTACGTAGGTCTTCCGAATCAGAGTTTCGGTCGCGCGCTTGCTTGGAAGCTGTAGCGAGGTGATGGCAGCTTGAGAGTGGGGGAACGAGAGAGGGTCCGTACAAGACGGAGATCTTTCGTCCGGTAATCAGGCCGCTACAATTCGCTCTGCATCCGCAAGATCGATAGGTTTAGTGAGGTGCTCGTTGCAGCCAGCTTGGACAGACCTCCGCTTGTCCTCGTCTGTTCCCCAACCTGTGACGGCCACGATATAGGGCTCAGAGCCATGAGGCATACGGCGGATCTTTTCAGCAACCTCGTAGCCACTCATGTCGGGTAGTCCGATATCGAGGAAGATCTTACGCGGGAGCTTTTTTGTTGCGACGGCGATCGCAGCGGTTCCATTGTGTACTACCGACACCTTGTGGCCAAGCATTCCGAGGTACATAGCGAGACTCTCGGCTCCATCAGGGTTATCGTCTACGACGAGTATCTCGGCTGCTTCTACGTCTTGTTTCGGGGGGGGTGTATTGTGTGACATATCTGTTGTAGCAGGTGTTGCAGAGTTCAAGAGGGGAAGGCGAACAACAAACGTGCTGCCCTTCCCAAGACCGGGGCTTTCTGCGTGTATTGTGCCTCCGTGTAGCGTAACAAGTCTTCGCACCAGCGCCAGTCCAATTCCAAGCCCCTCTTGGGAGCGCGCAAGTTTTCGGTTTACCTGACCGAACATATCAAAAATAGCTTCAAGCATCTCTGCTGGAATACCCAAACCATCGTCTTGTACCTTGATAAGCACTTCATCACCCTCTCGCTCAGCGCTAAGGGCTATGTGCCCACCGTGAGGGGTGTACTTTGCCGCGTTAACTAGGAGGTTCGTGACGATCTGAGATAGTCGGGCTGGATCCCCGCGCATGAGCAGCGGGTCCTGGGGAATCAACACAGAGAGGTGATGACCGGCAGCCTCGATTGCGGGACGACTCGTTTCGAGTGCGGCATTGAATGTATCCTCAAGAGGTACATCCACAGGTCGAAGCTCAAGGACTCCACGATTAACTCGTGAAACATCGAGCAGGTCGTCGATCAAGTGTATCATGTGGGAGAGCTGTCGCTCCATCATCTCCCGAGCTTTCGTCGCTGCCTCGCCTATTGGATCGGTTTTAAGTATCTGTAGGCCGGTTCGGATAGGTGCTAACGGATTGCGCAGTTCGTGAGCAAGAGTTGCCAGGAACTCATCCTTTCGCTTTGCTGCAAGCTTTTCTGCTTCGCGCAAAGCGTGTGCCTCGCTGATGTCAGCATGAATGCCGATCGCTCGGATAGGAGCGCCGCGAGCGTCTCTCTCCACAACCCGGCCACGATCGAGTACCCATACCCAAGAGCCATCTTTCTTTCGCAATCGGTGCTCGCACGCATACTCCGGAGCTTCACCCGCGAAATGCTTTTCAAGAGCCTTCTGAGCAATCGACACATCATCGGGGTGAACCAGTCGCTCCCACGAACGGACATGAGGCTCAATCTCATCGAGCGAATACCCGAGCATCTCTGCCCACGTTCCCCCGAACTGCACAGCTCCGCTTGGTATGTGCCAATCCCAGAAGCCGAGCGATCCTGCTTGGAGTGCGAGAGCTAGTCGTTGTTCCTCAAGCTGCGCGCGTTGATCGATCTGATTAGATTCTACATCGAGGGAGGGGTTGTTTGTCCGCCGACCAAGGTAGTTCTGTATCGGAAGGAGTATCAGGATTATCGCCACAACAGCGAGGGGTACCCACAGCGGCGCCATGCCAAAAGCTGAGTGCATGATAAGTGCTAACACCGCACCAATCGCACCGGAGACCGCGATCGTCCGTGTGGCGGTATCCGGGTACGGGAGCGGCCCTTTCATCTCGGAGTCGGGAAGTAAATGCAGCATGCGAATAGAGCTTCTCGTGTAGCTCTCGGGCGAGATATGACCTCGATCATAGTCGCTATGATATTCCACACTCAGCCCGGAGAGCTGACGTGATATCAGGATACAAGAAGTTGTATCCACTGGCGGTGAGCTTGTTTGGGCTGATCGCAGTAGAGGTAAGGAGTACTGAATCCGCTACTTCGCCGTATATGGCTCGGAGAACCAGTGGCGGAGCAGGGCACAACGCCGGTCTTCGTAGGAGGCGGGCGAGGGTGGAGGCAAACTCGCGGTTTTCTATCGGAAGTGGCGTAACTGCATTGACCGGCCCAGAGAGAGACTCGGAGAACATGGCGTATTCAATAATCCCCAGCAGGTCTTGAAGAGCAATCCAGCTCATGATGCGCCGGCCGCGTCCGATTGAGCCGCCTAAGCCGATGGAGAAGATGGTGAAGAGTTGCTTGAGCGCTCCTCCAAGGGGACTAAGAACGGTGCCGATCCTAAGGTGAACTAATCGACACGAGGTTGCTGCAAGTGGTTGCGACGCTTCCTCCCAGCTCCGGCACACATCGGCCAAGAAATCGCTCCCCACGGGGCTGCTCTCATCTGTGTGAGCGCCTCGGGTGTTGCCGTAGAATCCGATAGCCGACGCCATGATCGCCACGCGAGGTGGTTTCGCAAGCTCTCTTATTGTGCGTGTGAGGAGAGCAGCCGAATTCACCCGGCTGTCTTTAATTGCGCGCTTCTTGGCCTGAGTCCAGCGGCCGAGGATCGGCTCTCCGGCGAGGTTGATAACAACGTCTACATCAGCAAAGGCAGCTGGATTAAGAATTCCTCGGTCGGGATCCCACTGGTACTCGGAGTTGTCGCGCGGCGCTCGCCGGACAAGTCTCACTACAGTGTGCCCAGCGGTCAAAAGGAATGCGCACAGTGATTGGCCGATAAAACCTGAAGCTCCGGCTATTATGATCCTCTGGCGAGGCATCTCGTGCCAGCGCGCATGGAGTGAGAGATCGTCGGCGAGGCGCTTGTGTCTAAACGCAAAGAGCCGTTTCAGCTCCTGTGTAATCAGCCCCGCACACGGCGACGCATACCACGGCGGTTGAAATGATATCTCATCAACAATCGTGGTGCTGGTAGCCGTCTCAGAAAAAAATCGATGTCGGTGTCGCCATGAAACAAACGGCCCTGAGATCTGCTCATCGTTAAACTCATCGTTCTCACGAAATTCACCGTGACGAAGATGCCACGGGATCCGTATGGGACCGAGGAGGGGTAGTGAGATCGAGACTTCTGAGCCTGGATGCAGCGATTGCGGGGCACGAAGCACCTTTACCGGACGCCACGGTGGATTAAGGCGCTCAAACGCGCCAGGGCGAGTGTGCCACGAAAAAACATTGGCGACTGGATGTGGAACTGTGCTCTGCCAGGTAAAGAGCCGAGAAGACACGAGCTACCCGAGAACTTTTTTTGCAATCTCACTCGCACTTTTGCCGTCGTATTGCCCCGCGTACTTCTCTTTCAAAAACTTCATCGCGGTATTTAATGCAGCTCCCGCTGTTGAGCTCTTATAGTCAACGAGGATCTTTTCAAGATCGTCGGCACTCAGCTGCTTAGGAAGAAATCCCTCAATGATTGCGATCTCTGCTTGTAACTTCGCCTTCGCCTCTGGTCGATTGGCCTGCTCTTCAAAGCCGATCGCCTCTTGGCGTTTCTTAAGTTCGCGCTGCAGCACCAGGACGGCATCGCTCGCAGGCAGATCGTCGATCGACTTGTTCATCTCTTCGTATTGGATCTCGCTTAGGATTGATCGAATCGTCTCCATGCGGAGGCGATCTTGGCTCTTCATGGCGACTTTAAGGGCTTCTTTGAGTGTTGCTTTCATAGGCTAGACTCTTACTGCTACCGATCGAAAAGGGCAACTGTGATAGATCATGCCACAGCCGAACGTCGGCGGTTTTTGCCTCAAGTTCCTTTGGAAGACTGCGGTCAGGAGAGCGTGTCGTTACGCTGCTTTGGAGCTGCTATGCTGATAGCGCTCGGTAAACTCCTGGAGCTTCTTGGCAGTTTCGGCGCTAATCAGATGCTCCGTTTTACACGAATCTATCTCAGCCTGCTCTGGGCTTACTTTGAGGATCTTAACCAGGAATTCATGGAGGATGTTCTTTCGGAGGTGCACTGCGCGGGCAATAGCTTCACCCTCCTCTGAAAGGGCGAGGAACTTGTTTTCATCCTCTATGATGAGCCCCTTTGCCTTTAGTGACTTTAAGTTGATCGAGGCGCTGCCAGTTGTGATGTTGAGCTCTTTGGCGACATCGGTCACTCGTGCGTACCCGCGCTTCTCGCGTAGCTCAAGGATTGCCTGGAGATGGTGCGCTGCGCTGTGTGTGATGTTGTTCTCTTCAAACTTCTTCCAGATATCCATTGAAGTATTCCTCCAGGGAGCCCGCTTAGGATTAGTTGTATAACTTATTCAACTAAGCAGAGAATTCTACTAGCCACTGTTATGTATGTCAAACGTTGCTTTGTTGTTGTTAGCGTATGTTTGCCAACTGTGACATTCTAACGGCGGGGTCGAGCCCTTTAATTTTTTCGTCAGGCCTGCCATGCTTGCGCCTCTGGCTAGGCCAGTGAGGCGAATGAAGCTTCAACCAAGGTTTAAGTAGTGCGTAAGTCTATTGTTTTCAACAGTATAGGGCGCTTTGTGGCGGTAGTAGCCGTCGTTGCGCTCCTGCATGTAGCTCCCGCGGCTGCGATCGAAAAGCCGGGAGAGGTGCTCAAGAACGATGTAGGCGTTTTTACTGAGCTTGGAGCAAAAGTTGATTTGTCTCAGGAGTTTACGAGTGTTTCTGGAGAGCGAAAGCCTCTCAAGGACTTTGTGGTTCCTGGCAAGCCGATACTAGTAGCTCCAGTGTACTACAAGTGTCCCCGACTGTGCGGACTTCTCTTGGATGGTCTGTACACGCTTCTCAACGAGCTGGATGCAACGCTTTCCAAAGACTTTTCGGTTCTTGTGATTGGATTCGATCCAACTGAGACACCTGCGGATGCCGCCAAGGTCATGGCCAAATTTAATAGTCGGCTCGTTGGCGAGGCAGCGGTGGGGAAGGCGGCGATTCACTACGTGGTTGGTGGTGAGGCGCAAGTAGCCACCATCATGCGCGAGTTGGGTTTTAAGTTTATCCGAGACGGTCAAGATTTTGCTCATTCAGCGGCTCTTATGATATTGACGCCGACTGGTGAGATCTCGCAGTATTTCACCGGGATAACGTTTCCCTCCTGGGATGTTAGGCTCTCGCTAGTTGAGGCCTCAAAGGGAGGAATAGGGACAGCGGTTGATCACCTGCTTCTCTACTGCTTTAGATTCGATCCTCTCCAAGGAAAATACACCTGGGCAGTTGTTGGTCTTTTGAGGATTGGCGGGGCCTTGACCCTCGTTGGTCTAGGGCTCGTGTACTTTCTGTATGCCAGAAAGGGACGAGGTGCTGCCAAGGGTGCATGCAAGAATACGTGTGAAAGTGTAACGGGTTAGATACTGGTATGTTGGGATTGTTAGGCGAGCAGGGATCTGAGTTTGCGTACAAGGTCGATTTTGCGCACGATGTCGTCACGATTATCTCGGTCGTATGCACCGTAGCCATCGTTGGTGTGATGCTCTACTTCGCGGTTAAGTACCGACAGAGGAACGGGGTCGATCATGAAACGCCAGCTATCGAGGGTAACAACGCCCTTGAGGTCATCTGGACTGTGTTTCCCACGCTCGTTTGTATCTGGGTTGCGTGGCTCGGTTTCGATTCTTTTGTTGATCTCCGCTCCCCTCCAGCAAATGCGATGGAGATTAATGTTACTGGCCGAAAGTGGGCCTGGGACTTCCAGTATGCAAACGGCAAGCGAACCACCAGTGAGCTCGTAGTTCCCGTAGACGAGCCGGTAAAGCTGATCATGACATCCAAGGATGTTCTGCACTCATTCTTCGTTCCGGTCATGAGAACAAAGATGGACGTTATTCCGGGTCGCTACACCTACGAGTGGTTCCGTCCGATCAAGACCGGTGATTTCCAGGTGTTCTGTACCGAGTACTGTGGTGACGAGCACTCGAAGATGCTTGCTCGATTGAAGGTCCTCCCGAAAGCTGAGTTCGAGCGCTGGCTCGCTGACGACAGCGAGGAGAGGAAGCTTGCTTCCCTCAAACCTTCTGATCTCGGAAAGGAGCTCTATGTATCGAAGCAGTGCGTTACGTGCCACAGCTTAGACGGTTCTCCTCGTGTTGGACCTTCATGGCTCAAGCTCTTTGGCAAAGAGGGCAAGCTCGCTGACGGTGCAACCTACAAGGCCGACGAGAACTACCTCAAAGAATCGATTATCAATCCGCAGGCAAAGACAGTTGCAGGGTATCTAGCGATGGGAATGCCGAGTTATGCCGGACAGCTCTCTGATGATGAGATCGGCGGAATCATTGCGTTCATCAAAACCGTTGATGGGACGCAGAAAGTTGAAGTCGCTCCCGCTGCTCCAAAGAAGTCTGATGCATCGCTTGCCGGTCTGACACCTGCAGAGCGTGGAAAGGCGCTCGTGAACGACTCCGGTAATCTGTGTGCAACGTGCCACAGCATCGACGGAAGCAAGCTTGTTGGTCCTTCATTCAAGGGTATTTGGGGACGAAAGGAAAAGATGGCCGATGGCTCCGAGATCGTTGTTGATGCGGCCTACATCAAGGAGTCGATCTGGAAGCCCCAGGCTAAGATCGTAGAGGGGTACGGCCCTGTCATGCCGGCGATGTACGAAGGCAAGCTCTCGGAAGAGAACGTTAACGACATCATCGAGTACTTAAAGACTTTGCAGTAATAGAGAGAGGTAAACAGGTATGTCAGCTCAGGCTCACACCGCACATGCTAACGAAGAGGTAAATTACCTCAACTGGAAAACGGGTATTTGGTCGTGGCTTACATCCACCGACCACAAGCGCATCTGCTTCCTATACCTTTTTGCGATTATGATCTTCTTTATAGGTGGAGGTATCGCTGCGCTCCTCGTGAGAACAGAGCTCGCCACCGCTGGTCCAACGATCCCGGGAATCATCAAGGATCCTCATACTTACAACGTGCTCTTTACGATGCACGGAGTATTCATGATCTTCCTCTTTGTCGTTCCGGGCATCCCGGCGACGCTTGGCAACTTCCTCATTCCGCTCATGATCGGAGCTAAGGACGTGGCGTTTCCGCGCCTCAATCTCTTTAGCTTCTACATATACGTTATTGGAGCGCTGATCGGTGCGTATGCAATGTTAAATCCGGTAGACACTGGATGGACCTTCTATGCGCCATACAGCACAACGACGGGTACCTCGGTGAGCATGATGGTGTTTGCGGCGTTTGTGCTCGGATTCTCCTCGATTCTTACAGGTCTTAACTTCATCGTGACGATTCACCAGCTTCGCGCCCCGGGGATGACCTGGATGCGACTTCCGGTGTTCGTGTGGGCTTCGTACGCAACTGCAGTGATTCAAACCGTTGCAACCCCAGTCGTTGGAATGACCCTTCTCCTTGTTATCGCTGAGCGCGTGTTTGGAGCTGGAATCTTCGATCCCTCAAAGGGTGGCGATCCTGTCCTTATGGAACACCTTTTCTGGTTCTACTCTCACCCGGTTGTGTACATCATGGTGCTTCCGGCATTCGGAGTGGTTGGAGAAATTATTCCAGTGTTCTCGCGTAAGCCTCTTTTCGGCTACAAGATGGTGGTCATCTCCTCGATGGCGATCGCAGCCGTAGGCTTCATTGTGTGGGCGCATCACATGTTTGTAGCTGGTATCTCGGACTTCTCTGCGAAGTTCTTCTCCATCGTTACCTTCTTGGTAGCAATCCCGACGGCAGTTAAGGTGTTTAACTGGGTGAGCACGATGTACAAGGGCTCGATCTCGTTCAAGACGCCGATGCTGTATGCGATGGCCTTCGTGTTCCTCTTCATGGTTGCCGGAACAACCGGTATATATCTGGCGATGCTCGGTGTTGATGTGTACTACCACGATACCTACTTCGTAGTAGCGCACTTCCACTACACGATTCAGGGCGGTGCCGTAATCGGCTTGATCGCTGCTCTTCACTTCTGGTTCCCAAAGATGACGGGCAAGATGTACAACGAGCGCCTTGCTCGTATCGCATTCGCAATCCTCTTCTTCGGCTTTAACTTGACGTTCATTCCGCAGTTTATTTTGGGAATGGAAGGTATGCCCCGTCGATACTACGACTACCCACCGCAGTATCAGACCCTCCACTTCATCTCCACGATCGGCGCGTACTTAAATGGTTTCGGGTATTCGTTCTCGCTCCTTAACCTCCTCTACGCTGCTAAGTTTGGAAAGGTAAAGGCTCCGCGCAATCCGTACAACTCGAAGAGCTTGGAGTGGCAGACTGCATCGCCGCCAATCCACGAGAACTTCGAGCCAATTCCTGTTGTGACTGAGGAGCCGTACAACTACGGAAGCCACTCACAGGCGTAGAGTTTAGGAAGATTTGTAGATAATCGAGACAAGGACGTTATGAGCTCAAATGCAGCAATAGTGGACCACAATGTAGCTCCCGGAGAGCCACCACACATTCACCACATGGATAGCGCAACAGCCTATGGAGCTGCCAAGCTCGGTATGTGGCTCTTCTTGGCGACTGAGGTGCTCCTCTTCGCTGTGATGTTCTGTAGCTTTGCAATTATGCGCTACTACCACCTCGCTGAGTTTCATGAGGCGAGCCATAACCTCAATGTGTGGCTTGGCGGTTTGAACACAGCGGTGCTGCTGTTCTCAAGTTACACAGCGGCAGTAGCGGTTACGAAGGCCCAGCAGGGAGACAACCGAGGGGTGGTAATCAACTTCGGTATTAGCTGCGCATGCGGACTTATCTTCTTAATCATTAAGACGATTGAGTACACCGGCAAGGCACACCACGGAATGTTCCCGTTTGTGTGGAACCAGAACTTCTATGAGTTTAAGAACTTCTTGGGGTTGTACTACTGCATGACCGGTTTGCATGCCCTGCACGTTATCATCGGCATGGTGGTGATGTTTATTTACGGCATTCGGCCGGCACTGCGGAATCGGTATTCGGGTAAGTACTACACACCAGTTGAGCTGAGCGCTCTCTACTGGCACTTAGTTGACCTTATCTGGATCTACCTCTTCCCTCTTCTGTATCTAGTTGGATAATTTTGGAGTAGCGACACATGTCACATTCACACGATCACTCTCATGATGCGGGCGCAGGGCACGTTGTTCCAGTAGCCACATTTGCCAAGGTTCTTGTAGCGCTTTTGATTCTAACGGTCGTTACCGTTGCCGCTGCTCAGGTAGATATGGGCAAGTGGAATATCGTTGGCGCGCTTGTTATCGCGTCTGTTAAGGCTTCAATTGTTGTTCTCGTCTTCATGCACGGCATGTATGAGAATAAGATCCTTTGGACGTATATTCTTATCCCATTCGTTTTGTTGGCGATTATGATCGGCGGCGTCTTCACCGACGATCCGTTCCGTGACCGTCTGCAGCCAGTGAAGGTTGAGCAGAAGAAGTAGTTTCTAAAGTCTCCGTAATCACGGGGATATAAAGAGGAGGTCCGCGGGGCCTCCTCTTTTATTGTGCGGTGGGCAAACCGTGAACGTGCACCTGTTCATGAACGGGAACGTACCCGCGAGCGGGGCGCTGATAAGGGCTCAGTTTAGTGGCGAATAGGCGACTCTCGGCGTGGTGGCAGCGTAGTTAAGAGCGTTTCGTGAACGTTCACGCGGTAAACCTCTCAAAATCTCGGGCTACTCAGGGATCTCCACGAACTCTACCTTTCCGGTCTCTGGGCTAAGGAGCGCAATTGAATACGTATCAGCTGAGAATAGGGCGCCGGGATTAATAATCCTGGTTCGACCTACGAGCTCATCGCGCTGTAGGTGGGTGTGCCCGTGGAGAACATAGTCGTACTGTTGGGTTGCTACGGCTTCATCGATGACGCGACTTCGAGTCCCGTGATTTACAAAGAAACTCTTTCCAGCACATTCAAAGGTGAGTGTGTCATCGATATCATCAAAGCCGAGCTCCTGGCACTTCTTCTTGAGCCCTGAGCGTTCGCCATCGTTGTTTCCAAAGACGAGCTTCATCGGTAGCCCCAAGAAGTGCTCAAGGACTGGCGGTGAAATGATATCGCCACAGTGAATAACAAGATGCGGAGAGCGCTCTTTAAATACCTTGACCGCGCGCCGGATCATTCGAACGTCTTCGTGCGTGTCTGATACGATTCCTATCAGGTTATTCATGTGTATCCTTTCGGCGGGCTAAGAGAGAATTGCGTAGGGTCGCGAATTCCTGATTGTATCGGCCGTCCTTAAAGTCGGGAAAGCTCCATTCAAACGGTTTATACGCTCCGTGGGAGTATCGTGCAACGTAGTCTGCATATATTCCAGAGTCGATATAGAGCTTCTGGCCTGCCTCTTTGGTGCTGGCTAGCACGATCTTGTTGTGATCGAGGTAGCCCACATCAAGATTGATTGTTCTTCTGCCATCTATCGCAGAGCCTTTCTCTAGCTCAATGCATGCGAGTTTAGCGTCGACGAGGATATCGGCATGGTGAGGTCCGGTGAATCCGAGAATCGAGCGAGCAAGGCCTGGTCCCATCTCTTCATCGTAGTAGTTCGTTACATCGAAGGGATGTTGTGGCCCCTCAAAATCGACCGATCCAAAAACCTCTGCGACGAGTTGAGCAACGTATCCATGGGGAACGTTTGGTGTAACAAGAGCGGCTATGAAGAGTTTTACCAATGGTGGCATGGTGCGTACTGTATCATCAAAACTGGGCTGACATTAATGTTTTAGGGTGAATAAAACCAGCCTCATTCATTTTTGAAAAAATGAATGAGAATAGCTGGGCGAGCGCGATCTTGGCGGAGCCAAGTAGCGCCGTAGAAGACAACAAACTCCGATACGCCGAACGTTTGAAATTAGGGGGGGGATCGGAAAGGCGAATTCAAAAATCGATTTTTGAGCCAAAAAAGCGCCATTATGGACGCTTGCAGGGTGTAGTTACGTAGGGCGTAATTTCATCGAAGTATCGTTAGGATCGCAGGTACGTCAAAGCTCGGCGTATAACATCCTCTGCAAGGCTGAGTTTCGCGCTGACCTCGCGGATGAGCGTGGCATCGTCGAGTGTTACCTTCGTTGACTGGGTAATTGAACGCACGATCAGGTTGTTCTTTTGAATATAGACCTGGGTGTTTCCGACAACCGTGGAGATTATTGGGTAGGTCATCATCTCCCAATCAAAGGATCGGTCCCACGCAGTATGAAAGGTTTGGTCGTCAACGGGGGTAGTCTTGTATGAAAGGCGATATTTAAGAGGGGCTGTTGGGCTGGCTGCTCCGATCGCTGTTGAGAGTTCAACGTAGTCAGTTGCTGGCAACGCTCGAAGCTCAAGGGTTGTAATCGGCAGCGTATACCGTGCGCTGCCGCTCACGGGTAGTTTGCATGGGGTTGTTATCAGGTAGCCAGGATCAATGAGGTGCCATGAGCCGGGCTCAATGCGGCAGATAAGAGCGCAGTGAGTATCAGTTCCGTACCGCCTATCTGCAAGGATAGGAAGCGCCTCAAAACCGAGCGCCTCAACGAAGCGCAGAAGGGTAAGGGTGAGGGGAAAGCAGGTTCCGCCGGTCCCTTGGGAGATAAAGCCTGCAATAACCTGTTCAGGTGTCTGTTTAGCAATCGCTTTGTTCGCCTCAGACACCCCAATAATCTTGGTCAGGTTTTCGTACGGTATCCGGGCGAAGGCTGTCAGGAGGGCTGAGAGATTGGCCTTCTTATCTGAACCGAGCGAGAGGCCGGTGTGGGCAGCAAATTGGCCAAGGATCGTCGCAGTAGTCATGTGTGCAACTATCAGTCTTTACCGGTACTCGGGAAACTTGTGAGAGCTTGGATCCCAAGTACGAGCCCATACCATCCCAGGCCAGCGATCGTCCCTTTGCACACTGGGGCCGTAACAGAGGTGTGGCGAAACTCCTCCCGCGCGTGGATATTGGAGAAATGCACCTCGACCACTGGGCACCGAGAGTCCTTGATTGCATCGTGGAGGGCGTAGCTGTAGTGCGAAAAGGCGCCGGGATTAAACACCACCCCCGAGTATGATTGAGAGGCCTCCTGGAGATGGTTGATGAGCTCTCCCTCGATATTTGATTGCTTTAGGTCAACCGAGACCCCCAGGCTCGCCGTGAGGCGCTGAACCTCTTCGTGTATCTGCTTCATGGTAAGCGACCCGTATAGGTCAGGGGCTCGTGTCCCGAGTAGGTTTAGGTTTGGTCCCAGGAGGATGAGGATCTTGCTCGTCATGGTAGAAATTCCTGCACAGTTGTTGGTTCCTCGTATGCTAATGGAGTTTGTGGTCCGGGGGATAGTGAAATGTCGGATTGTGTGCCTCGCCCTTTGCAGCCAGGCGGTCGAAAAGCCTCGTTATAACAACATCTTGTCGTGCCTGACAGAGGCGCTTCTGAGACCTTCTCTACCTTTACACAGCCCCCCTCGGATGGTAATTACAAAGCTCTTATACAGTATTCGTAGAGGGATTATGCAACGCCTCCAAAACATTCGAATTGGTACTCTCTTGGCGGTGATTGGCATGGTTGCCATCCCGAACCATGCGCATGCGTACCTCGATCCGGGAACGGGCAGTGTGGTCCTTCAGGTGGTAGTAGCTGGATTCTTAGGGGCACTCTTCACCTTTAAGAGCTATGTGCGTGCGGGGATATCTGCTGTTGCGCGGCTGTTTGGAAAGAAGGACAACGCGTCCGATGCTTGAAGCTGAAGTTGTTAGTGGATCATTTCGCGATCCAAGTGGTTTTCTCTTTCACTCCGACGGTGTCCTGTATCGCCAGGTGAACAAGGGCTACCAGGACGAGTACAATACGCTTGTAAGTTCAGGTTTGTATGAGGCGCTCTGTAAGCGCGGTGCATTGATTCCACACGAAGAAGTGGCGGATAAGCCAGCGGTTACATCGGAAGCTTACCGAATCCTAAAGCCGACCCTCGTTCCATTCGTCTCATACCCGTACGAGTGGTCGTTCTCTCAGTTAAAAGATGCGGCGCTATTGACCCTTGAGGTGCAGTTTGAGGCGCTTCGTCACGGAATGTCATTAAAGGATGCGAGTGCCTATAACGTTCAGTTTATCGGCTCGCGCCCTGTCTTTATCGATACCCTTTCCTTTGAGAAGTATGTCGAGGGAACACCGTGGGTAGCGTATCAACAGTTCTGCCAACACTTTCTCGCCCCACTGGCGCTTATGGCGCGGTGCGATGTGAATCTGCGAACTCTCGGAGTGCCGTTTCTTAACGGAATTCCACTCTCGCTTGCGAGCGCAATCTTGCCGAAGCGCTCATGGTTTAATCTCTCGTACCTTATTCATATTCACCTGCATGCTCGCTCACAGCAGAAGTACGCCGATGCTGCTGGATCTGGAAAGTCGAGACCGGTGCGCCCGTTGAGTCGCACTGCGCTGATGGGGATCCTCGACAGCCTTCGTGGGGCAGTGAAGGGGCTTCGTTGGAATCCGGGTGGAACCGAGTGGGCCGATTATTACAATGACACAAACTACTCGACTCACGCCCTCTCGGAGAAAGAGAAGATAGTTGATGAGCTTGTGCAGCTCGTAAAGCCGAAGCTCGCGTGGGATCTCGGCGCAAACAACGGACTCTTTAGTCGTCGCGCAATGGCGCATGGGGCCTATACGGTGGCGTGCGATGTCGATCCGAGTGCAGTGGAAAAGAACTACCTTGCGTGTCGCAAAGAGAAGAATGAGCGGATGTTGCCGCTTATCGTGGATCTGACCAATCCTTCTCCTGCATTGGGCTGGGCGCACAACGAACGCCAGTCGCTTCTAGATCGTGGTCCAGCAGATCTTGTCTTGGCGCTGGCGCTCATTCACCATCTGGCGATTTCGAATAATGTACCGCTCGATAAGCTTGCAAAGTTCTTTGCTGCTGCAGGGCGTGCACTCATTATCGAATTCGTGCCGAAGCCAGATTCCCAAGTCCAAAAGCTTCTGGCCTCTCGCAAGGATATATTCCCTGAGTATACCCAGCAGGATTTTGAGCGCTGCTTTGGTCAGTACTTCACGATCGAGAAGGCGGTTCCAGTGCCAGAGTCGCATCGCGTGATCTATTTAATGAGAACTAAGTAGGCTCCTGTGAGCGGATCGTCCTCGCGCACCGTTTTTTTTGAACGCGCGGCGCACCTTGTAGCGCTGACGGGGCTCGCTATGGGCACCCCCTTGCTTAATATTTTAAAGGACGGCCCAGAGTTCTTCGTTAATCGAAGGGCCTTGCCTCTGGATATCGTTTCCCTGGTGCTGATTCTTGTTTTAGTTCCGCCCCTCGTGTTGCTATTCGTTGAGGGGATGGCCCGTATCGTCGGGGCTCGTCTTGCAAGCTTTGTACACTACGTCTTCGTAGCGTTCTTAGCCTCGATCGTCCTTGTGCCGCTCTGTAGCGCTTCACTCGGTCTGTCCGGTGAGCAGAGTGTTATTGCAGCGGCGATCGGGGGGATCCTTGTAGCAGTAGGCGTAGCTCGCTTTGCTGCAGTTCGCACATGGCTGGCATTTTTGGCAGCGTTGGTTGCATTCTCAGTTTTTACGTTTTTTACGAGCGATGGAGTTCGCACCCTTCTTGCTCCGAAGGCAAATTCTTCTCAAGATGGGTTTACAAAAACGAGCGCCACCCCTGTTGTGATGCTGATCTTAGACGAGTTCCCCTTGAATGGCCTCCTCAACGATCAGTTGCAGGTCGATGCTGATCGTTTTCCCAATTTTGCGACTCTGCAGCGAGATTCTATATGGTTTCGAAATGCAGCGGCTGTAAATCAATTTACCCCGATAGCCCTCCCAGCAATTCTTTCGGGTAGGATGCCGCGCTCGCTCAAGCAACTTCCTACGGTAGAGAGCTATCCGGCTAATCTCTTTACGATCCTCTCTCGGAGCCACGCAGTGACAGGGTACGAGCCCTTCACGCGACTGTGTCCCGACGATGTATGTGCGAAGAAAACCCGGCGGACGAGTTGGCGGGGACGACTCTCTTTCATGCTCTCAGATCTGGCTGCGGTATATGTAAATTACCTCGTTCCGACCGACCTTGACGTTGGTGTGCCTAATATCGATGGAAAATGGGGCGATTTTTGGGACGAGACGAACGGAGACTGGGATGCGCCAAACTTCAGCCGGGGGGGGCGCGTTGAAAGTTTTAGGCGTTTTATAAATGGCCTTCGTGTAGCAGCGGACAAGCCATCATTTATATTTGCGCACATAATACTTCCGCACATGCCCCACCAGTTTGTTCCGTCGGGACGGATGTATGTTCCTGGGGTGATTCAAGGGTATGCAAAGGATCGGTGGTCTGCTGAGCCAGGTCTCATTCACTTCGGATATCAGCAGTTTTTAATGCAGCTCGGCGCAACTGATAGGTTACTTGGCCAGTTTGTCCAGAAGCTCAAGGACCTTGGAATCTATGACAAGGCACTTTTTATTGTGGTTGCAGATCACGGCGCTTCGTTTCAGGCGCACACGCATCGGCGCGGAGACGTCCAGCATCCGGCATTTTACGAGGATGTAATGAGCATTCCTCTCTTTGTAAAGCTGCCTGGGGAATCTTCGAAGGGGATTATTAGCGATAAACTCGCTCAGACTATCGACGTTGTGCCGACGGTGCTTGACGTATTGGGGCTGGATTATAAGCTTCCATTTGATGGGGCGTCGTTAGTCAGTGATGATTTCCCTGCCCGTGCGGAGCAGCAGCTGCTTGTAGGCCGCATCCCGAAGAAGAACTCTGAAGAAGAGGCAGCTCGCAAAAAGCATGCGCAAGAGGGTCAGGTAATAACGTACAAAGCTCCGACAGAGATGCCGCATGCAACCGTTGATTGGAAGTACACATTTCCGGGTTATAAGACGCCGAATCCGTACAACCCGTACCACATCGGGCCCCACAGCGAGCTACTTGGGAAACCTTTAAGCGAGTTTCCAGTTACCTCCCTGTCCTCAACATTTCAGTTCCAGAGTCGAGGTGGAAAGGTAGATACCACCCGGGCAAACGGCAAGGTTACGTACGATCCCAAGACCGGAGTGTGTCCGTGCAACCTGCAGGGAATGGTGGAGGGCACGGAGCTCAAAGCTGGAGATGAGGTTGCCGTGGCTGTGAATGGTGCCCTCCAGGGATTTTCATACCTCATTCCTTCGACGGCGTATGCGGGTAACTTTGCGTTCCTGGTGCCAGACAAGGCGTTTTCTGCTGGAGAAAATAAGGTCGAATTGTTTAAAGTTGAACGACCGCAACAGGGAATCCCCCGATTTGGGCGACTCGTCGCGAAGTAACTGATACAGCGAGGCAGCATGAGCAAGATTAACTTTGATCACGTCCTCTCACCGCTTCCGAAGAGGAAGCGAATAGCCCTCGTCGCGCACGATGGAAAGAAGGCCGATCTCTGTGCATGGGCAAGCGTACATCGAGAGGAGCTGACGAAGCACGATCTGTATGGAACCGGCACAACTGGGGCAATGATTGAGGAAGCACTCGCGGTGCCGGTGACGAAATCGGTATCGGGGCCGCTTGGTGGGGATCAGCAGATCGGAGCCTTGATTGTTGAAGAGAAGATCGATGTATTAATCTTCTTCTGGGATCCATTAACCTCGCAGCCGCACGACCCGGATGTAAAAGCCCTGCTGCGTATCGCGGCCCTCTATGAGGTACCAGTTGCGTGTAATAAGGCTACGGCAGACTTTATAATTTCAAGCCCGCTGATCACCAGCTCCTACTCGCGACGGGAAGCGCAGGGCGCTAGCCCGCATTTTTCATGAAACTGCGTCGCGAGAGCGCCGAGAGTGGTGATTGTTCGGGCCCGAAGGGCGAATTCAACTAAGTATCTGCAGGGCGGAA
>JBIJBZ010000199.1:0-5373 GCA_044344945.1 Bdellovibrionota bacterium | reverse complement strand
CACCCTGCTAGGCCAGACGTCTTGGCGTGTTGAGGACTGCCATAGCCGGATGGTGACACAAGGCTTGCTGTCGCGCATTTCGATAGTTTGACTGCAACTGCGTTCGAGCCACCGAAAAAATCCTCAACGTATCTCAGAGGATACGCTTCCGGTTTTTTCGTCGTCTCCACCTTGTTTCGTCAAAACTCTCAAAATGCTCACTTTGGAAACTGTTCTCACCACCCTGCCAGGTCACTTGCTGGCTGTTTAGGAGCATATCCCGTTGGCGATTAACTGAATGTGAGATCGTGTCGTTTAGCGTGCGTTTGGATACGTTTGAGGTAACTAAAATTTGCCTAGTGTACCGAATGGGTTACTCTTAAGCCGTTAGGAGAGAAGTATGCAGCTTCCAGTAAGAGATTTGTTGAGAGCCTACCCTAAGATCAAAGATTTTCTCGGCACTATCGTGGATAGTGGCGAATTACCCGGACTCTCGGAGGCGGAACGTGAGGCGATGATTGCCGAGCTTGGGAGCCTCTTGATGCAACGTGTAACAGCATACCTTGAAACCTCCCTTGACGATGTGTCTCTTGAACGCCTTCAAGGTATCGGAGCCGAAGCGGGTTCAGATCGTGATGTGTATGCCCAACTACGGGCGGTTATGCCCCAATTTGATGCAGATCTTGAGAGACTGTGCCTCGCATTTCATGCGGAGCATGCGGTCGGAGGAGAGAAATAAGTATGAGCAGGCAAGCAATCAAAAATTCGGACACTCCCGACGGAGGGGCGAAAGGTATGAAAGTGGAGGCAGCAAAGCCTGCGCAGGTCGCGGCAGCTCCTGAGGGGTCTACGGCGAAACCGGGGCCAAGGCAGCTTGTCACGGGGGATGTTTCCCCGGCGCCAGTGGTGAAGGAGGATAAGCCGGTACCTGAGCCGGTTGCGAATGTGTCGGCACACCAAGACGGCCTGGCGGCGGCACGGCTCCCAGCTCCAAGTGGCGATGCTCGTGAGATGGCTCCGGACGCGGATGCGGGCAGTCGAATCCACATAGTCGGTCTCTCGCAGCGTGTGGACGAGATCGCCGGGTTAATGGCGGACGAAGAGATAAACAAGAAGTTTGATAGCTATCAACAGTCGTCATCCAGCACGACTCCAGGTCTTCTGAACACGCTGGGGCGCCTCGCAACAGCTCCATTCCGACCAAACACGTACAAAGCTGCGTGGTTGCGAATGACAGCTGATGCGAAGAGAGCATCTTTAGTAAAGGCCAATCGCGAGGCTATCTTCTCAAAGCTCTCCACGCCAGAGGAGCGCGATGCTGTGCTGGAGCGATTCGCCGAGCTTGAGAGCAAGACTGCCACAACCTCGAGTGAATTTGGTGATGCGCGCGTTAACGATCGAAAAGGCGGAAGTAAGGTTGAAGAGAAACTTCGCAAGCTTGCTGTTGAGTACTTGATGGGAGTTAAGAATGCCGCAACATTCGACGAGGCCAAACTCAAAATCTTAAAGGATGCCGGGGTTGCAAATGTGGTTGATAACACCCGTGAGGTGTTAGATGGCATTCATGGTAGCCGACCGTTGAATAGTGCAGCCGCCGAGGCCGCGGTTAAGAGTATCAGCTTTGGTGTCTGGAATGAGGCATCTGCTGCTGGTGAGAAATTGCGCAAGGGGTTCGGAGATAGGCTCGTTGCCCTGTGTCACGGCAGTAGGCTTCTTGGTACGGTGCCTGGAATTACTGCGGCAACGGCCACATTTGTATCGATCGGTGTATACCTCTTGAAAGGAGGCTTCGGAACACGCCAACTTGCGATCGGCGCAGCTACGGGTTTCGGAACATCCGTTGCAATCGGTGCTGCGATTGCATCGGCTCCAGTTCTATCTGGTCTCGTTATCGGTACGGCAGTCGCCTCAGTATTCTCGTACCTACGGAAGGGGAAAGAGCTCAAGAAGGATCTTAATCAAGTACGCAATGAGAAGGTACTTGGCCGACACCGTGAGTCGGTAGTCCTGAGCAATAAGGACAAAAAATTCAGAGCTGAGTTCACTAACACCCGTGCGATTAGTGTTCAAGAGCGTATTACGAAGCTCACCGACCCAGGCGTTGCGAGCAATAAGGAAGAGCTTGCGAAGCTGATTGGAGAGACTGAGGCAGCTCTTGAACTTCAGAACGATGTAGCGAAACGCGCCAATACCCTTGATTACTCTGATGCGACGATGGTGGCCAAAGAGCGATTGCAGTTGATAAGGGCTTTGGTGCAGGCACGTACTGAGCTGGGCGATTCCGCAGATTTGGATAGTGTTCGGAAAAGTGCAAAGAGTGATTTTGTATCGGGGTTTGAAACGGCCGAGAGGCAAGTAAACAAAAATTTCGCCTCTCACCGTCGCTCTGAGCAACGTAAAGCATTCTTGACAACGATGCTTGTTGGTGGCGCGGTTGGTGGACTCGCGTTCGGAGTTGGCCGAGCAGTGGATGCGATTCAAGAACACTGGCAGTCTTCAGCTGGCACGGGAGCAACGCCGACCTCCGTCGGTGCCCCGTCCGGCACGGGAGCAACGCCGACCTCCGTCGGTGCTCCGTCCGGCACGGGTGTAGGCCAGGCAGCTCAGCCGTCCACCGGACATCCGGTAGCAGCGCCGCAGGTAGTAGTCGTACATCACGTCGTGCCACCACCGATTGATTTGCAGAACCTCCCGCCGGGGGTGACGGTGGATCCTTCGAATGGGGATATCGTAGTTGATAGCTCCCAGATACGCGCGCAGGATCTAGCAAACCTGCAGCAACACCAGCCGAACTTCACGCAGTCGATAGTCCAGCAGGGTGCTCCGAGTCAAACGATTACCCGCACGCTTACGGAGAGCCTTACCGGTAACGGGTCCTCCGGCGTTGTGCACGGTGGAGAGCTTGAGCGCGAGTACCACTATGATAACGCTACGGCCGCGTTCGACAAGAACGAGTTGCGCTTGCACTGGGGCGGTGCCGCAGGTCGTGGTGTCGATAGTGACGACAATATAGTGTACAGCATAAAAAGGATGTTCAGAGAGGATTCGTTTTACGTTACGGGAGGTCAGAGGATCTCGCTTGATGTCGGGGACGCAGTGCAGCATGGAGCTTCAAGGACAGCAGAGCAGGGGCAGCTCGAGCTCCTATTGCGACTCGACGCAGCGCATCCGAGTCAGGTTATTCGGGTGCCGATACAATCCGATGGTAGTATCATCATTCCGGATGAGGTGAAGCAGGTGGCTTACCGTATCAATTCGCACGGTCAGGCGGAGTACCTAGGCTGGAAGGCCTCGATCGGACTCGTACACGAAAACAACGGGGGAATCTCCTTTGGCGAGATTGCGACCGACTTCGGTAGTAAAAAGCTCAGCGGAGCAACTGTGACCGAGACCAGCGCTGGCCAGGAGGCCATCTTTGAGTATCGGTTCCCTGAGGTAGTTACGCAGGAAACGAGAGAGATAGTACCGGATCCGATCCCCGATCCTGTGCCGGATCCTGTGCCGGATCCTGTACCGGATCCTGTACCACCACCACCTAGTCCGGATCCAATCCCTGTAGAGCAGGAGACGCCACGGTCTCAGCGTAACTGGATTTTCCCAGTTGGCTGGGATGATCACCGTGATGCGTTAGGAAATAAACCTTCGGGTAACCATGACGTCCTATTCGAAACCAGGCCTCAACCTTCCGTTGATCGTCGCGAGGAGCATAAGCGAGACTCCGCTCAGGACGGAGACCCGTCGGCTGCTACACCGCCACAGACTCTCCCCGACAAGCGTGAAGAAGCGGTAGAGAAACAAAACCAGGAGAAGGACGCTCCCGATTGGAAGACGGTTTCTCCTGATGACTCGGAGGAGGTAAAACGAAAGGCCGCCCTCCACAATCTTGATTTGGTATTCAAAGCGAATCCGAAAAAGCTTTTGGACCCCACGTCAAAGGAGCCGTGGTTTTCGTCGAATGGTCAGGTAGTGGCTGAAGAGCCCAAGGGCATTGATCCGACCCTGATAAAGAATCTAAAGCCGGGAGTCGCTGCTCTGCTTAAGGATAACAAAGGCAACTTTATTGGGATCGCGTGTATCAAACACCCAGAGGAGCAGTCCAACGGAAAGGATAGACTTGTGTACGTTCTTATTGAGCAAAAAGAGGGTGCGCCAACCAGTCCGTCTTTCCGCACTAACGGCGAGATTTCGGGGGACATCCGGCGCAAGAAGCTCCAGGATTGGGAGCGTACCTACTACAGGTGGGTACCCGATGAAGTTGATGCTGCGCCTACCGTGAACAACCAGACCCCAGCTGCGTCGACGGAGACGCCCGTTGAGATTATGCCCCAGCCCAGCGCCCGGGTGAAGCGGAGGGCGGCTCCTAAAGCTCCGAAGGGGGAGGGGAGAATAATTGACGTAAAGGCTACTTTGCTGAACGAAGATAAACGCAGCGCCGACGTTGAAGCTGATGGTGCAAAGCCGAAAGAAGCTTAGAAAAAATAGTAGCGACGGCTTGCAGCAGGTGCAAAACCTAGAGTGGTGATTTGAGTTTTAGGCTTCCGACGGCAGGGGGCGCGGGCCAGCACTGGTAGGAAGATACGGTATTCCTGAGGCAATCTGAACAGTTCCCACGGAGGGGGAGACGCACCCATTACTCCCGCTCAAAGAGGAGCTGCTGTCGCTTCGGTGTAATCGAGACCGGAGTCCCAGCCGGGTAATTGCCGCTAAAACAGGCATCGCAGAATTTCCCCGGGGTTGATTCAACCGCGCGGTACAGACCCTCAATCGAGAGGTACGCGAGCGAATCGACCCCGATGTATTGCGCGATCTCTTCTACTGAGTGCTTCGCAGCGATTAGCTCTGCCTTGTCGGGTGTGTCTATGCCGTAGTAACACGGGTCGGTCGTTGGAGGAGATGAAATCCGCAGGTGGACCTCGCGAGCGCCAGCCTGCCGAAGCATCGTTACTAACTTTCGACTCGTGGTCCCACGAACGATGGAGTCGTCCACGACTATAACCGACTTGCCTGCAAGAATGGCGGGATTCGGGTTCAATTTAATCTTTACGCCGAAATCGCGGATCGATTGCTTCGGCTCAATAAAGGTTCGCCCCACGTAGTGGTTTCGTACGAGCCCCATCTCGAAAGGAATCTTGGAAGCTTCGGCGTATCCGATCGCTGCGGCAACACCGCTATCTGGCACCGCTGTGACGAGGTCTGCCTGCACTACACTCTCGCAAGCGAGTTCCGCGCCCATCTTCTTACGTAACTGGTACACGTTCTTCCCAAAAACATTTGAGTCGGGACGTGCAAAGTACACGAACTCGAAGATGCAGGGAGCCTCTTTTGCAAAGCCGAACGGATAGTAGCTCTTCATCGAGCCATCCTGAAGGACTTCAAGAACCTCACCTGGAGCAA
>JBIJBZ010000074.1:0-14789 GCA_044344945.1 Bdellovibrionota bacterium | reverse complement strand
CCGATCAGATCAAATGCACAGGTCTCCGAGGCGAACACCTTGGCTCCATTGAGCTCTCCGATTGCCAGGGGACGAAGCCCGTGGCGGTCGCGCGCAACGATAAGGCGATCGTGGAAGGTAATCAGAAGCGAGAATGCTCCCTGCAGTCGCTGTAACGCTGCAATCACACTCTCCACTCGCGGCGCATCTTTGTCTCCGTGCGCCAAGAGGTGCAGGATAGTTTCAGTGTCCGAGGTGCTTCCGAAGATCGAGCCGCGGTCGATAAGCTCTCGTCGAAGTTCGTCCGCGTTAATCAGGTTGCCGTTGTGCGCAACACCCACGTATCCAAGCGCGATGTCAGCAACAAACGGCTGTACGTTTGCTAGCTTGTTGCCGCCTGCGGTCGTATAGCGCACATGCCCAATGGCGCGATCTCCGGGGAGCTGGCCAAAGTCGAAGCCGCCGAAGACATCGGCGACTAATCCTAATCCCTTGTGAAAGAAGAAGTGCGGATGTTCATCGCCGTTCTCTTTGACCGAGACAACTCCTGCACCCTCTTGGCCGCGGTGTTGCTGAGCATAGAGACCGAGGTAGACGAGGTTGGCTGCTTCTGGATGGTTCCAGACCGCCATCAAGCCGCACTCGTCGTGGAAGGCATCGTTGTGAATCTTCATATTAATCTCGAAAGATATCATCTAGTCCGTGGAACCACGCCCGAAAGGCCTCATGTGCCGAGATCGTTGCAACGCCATCGACCTTGATATCCGCTCCGCCCACTACCCCTTCACCGCTAATAGTGAGACCATAATTCTCAATAGCTGTGCGAACCGCAGCAGCGTTCTCCTGCGAGCAGCTCACCAGGAAACGAGCTCCCGTCTCCGCAAAGAGAGCGCCATCTCGTCGCTTGGGCTGGGTTGTTAGTTGCACACTCACACCACGTGGGCTTGAATAATCGTTGAAACACGCTTCCGCAAGCGCTACGCCAAGTCCTCCCTGTGAGAGATCGTGACACGAGCGCAACAGCCTGTGCTGTGCTAGCTCACGTATGCAGTCGCAGGTGCGTCGCTCGAGAGCATAGTCGAGGGCAGGGAGTCGTCCCCGTTCGATGTTGTGTAGCTCGGCGAGGTAGGCGCTTCCGCCAAGTTCTGCGGGGTTGGTTTCTCCAATAAGAAGTACAATATCGCCGTCATTTTGGAAGGCAGATGGTACTGCACACGAGGCATCATCGAGCAGGCCTACGAGCGCGAGGAGCGGCGTCGGTTGAATACCCTGACCATGTGTCTGGTTGTAGAGGCTCACGTTGCCACTAACCACGGGGATATCGAACGCACGCGCAGCCTCTCCGAGTCCCTTGATGCTGTTTGCAATCTGCCACATCGTCTCGGGAACCTCTGGGCTCGGCATGTTGAGGCAATCAGAGATCCCGATCGGGGTTGCTCCGGTAGCTGCAATGTTCCGTGCTGCCTCAGCGAGTGAATGCGCTGTTCCCAGGTGCGCATCGATAGCGCAGTAACGGGAGTTACAGTCGAGGGAGATGGCAACTCCCTTCTCAGGTCTGCGGGATGATTTAATTCGCACAACACCAGCATCGCTGCCAGGATGCACAACGGTATCTCCGCGCACAGTCGAATCGTACTGATTGTAGACAGCGTGGCGTGAGCAGTTGTTCGGCGAAGCCAACAGAGTCAACCACGCCTTTGCCAGGTCGCTCGGTTCCGGGATAGTTGAAAGGTCGATTGGCGCCGTGAGACTAGAATCTGACGGGGGCGTCTGAGGCCAATTATACTCGGGAACCGCGCTTGTGAGCAGGTGAGCAGGGATCTTCGAGACGAGATCCCCGTGCCACAGCAGCTCAACCTCGCCACCAGCGATAACTTCTCCGATCGCCACAGCATCAAGCTCCCACCGTTTGAAGATCGTGATCAGCTTCTCCTCATGTCCGGCCTTCACAATAAAAAGCATGCGCTCTTGTGACTCGGAGAGCATGATCTCGTACGGGTTCATCCCAGTCTCACGTTGCGGGACTCGATCAAGGTGGAGTCGGATGCCGTTACTACCGCGGTCCGCCATCTCAAACGAGGAGCTGGTTAAGCCGGCAGCTCCCATGTCTTGTACTCCGACCACGTAGCCGCTCTTAAACGCTTCGAGGCACGCTTCAAGGAGGAGCTTTTCTTGAAATGGATCCCCGACCTGAACCGTTGGGCGTTTCGCTTCAGAATTGTCGCCAAACGACTCTGAAGACATGCTCGCTCCGTGAATACCATCGCGACCTGTCTTTGACCCAACGTAGAGTACAACATTACCGATTCCGGCTGCGGTCCCGAGGAAAACCTCGTCCTGGTTAACAAGGCCGAGAGCAAATGCATTCACCAGACAGTTGCCGTTGAAGGAGCGGTGAAATGCGAGTTCTCCGCCGACCGTCGGGATACCCATGCAGTTACCGTAGAACCCGATGCCATTCACTGCTCGCCGCAGGAGGTATCGGCTCTTTGCTAGCTGTGGCTCTCCAAAGCGCAGCGAGTTTAGCAGTGCTACGGGCCGCGCTCCCATCGTAAATACGTCGCGCAAGATTCCGCCGACACCGGTGGCTGCGCCCTGAAAGGGCTCAATAAACGTGGGATGGTTGTGGCTCTCAACTTTAAACACAACCGCTTCGTTGTCACCGATATCAACAACGCACGCATTCTCTCCGGGACCCACGAGAACACGTGGTCCCTTTGTTGGAAGTGTTCGTAGGTGCACCTTCGTGCTCTTGTAAGAACAGTGTTCCGAAAAAAGAGCTGAGCAGATGCCCAACTCAACCATGTTAATCGAGCGCCCGAGAGCCTTCGTAATGGCCTCGAACTCTCCAGACTTGAGACCGTGTTGTTTTGCGTCGTCGGATGTTGCTGTTCGCAGCCATCGGGGAGTGCCCGTCGTATGCGCGGAGGTATCATTCAGAGGAGATGCGGGTTGTGTCATAGGGTGCCCTCAGTGAAACGTCGTAAGTCTATACCGGTAGCGCCCATCACTCAATCATGAAGGCGAGATTTCCATATAAATTTCGGTGGTTTGTCGACTTTCAGGTGCTCTGAAGCCGCCACCATCCGCTCTGGGGTGCGTTGAGCAACTTTTTGCACTGAAAAAGGGGTGAGTCGTTACGTGTTTTTCGTAGCGGCGCGGAGCTCCATGTGGGAGCTGGACCCTTAATTTTTATAAAACAGCGATAGTTCCAAAGAACCTAAGTGTAGTGCCAATCGATTTAGGAGACTTCGGCATCCAACCATAGAGGGATACCAGATCAGACTGGTTTCTCCTTTCGGGTTAATAGGTTGTCGTTCCGATTGTAGATCGTTTACCTTGATAGGTAGGCGATGAAATTTGATCCACCTAGCTCGTTAGGGGGAGTTCATCGGTTTTGGAAGTTTCCGAAACCTGCTGTGTGAGAACACTGGTAGCCGTGCGAAGGTTATGAAGTTGTTGTTCGGGTCACAGTGAGCGTGGAGCTTTTCGGTTGGTACGAGAAGTTCAACACAAAAATGGTCACAGGTGGTAGTAGAGCACGATCGTCAAGGAGAAGGTTCCATGAGCAATGAATTCCAAAAATTAATCCAGGAAGACCGCGAAACTCGAAAGAAGTCATCCTGGAAGGGTACGATGCTTGAGTACCTGGAACTCGTCAAAGAGAACCCCGCCATTCACAAGTTGGCCCATAAGCGACTCTACGACATGATGTTCGACCGCGGAATGGTTGAGGTCGATCTTGAGCAGAACCCACGACTCAAGCGGATCTTCAAAGGCGAGAAGCTGAAGGTGTATAACTTCTTCGCAGACGAATTCTTCGGGATGGAGAAGACGATCAATCAGATCGTTCGTTACTTTCACTCGGCATCGCTCAAGGGCGAGGAGAGTCGTCAGGTGCTCTACTTGGTTGGGCCCGTGGGCTCTGGAAAGAGCTCTCTGGTTGAGCGTTTGAAAAAGGGGCTCGAACAACTTCCGCCGTTTTATTCGGTTGAGAGCTGCCCGATGTTCGAGGAGCCGTTGCACCTCGTGCCGCGGCACTTGCGTAAAGAGTTTTCGAAGATGCTCGGTGTGGAGATCGAAGGGGATCTCTGTCCTGTATGTCGCTACAAACTGAAAGAAGAGTACCAAGGTAAATGGGAAGATTTTCCCGTTCGCACCTATGATTTTAGTATTCGCGCGAAGCGCGGAGTCGGTGTCGTTCCACCGGTAGACCCGAACAACCAAGATACGAGCGTGCTGATAGGTGGTGAAGATATCTCGAAGCTCGACATCTACTCAGAGGGAGACCCACGAGTGCTCGACCTGACTGGAGCTCTGAACGTGGGTAACCGCGGAATGGTTGAGTTTATTGAGGTTTTCAAAAACGAAACCGAATACCTGCATGCGATGATCACGGCAACCCAGGAGAAGTCAATCCCTGCGCCAGGGCGACACGGTATGATCTACGTTGATACCTGTATCGTGGCGCACTCCAACGAAGCCGAGTGGAAAAAGTTTAAGAGCGATCACACCAATGAGGCTATTCTTGACCGTATCGTGACTGTGAAGGTGCCGTACAACTTGCGGCTTTCGGAAGAGGTTAAGATTTACAAAAAAATAATCCGTCAATCTCAGTTTACTGCGGATATCGCTCCGCATACGATTGAGATTGCTTCGATGTTTGCGATCCTCTCGCGACTTGAGCCGACCAATAAGTGCGACCTGATGACGAAGCTCAAGCTGTATAACGGCGAAGAGGTCGTCGAGAAGGGCAAGACAAAACGGATTGATGTCGTCGAGCTTCGTGAGGAGGCCAAGAGCGAGGGAATGAACGGCATCTCGACTCGTTTTATCATGAAGGCTCTCGATAACGCGCTCTCTGATAATGTTGAGCAGAACGCCATTCACCCGATATCGGTTCGAGAGGCCCTGGTGCACATGGTGAAAGAGGCCGACTTTGCAGATGACGTGAAGAAGCGTTACCTGGAGTTCCTGCAAGACACCCTGCATAAGGAGTACTTGGAGGTGTTGGAGAAGGAGATCACGAAGGCATTCGTGTACTCGTATCAGGAACAGGCCGAGGCGCTCTTCCAGAACTACCTCGACCACGCAGAGTCGTATGTAACCAAGAAGAAGTTTAAGGATAGAAGCACCGGCGAAGTTCTTGAGCCTGATGAAGGCTTCATGAAGTCGATTGAGGAGCAGATCGCCATTATCGGTACCGCGTGTGATGGTTTCCGTCAGGAGGTTATCGCATACCTCTGGTCGGCTGGCCGTCGCGGAGAGAAGGTGTCGTACGAGTGTTACGAGCCGCTCAAAGAGGCAATCGAGAAGAAGCTGATGGCGAGTGTGCGTGATGTTTCGAGAATTATTACGAAGGCGCGCACGCGAGATGATGATCAGCACAAGAAGTACGGGCGGATGGTCGAGCAGCTCATTAGAAATGGCTACCCAGCGAGCTGCGTCGATATCATCCTGAAGTATGCGGCGAACAATCTCTGGAAGGATTAACGGTGCAGAATGAAAACCCCCTCGGCGACCTGACTTCACGGTCAATGACCGAGTCGGCAGTACTGCGCGAGGGTGCATCGTAAGACCCTTTCGGAGAACTGGTGAGCTGATTTGAGGTGTTGCCTCTGAGGATTTGAGCCACGCATGTCAACAATCTTTCGTCCGTACACTCCCACCTCCCAGCGATCTGATCGGAGTGCTCGCGATCGGATGCGGCACCGTCAAAAAATCAAAGACTCGATCCGTGACAATATCGGAGACATCCTTGCAGAGGAGTCAATAATTGGCCGAGATCGCGACAAAATCATCAAGGTGCCGATTAAATCAGTCAAAGAGTATCGGTTTATTTACGGCGACAATTCCCCCGGGGCAGCGCAGGGTGATGGCAACCAGAAGCCCGGCGATGTAGTCGATCAGGGGGGTCAAGAGGGGCAGGGGCCGGGCCAAGGTGCCGGTAGTCAGGCAGGTGTTGATGCGTTTGAAACCGATATTACCCTTGAGGAGCTTATCGCAATCATGTTCGACGATCTCGAGCTTCCCGAGCTGGAGCGCAAGGCGCTCCGGAAGGTGATGTCCGAGGATGCTCGCAAGCGCAAAGGCCATCGTAAAGCCGGAATTCGACCCCGTCTCGATAAGCGTGCTACCGCACGAAACCGCATCCGGCGAAAGCTATCGGTAAAGGGTAGCCGCGGTGAGGAGATCAATCAGGATGAGCAGCGGTTTCCGTTTCACGAAGACGATATGAGCTACTTCCATATCGCTCCAACTACGCGAGAGGCTTCAAATGCTGTTGTGTTCTGCATCATGGATACCTCTGGGTCGATGGGTACGGTGAAGAAATACTTGGCGCGCAGCTTCTACTTCCTCCTCTATCAATTTGTTCGCCAGAAATACGCGAATGTCGAAGTAGTGTTCATCGCGCACCATACAGAGGCAAAAGAGGTAACGGAGAGTGATTTTTTCCACAAGGTAGAGTCGGGTGGAACGTATATATCATCCGGATATCGCAAGGCGCTCGACATTATCAACGATCGATACCACCCCTCACTATGGAACATATACGCGTTCCACTGCTCGGATGGTGATAATTTTTATTCGGACAACGAGCGGGCACTGCAGGCTGCAGAAGAGCTGTGCAAAGTGTGCAACCTCTTCGGGTATGGTGAGATTAAGCCCTCGGGAAGTGCATACTACAGCGGAAGTATGCTAGAGGTTTTTGGGCAGATTCAGGCGACAAATTTCCACATGATCACGATCGAGAAGAAGGAAGATCTTTGGGAAGGCTTCCGAAGCTTCTTGATGAAAGATAAGGCGAGTGGAGTATCAGCACACGGCAAAGTTTTTGGTGGAAGCGAAGGGGCTGCTGCGGCTGCACCGTGAGGAATTATGTCATTTAACGTAGATGAGCTCGCAAAGTGGGATGATCGAATTCGAGAACTCGTAGTTCGCTACGGTTTGAACTGCTATCCCCAGGAGTTTGAGGTTTGCGATCACAATGAGATGCTCGGCTACATGGCCTACACCGGCATGCCGTCTCACTATCCGCACTGGTCGTACGGAAAGTCATACGAACGTCAGAAGACGATGTACGATTACGGCGTGTCGGGCCTGCCGTACGAGATGGTTATTAACTCCAATCCTTGTCTCGCATACCTGATGCGGGATAACACGTTGTTGCTGCAGGTGCTCACCATCGCGCATGTGTACGGGCATAACGATTTTTTTGCAAACAACTTCACCTTTACGAGTGGCACAGACGCGAAGCACGTTCTTGAGATGTTCAAGAATGCAGCCAATCGTATCGCCAGCTATCACGAGGACCCCTCGATCGGTATCGAGCAGGTAGAGGCCGTGGTCGATCACGCGCATGCGGTGTGCTATCAACGATCTCGAAACCTCGCGATTAAGCAGCTATCGGATACCGAGCAGCGAATCCGAGCCTGGGAGCGTGCCCAACCCGCGGCCGATCCGTGGCGAGATATTCATCCGACGCCCGAGTACAAGGCACCGGATCTTGCGAAGACACCAGCAGAGCCGGTTGAGAATCTTTTACAGTTTATCGCTGAGTACAACCCATACCTGCCAGAGTGGAAGCGAGATATTCTGCAGATTGTCGACCAACAAACGCAGTACTTCATGCCCCAGATGGAGACGAAGATCATGAATGAGGGGTGGGCGAGCTACTGGCACCACAAGATCCTCAATGAGTTGAAGCTTCCACAGGATATGCATCTTGAACTGATCGTTCGACACAATCAGGTGCTGCGACCACATCCCGGTGGCCTCAATCCGTACCACCTCGGCTTTGTGATGTGGCACGACATTGAGCGGCGCTGGAACGAGGGAGATATCGGCAAGGAGTGGAGCGATGAGAAGCCGCCCGTGGCGACTCCTGCGATGGATGAAAACGATACCCCAGGCAGAAAGAAGATCTTCGAGGTTCGAGAGAGCGATAGAGACCAGTCATTTCTTCGGCGCTTCCTTACCCGGGAGTTAATGGAGGAGCTACACCTCTTCCAGCACGATCGGCGCGGGAAGGAGCGTGTGGTGACTAAGGTCTCGAATGAAGAGGGATGGAAAGATGTGCGTGACACCTTAATTAAGAATGTTGGAACGGGTTCCATTCCTGTAATCAAGGTCGAGGATGCTGATTTTGGGCGCAATCGCACCCTCTACCTCAAACACTACCATGACGGTCGAGATCTCCAACTTGAGTACGCCGATCACACCCTCAAGCACGTTGCGCAGCTCTGGGAGCGAGAGGTTGTGCTTGAGACCAGTATCAATGGCAAGGGTAGTCTCCTGAAAGTTGTCGGAGACTCATTAAAGATTGAACGGTTGTAGCCGTTTCCCCATATTACGGTTTTTTAACCCAGATCTCTTGATCGTGCACTGCGGTGGTGAGCGCGGTATTGTTCTCAACGCTCACGCTAATCTCGGTGTTTTTGCCGACCGTCTCTGATACCACCATGACGAACCCAACAAAGTCGTGTGGTGGAAATTGTGGAAGCTCAAGGTCCTCATTGTCGAGGCCGCAATCCTTAATCTCAATCTTGTAGGTTTCCTCGTCTACTTTGCTGATCTGTGCTTGAGCGCGCGGCTTGTTGAGGAGGATCTTAAGAATAGGAGTCTTGTCCGGGAGTCTCTCAAACCTGTATCCAGTGACGCTGAAGCTCGTGGGAACCTTCGGCTCTGGAGGTCCGCCTTTATCCTCCTCAAGATCTCCTAAGTCGTTCGTCTCCTCCATTGCTGCCTGGTCAGAGCCGGTTTGAAAATCCGGCAGGAGCGGTGCTTGAGCCCCACTCTTGCCGGGTGCGGGTGCCGCTGCGGCTCCCAGTCCTGCTGCTCCCTCGACATCCGAGAGGGTTGGGCTCAACGTTTCAGAGGTGGGTGCCTGTGGAACGGGCGTCGATGTCGCAGTTAGGGCACTAGCCGGGGCCTTCGCCGGCTCCTTTGTGGCGGTTAGCGTAGCTGTAGGTGTGTATACAACGGTTGCCGTGAACGTTGGTGCAGCTGGTTGTTTTGTTGGCTGTGTAGTTGGCAGTGGTGTATTGCTCAGTAGGCTGGGGCTCGACGTCGGCTTTGCCGGCGCGATTGTTGGCACCGCCGTCACAGTTGCAACGGGCGCAGCTGCGGTGGGCGGTGTCGTTGGCGCAATCGTCGGAATTGCCTTCGCCTCGCCGCTCTCGTGCGCCTCAAAAATCTTGATGATAGCTTGACGCTTGCCCGCTTTCCACTCGTACTCGGGAGGTGTGGCTGCGATTAAATCAATCACCACCCGAAGTTTGTTCGGATGCGCACCGAGACGGACCTGGCGAACCACGCCATTATTTGGCGCTTGAAAATCCTCGCTCTTTTTAATCGAGGCTCCCTCAAAATCAACAACGAGCCGGGCCGGATTCGTCAGGGCAAACGCGTTAATCTTCGAATTGTTGGGTACTGAGATTTTAAGAACGATAAAGCTCTTGGGGCCATCAATCTCGCGGTCGATGAGAACGGTGACGCGCTCTTTAGAGGTAATCGTTTGTGGAGCCCCAGATAGGCCAGCCCCTCCTGGTTGGGCGAGGGTGCTTTCTATCGGGCCAGCGAGCAGGGATAGGGCAACAAGGGCGAGCGAGAGGCTACATCGGAGTAAACGCGCGTTGGAGCGAATAACAGGAGATAAAACCATATGGAGTAGCATCCGGTAGAAGTGAGGCATCCACACTGTCTGCTTCATCGACTGCAGCGGGCATACGAGCCGCAGCGCGAGCGGATTTGGAGTGCCATAATACTCTCTATACGGTAGCTGCTAACCGACTGGTTGCAAAGGGGAAAAAGAGTGATCGCGAGGCGCCGAAAAAACCTGTCAGCGCAATCCAACGCCCGCATCGTGATCGTGTTTGGCAAGCGCTCGTTCATGGAAGAGCCGGATCTTCTTTTCGCAGGCCGTGAGTGCGGTGGCGTGTCGTGAGCGGAGGATCCAGCGTGCTGGCTCCCCGTCAGGATCTTCGGTCTCAATCGCCAGGGTGTCTCGCAAGGCTTCCGTCTCGTCCAACTCCCCAGATACAAGACGGAAGCTATCAAGGGTGGAGTGTGCGAACTCTAGCTTGGCTCCCCTTTCGCCCTCTGAGATCATGATAAGGTGGTCGGGAAAGAGTGAGACCCAGACTGGAATCGGCTGGGCTTCAAGCTCCTCTGGCTCAAGTTCTCGGGATTGCTGTGTTCTAGTCTTCAGTGGTGGTGTTAGGTCCCCGCGGAATATGACCTTCACGGCAGGATCTTTTGCCTGCATCGAGGAGGCGTATTGGGAGGCCGTATGGCCGGCCACCATATACTTGGCGATAAGGTGGGGGCGTTTCTCTCTCCACTCTCGGACCGAAATGACCTGGTATAGGAGCGGCAGCAGAACGGCAGTTCCAAGGAGAATTGCTGGGGTTTTGAGGCCGAAAGCTGCACTGACGCCAAACAGCGCGAGTAGGAGACACGCCTCGCACCCCTTCGCTTTGGCAGAGGCAATTAGTTCACGCTTCTCTTCCTCAGGTATGCGCTGCCAGGCTCGTTTAATTTGGGCGGTATTCGGTGGAGCTTCCGACATCGTTGTCACGGAAAAAATTACCCTTAAGAACTCAGTAAGTGCCTGAATTCTGGCTTGAACTACCCCAGAAACTGCAATGCCCCGATGTATAAGCACGTTGCGTACCGAGGCGGCTGAGCCGGTGGTTGGCTGGAGCGCCGCAGTAGGTTTTGAGAGTCGTCACTTTCGCAGCAGGGCCCCAAGGACCACTGATGGGGATTGCGCGGCATGGGGCTCCAAGCCCGTCGGCAACTGTGTGTAGTCTGCGAAGGTCAAAGACAGCGGGCTAGTCAGATTGTGGCGGTGACGTCGGTGCTCATCTGATAGACTGTGGTGAGTGCTGTTTGGACGTCTTGGTGACTGGGGTATCGTGGCATTGCGATGATACGCGGGTGCTGAGAAGAGTGGTCCTTGGAGCAGACGCCTTTCAAATGTTGTATGAACAGTTCTATTTTGATTCGTCTGATGCGGGTTGATGATCTCCCCCGAGTGCTGGAGATCCAGTCAGAGTGTTATACCGAGGTTGCGCCGGAATCAGAGCAGTCTATTCATGCCAAGGTAATGGCATCACCTTCTAGCTGTTACGTTGCTGTACTCGGGCCTATCATAATTGGATATCTGATTTCTGTTCCCGGGAAATTTGGATGTCCGCCTGCCTTAGACTCAAAGGTATACAAAGTTCCGAACGAGGCTGACTCGCTTTATCTGCACGACCTCGCAGTAACAGTGTCTGCGCGAAGCACCGGTGCGGGTAGAGCGCTTGTTGAAAATTTTCTCAAGAGCCTCGACGCACATAATTTCAACCATGCAACCCTGATCGCTGTGCAGAATTCTGCGCCGTACTGGCGACAATTCGGCTTCGTGCCAGTTGCTGAAACCCCAGAGATCCAGGCGAAGCTTTTGAGTTATGGGGACGACGCCCAGTATATGGAGTTTTGTCCCGACGAATCGGGGCTAGACTCTGCTTTATAAATCTTGGCTCCAGTAAGCAACTAACGGGCGAGATCTCTCGATTCCCTCTTCATGTTTGCTTCCGCTCGTACCAGTTGCATTGTGGGTCTCGACGCTGTTCCCGTCGAGGTTGAAGTTCGCGTCAGAGAAGGCGAACAGGGAAAATTTACTATCCTGGGTCTCGGAGGCGCCGCGGTTCGCGAATCCCGGGATCGAATCCTGGCGGCTTTGCAGCGAGCTGGCTTTGATCCTCCAAATCAGATCCTCGTCAATCTTGCTCCGGTAGAGGTGCGAAAAGATAGCGCCGTTTTCGATCTTCCGATCGCGCTTGCAATCGTGTGCGCTATAGGGGCCTTGCCGCAATCAGCTCTTGAAAGGATCTCCCTGTGTGGTGAGTTATCGTTGTTGGGGGATGTAAAGCCAACGGCAGGGATAGCTGCGCATGCTCTTGCGGCAGCTCAGGGAAAGCTACGCGCCGTGTTTGTACCAGACGAGAATGGTCACGAGGCAGCCATGGTGGATGATATCACCGTGATCGGGGTTCGCCACCTCAGTCAGGTCGTTCGGATTCTAAAAAAGCAGGAAGCTCCCGAGATCAAGAAGAAGATCTCTCCCGTGGCCCCGCAGCACCGTAAAAGCATAGACGATGTGTTGGGTCAGGAGGTGGCAAAACGAGCGTTAGCGATTACCGCCGCAGGGGGTCATAACCTGCTTATGATTGGTCCCCCCGGCTGTGGCAAGAGTATGTTAGCAGAGCGTCTAGCAACACTGCTGCCCCCGCTCTCGTGTGAGCAGATGCTTGAGGTGCTCCGGATTCACAGCGTTGCCGGTCAGGAGACGGAATCTATAGTGGCCGGAGCTCGACCATTTCGGACCCCTCACTACGTGGTCAGCGATGCCGGTCTAATCGGAGGGGGCGCGGGGCCACGGCCAGGAGAGGTGAGCCTCGCTCACCGTGGGGTGCTCTTTCTTGACGAGTTCCCTGAGTTTCGACGGAGTGCTGTTGAAGCTCTGCGATCGCCTATGGAGAGCGGCTGGGTACAGATCGCTCGCGCAAAAGCATCGGTTGTGTATCCCTCCCGATTTCAGTTGATCGCTGCGATGAACCCGTGTCCGTGTGGTCGGTTTGGGTCTGAGGTAGGGCTATGCCGGTGTTCGCACCACGCTGTTCGTGACTATCTCGCCAAGCTCTCGCAGCCGATTTTGGATCGAATTGATCTTCACGTGGAGTTAGAAGCGGTGAAGGTGGATGATCTGGTTTGGGCGCGGCGCAGCTCCTCTCAAAGCAGTCAGCAGATTGAGGCCGCGGTCTTGGGAGCACGGGCTCGCCAGCTAGAACGGCAAGGGGTGCTCAATAGTGAGCTCTCAGATGGTGAGATGCAGTCTCGACTCGTCGTAAGCGATGGAGCTCGGCGTCTTTTGAGTGAAGCGATTAAGCGAATTGGGATCAGTGCGCGTGGGTATACGCGGGTACTACGGGTCGCTGCGACCATTGCGGATCTAGCGGGCGGGGGGAGTATCACAGAGGAAACGGTAGCTGAGGCAGTTTCCTATCGTTGCCTCGATCGACTTGCGAATGTCGTGTACGGGACCGGAGCATACATCCGGAGTCGCTCGGGTGAAGGAGCAGGGGTGCGGGGATGAGTCCCAGGTTGCCGCCCCAAACGGTGTCGTAGCAGGGCATTCTATTTCTCCCCCTAATCCTCCTCTTAATCCTCATCCTTCTCTTCCTCTTGCACCTGCACCGGTTTCCTCATTCTAATCGGGTCCTCTCAATGAGCATCCGGTCGCGAGGATATTGACGAGACACTTGATGGCTACGTGCGTGCCTTCAATTGCGAGTTGATAGGCTTCAAAGTTCTCGTGGGCAAATATACGGCTCTTCGTGGAATCGAGTGGGTAAAATTGGTGTTTGCGGACGTGAACATGGTCGTTCACGGAAACGTGAACGTACCGGAAAAAGTGTGGTCACACGCTCTGAAGGCAAAGTAATGATGCGCGCTTACCCCGCACTTTTCATGAAACTGCTGGCTAGACGGTTAAGAGCACGTGGAAGATCTCTGATGAAGAGGAAGAAACGGTTGCAGGTGCAGGAGGATGATAAGAATAAGGAGGGGGATTAAGAGAAGGAATTAAAGGCGTCCTACTTTAGGAGACAACAAGAGCGTTGATGGGCTGACCCCGTCACGCAAGCAATATCAATAAACCTACTTAGACTACCGAACGAGACTCTTCGTATCCGGCGCAGTCTTCATAGCGATTTCGCGAAAGTGAGCAGTCTTTTTTCCGACTGCATTGTGCTGGATCTCGGAGATGATGACCTTTGAAGAAGTGATCTCCACAACCTGCCCCCCCCGATTGCCGATCCGCGCCCCCCGCTTAAGGATGAAATTACGACCCTGCGCGTTCTGAACCGCGGCAGCATAACTTCCGGTCGAATCTTTGATAACGGCAGCGAGGCGTAGCTCCGAAATGTCGATCTGCGTCAGCGGCGAAAGGTCGTTGCTATCGCGGTTCCTGTTGATTGAGTAGTAGGGGACGAATGGATCTCGCTCTTCGTTGATAACTTCGGTGCTTGGTTGAGCAGGCCGAGGTTGCTGCGTGCTAGGAGTTTGCCGAGAGGGATCGATGATTGCAGCCCTATCGATAGAGGCGCGGTCACGTGAGGAGGCATCTGAAGCGGGCGCTTGAATACTTTGAGGCGACTGCCGTTCCTCCTTCGTGGTAGCTTCGCTTGGCTGTGAAGCGGCCGGTAGCGCGTTCGATTGCGCAATCGCGATCTGATACCCAGCCCTATGCATGACGGTGAGGCCGAGCTGTGCCAGGCATGCGATCGCCAATAAGGATGCAAGGAACTGTTTCATATCGAGTCTCCGTGTACACGCCGTATAATCCGTCAATCAGGGCCGATTCAAGCTCTAAGTATCCCGTGAGGATTTCTCGGCTGCTTTTTCGTGCCTGCCCGGGTAATCGCCGGCTCAGGGTGCAGCTAGGAGAACCACTGTAAAAGGCGCTTCTCTGCTAGTGTTAGGATGATCGGAGCGTCCGATCGGTATGGTGGAGTTGAAAGAATTGTTGGGAGGGTTAGGGTCGGGGCTTGGAGAGCCCCGGAGTCGTCCTAACATACTGAAAAGAATCGGGGTGAGAGGATTTGAACCTCCGACCCCTAGTTCCCAAAACTAGTGCTCTAGCCGGGCTGAGCTACACCCCGATACGTCAAATTTTCAGTTCGGGGAGCCTAGCCGGTTTATCAAGTAGAATCAAGCGCTTCGGGAACGCTATAGCGAGCATCCTCAGAATGGTGCTATTT
>JBIJBZ010000184.1:0-6167 GCA_044344945.1 Bdellovibrionota bacterium | reverse complement strand
TGAAGAGGCTAACTACCGTGGAATCCCTGTAATCGTCGCAACGCAGATGATGCACTCGATGATAACTTCTGTACGCCCTACCCGCGCTGAGGTTTCTGACATTGCTGCTGCAGTGATGAGCGGTGCGGACGCTGTGATGTTGTCGGATGAGACGGCTATCGGTGAGCATCCAGCCGAGTGTGTGCGCTATATCACTCGCATCGCGGTAGCTGCTGAGCAGTCATTCGCGTTTGAGGAGTTCAAGCTCAGGCTCAGGAACTCGGATAGCTACACCGTTCCAGATGCAATCGCCTATGCAGCATGCGCAGCAGCCGTAAAGACAACAGCTGATGCTATTATCGCGTGTACAGAGACCGGCACATCGGCTCGACTGGTGGCGAAGTATCGACCACAACAGCCCCTCTATGGCCTCTCCAGAAAAGAGGAAACTCTGCGTCGCATGGCGCTGTACTGGGGCATTTCGCCGATTTCATTTGAATCTGCGAGCACCCATTCGGGCGAGATCGAGACAGCACTTCGAACTGTTCAGATCCGCGAAGGACTTAGTAATGGTGGCCGAGCTGTCATAACCGGTGGTCTCGCCACCCAGACTCCGGGCTCAACATCCGTACTTCAGATCCGTGACCTTAACTTCGTTAACGAGTAGACAGGACCATGACAGCAGTGAACCGCATATCCGAACCCGATGCTGTAAGACTCGCCGGCGTATCAGCGCGAACACTGCTGCGCTTTAGCGAATCAGGGTACCTCACCGTTGAGGTAGCAGATGATGGAACCCGCCTCTATTCGGCTGACCAGATCGCAGAGATATTTGGAGGCCAGATCGTTGCTAGGGCTGCTCCGCAGGAAGACAACGAGACATGCTCGAGTGAGGCGTTTGAGCGCTGCGGCGCAGAGAGCGTTTCGCAGGAGTCTGCTGGCTGCGGCATCACCACCCCAACGGAAGAGACCAAGGAGAGTATCGACCACGAGACATCCCTGCGAGGCTCTCAGCAGAATGCAGCAGAAACTGCAGCATCAGATTCAGAGATAACGCGGCTTCGGAATCTCCTTTCCATGCAAGAGCGCATGCTCGATGCTAAAGATGATGAGATCGCTGACCTACGGAGTCAACGCACCTGGCTTCGAGAACGGATCGAGAAGCTAGAGGAGAAGAGCGATCGCGACCAGATACTACTCCTCTCCGAGACTCAAACGATTCGTAAACTGATCTCGTATCAGGAGTCGAGGAAAAACGTAGTGCAAACGTTTCTTGAGTGGATTGGGATCGCTCAATCCAAGGATCTAACCACAATCCCCGCTCCATCAGAGTACAGTTCTAACAAGGCTAAAACTGCAAGCGGTAGAACCATTGAGGTTCCTGCCGCTGCCAACGACCGATAGTGCCATGCGTTCCGACGCATAGATAGTCACGGCATACTCCCGATAGAAACAATTTGCTGAGTTAGTTGTTCGGCACGACGGACTTCTGGCCGTTCATGTGAACCTCAACTCGGCGATTAGCGGCATATGCCCAGTCCTCCTCCTCTGTGAAGAGCGGCTTACGCTCGCCGAAGCTCACCGTTGATAGTCGCGCTGCTGGAATTCCTAACGAGACCAGCTCGGCCTTCACGGCTTCAGCACGATCCATCCCGAGCTTCATATTGTACCCATCACTCCCCCGCTTGTCGGCGTGGCCTTGAAGCTCTACGTTTACCGGTTCACCACGAGACAGCATCTTGGAGACCTCAATCGCCTTCTCTTTTCCAACTCGATTGAGAGTGTGCTTGTTGAAATCAAAGTTCACATCGGGAAAGTACACCACTTGCTGGGCTCCGCCAGCTTCTGAAACGCTGTCGTAATTAAAGGGAGCCATCTTACGACAATCTGGTACGGCATCACCCCTCGAAAAACACGAGGGCTTTCTGAAATCAAACGGCTCCCGATACCCCATAACCTCTGAAGTCTCAGGCGTCGAGGAGGCAAAGTAGCTTAAGGGGCGGAAGATCAACTCACGCGCAACCCAGCCGATTGGGTGCACAATATAGGCGAGGATTCTCAGCGGATGTGACTCCGACTCTCGGTATGCCGGTGATGGGTGATAGTCACCGACATCATGATCGCTATTATCGTACGGCAACTGCTCTTGGGCGAGCGCTGGCGTGATATTCGTTCCAAATACCATCCCCACGGCGGCGAACAATGCGAGAAACCCCTTGACCATGATCATGCTATCCTCTGACGTAAACAGGCGCCTCGATCGGTGCGATGCTAGCGCGCCTACCTGGTTACAAGTACACCACAGCGTTTGCTACAATGACCTATTCGAGAGTCTAGGATGCAGACTTGATTCGTTCGGATGTATGAATGTTATGAGCCGGCGAATTCGCGGCAACAAAGCGATATGCCGGGCATCCTGATTGTTTGAGACCACGTTGCACGATTCCCCTATCACGTAGGAGCGACTCAGGATTTTATCACCCCACCTCAATCTGCATTTCCCAACACACCGTTTCGCGCACGACAACCTCGGCAGCGCAGATCAAAGCACTCAGTGGGTCACATTATGAGTTAATGAGATAGATACCAACCGCCTTGCGCGAGAGTATGTCGACATCCGCAAGCACACCGTGCAATACCCCTTCCCCCTCCGCGATCTCATACGGCGCCGGCGTTGGTCCTAGAAATCGTCGAAGTGCCACCTTTGCATCCATCCCGATTACGCCGGTGTTTGCACCCGTCATTCCAAGATCAGTAAGGTATCCTGTACCACCCGGTAATACCTGCGCATCCGAGGTCTGAACATGGGTGTGTGTCCCCACTAAGAGGCTCACTTTACCGTCGACGTATCGCGCCATCGCCCACTTCTCCGACGTCGCCTCTGCATGCATATCGCAGATAGTAATCGCTGGCCCCTCTTGATTGACTGTATCCAACCAGGAACTCATCGCTCGAAAAGGACACTCAGCAACACCCCCCATGAATACCCGACCGAGAAGATTCACCACACATACTCGCACACCGTCCTTACCCTGCCATATGCACGAGCCAACTCCAGGCGTCGTATCCGAGGGCAAATTATAGGGCCGAATACACCACGCCCCATTCTTATCAAGAAACTCTGCCGAGCCCTTACGTTGGAATGCGTGATCTCCCAACGTGATGACATCGGCGCCAGCGCTACGAATTTCAAGCGCTGTCGATGGATCGATACCGGCACCACCTGCTGCATTCTCGCCATTTACGACGACCAAGTCCGCAAGCAGCGCTTCGCGCAATCCTTTCAATTTACTCTTTAAGGCTATACGCCCCGGGCGGCCCACGACATCTCCGAGCACGAGGATCCGAAGTGCGTGTCCTGGTTTAGTAGGAACGTGGGGAAGTTGCGTCATAGCATACCTGTTGGAAGATGGATCACCCCTCGTTCATGGGTCAGCCAATTCATATTCACATCATGCGGATCGGTCGGAATCTCGCGCAGGACCTGCATCGACCAACACACTCCGATCCTGAGCGCACCAGCAAGTCTAGGAGTATCGAGAAAGCGATCGTAATGTCCGCCTCCGCGACCGAGCCGCCGTCCCTGCGAGTCGAATGCAAGTCCTGGAGCAACAACCACCACGCTGCCACCATCCTCGGGATCGAAGGGCTCGCCGTAGTCGGCGAACGGCTGACGAATGCCGCGAACTCCGGATTCAAGATGCGCAGCCCAATTATCGGAGATCCGCACAAAACTCATCGTGTTTCGTTCATCCACCCGTGGAAGGTAGACGTATGACGTCTTGAGCATCTCCCCAATAAAACCACTCAGGTCAACTTCCCCTGGAAAACATGGAATCCAGGCAAGTATATGGCGCACCGATGCCGCCGCAGTCTCAGTGGCAACGAGGCGCGCGAGTTGAGCGCATACCTCCGTGTGTGCTTTTGATGCCCACCTTTTATCGAGATTGGCGAGCACCACTTTCATCTCCTGTCGTAATTCCTTCTTTGACTGTTGAGGCATGCTCTCTTCTTTACACGTATTTGTTACCGCTGCGTGGCCACGACCACGCAACATCGCTCGATCGCACGCTCAGACACCTCGGCGTGTGCAACGCGCTCTCCTAACTCTGCCTGAAAACACAGAAATTCAAAAGCGTTTGATACTACCAAGCTCTATACTACTATAGAGGTATGAGGTTTTTTCACTGGTTTTTGCTTGCTGGTGCCATCTGGGCTGGAGAAAGCGCGCGTGCCTTCAATGCCATGGCTCAGGACTTTGTGGCCTGTAGCAAGCCTGCGCTATCACCCTCGCCTTCAAGCTCTTCACCACTACCTGGAATCAATGATGCACTCCTCTCCACGGCAGGATCCTCAGCTCAAACAATATTCAAAGAACTAGTTCAAACCTATAGGTCCGCCGGCCTCCCTGTGCCGAGGCAGCTCGTCATCTCAGCGCCCGGTTCGCATGCGAATGCATACGTCAAAGGCCCCGAAACGATTGTGATAACCCCACCCCTCGTGGCAGCTCTTCAGGAGTCCTCAGATCTCTGGTTCGTATTAGCTCACGAGATGGCACACATAGCGTTGCGCCATCCCCAGACGACCTCGCAACCTATGGAGGCTCAAGCAGATGCGCTTGCGATGCAGATCATACGAGAAAGAGGCATCAACCCGTGCTCGGCATTACATGTCCTTGAGATTCTACAACTACGAGAACCGCACTTCTCTGACGCGCTAGCGTACCGACGCCACCGGATGCAAACCCTCCTAGGTGACCGTTGCCTGCCACGGCCGAGGGTTCTGATATCTCTCGATTCTAGATCCCTAATTCAATAAGCTCTTTGAACCCCGGCGATGCACCGCGAACGGGCCGCCCACGATGGGCAGGGAAACCCAACCTCTTTTAAGGTAGTTAGGCGATTATTAGGCGAAAAAGCTACTCAAGTTAGCCCACAAACAAGCCGACTCCTGTACTTGGACAGAGAGAATGCGGCCCCCTCCACAAGAGACGTTCACGGAGCCGGGGCCAATGAAATTAAAAAGGTAAAGCGGATGCGTTCGCCGCTAGGCGAAGCACACCCGCCCGTTGGGGCTAATGAGTACAGTCGATCCGTCGCATAATCTATCCGAGGCTGAGCGCAGCACCTCGTCGATACTCCTTGTTGAGCCGGATGCAGGCGACCGCAATCTGCTGCGCGCGACCCTCAGGAGTCTTGGCTTTAAATCAATTGCTGAATCCCCGAATCACCTCGCCGCACTCGACAAGTTTGAAGGGCGTAAATTTACTCATATCATCTTCGATGCCAAAAAAGGCAACTATCCGGTCAAGGACTGGTTCACACAGGTACTAGAGATCTCGCCGCAGATCGTAGCAATACCAGCTTCGGCAAATCCGAACGTCGATGATGTGTTCGAACTCTTGATGGCAGGGGCCCGCGGCTATCTGGTAAAGCCCTTCATCCGAGAGACGGTTGATCAGTCTATCGCGTTAGCTACCAAGGGCGAACCGATTCCGGATGTGGTCAAGCAGGCGAGAGACCGCAACGAAGCTCTTGTTGCAATCATCATGACGAGCCTCGATCGTCTTGCAACAGTCTTTCGACAATCTCAGCAGTTCGAAACAGCGCAACGCGAGCTTCCGCGCGCCGTGGCATCATTACGAAGAGCCTCAGACCTTGGTCTTACCTTTGCCAAAGGTGGCGAGCAGGGCCTAATTGAAGCCATGGAGCGCTTCTGCGTCGACAAGAGTCGCGGCCCCGCCACTCGCCTTGGCCGACTCAGAAAGCGGCTCTCCACAAAGCGCGGGGCAGATGAGGCGGTGTCCGAGTAGGTGAGGTATCCATGGCACACCATACAAGTCACCATCCCTACTCGCCTATCACGAAATGGTGCTTACTCGCGGCGATTGTAAGCTCGATCCTCGGGTTCTCCACCACTACTCATGCACAAGGGTTAGGCGAGTTGCTTGAATCAGAAGCGATGCGAAAGATAACTCGCGCTGGACGAAACAGCGACCAGGCCAGCATCGGAGATGCCGATCCGGATTCTAACTTTGCCTCCCTGTGGAGGAAGGGAAACTCACCGGCAGTTCTTGCGGCCTGGCTCGGAGTGCGAATGGCTGGCTTCAAAATAACAACTCAATCATCAGGTCTGCATCCCGAATACGCGGGGGCACACGCGATCCTCGAAAACCCCTCCGGAATAAA
>JBIJBZ010000183.1:0-6178 GCA_044344945.1 Bdellovibrionota bacterium | reverse complement strand
TAGGCCAGACGCCTTGGCGTGTTGAGGACTGCCATAGTCGGATGGTGACACAAGGCTTGCTGTTGCGCATTTCGATAGTTTGACTGCAACTTCGTTGGAGCCGCTGAAAAAATCCTTAACGTATCTCAGAGGATACGCTTCCGGTTTTTTCGTCGTCTCCGCCTTGTTTCGTCAAAACTCTCTAAATGCTCACCATGGAAACTGTTCTCACCACCCTGCTAGGCCAGACGCCTTGGCGTGTTGAGGACTGCCATAGTCGGATGGTGACACAAGGCTTGCTGTTGCGCATTTCGATAGTTTGACTGCAACTTCGTTGGAGCCGCTGAAAAAATCCTTAACGTATCTCGGAGGATACGCTTCCGGTTTTTTCGTCGTCTCCGCCCTGTTTCGTCAAAACTCTCTAAATGCGCACTACGGAACCTTTTTTCACCACCCTGCTAGAACAGCGGACGCCTCTTGTGCGTCTCACTCGTCAGGGTCTTCTTCCCAGAGAGCACCGTTGCGATAACCTTGATATCCTTAATATGGCTGGGAGTGACTGTTTGAGGATCCTCGGCGAGCACGGTGAAGTCGGCGAACTTGCCGGGTTCGATGCTTCCTACCTTATTCTCTACACCGAGGGTGTATGCGGCATCGATCGTGACCATGCGCAGTGCTTGATACGGCGAGATCTTCTCTGCAGGGGCCTCGGTCTTGCCTGAATAGAGATCCGACCGCGTTACCGCAAACCACACGTGATAGAGCGGCAGCGGTGGGGTCACAGGAGTGTCAGAGTGCATCGAGGTGATGACCCCTTCCTTCACGAGGTTGCCTAACCGAGTGGCCACCGAGGCACGGTCCGTTCCAAGGCTATTCTTCTGGATATGAGCGCGCGCGTACACGTACGACGGGTTCACACTAACGACAGCACCTAGCTGCTTTACCTTTCGAACGTTCATGCTCGATGAGATCCCGTAGTGCTCGAAGGTAAAGCGGTGATCAAATCGTGGTTGGCGGTTCTGAAGGAGCTGCAGGGCATTCGCCGTATACTCGTTGCCGATCGTTCCGTTCGAGTGGACGTGAATATGCATTCCCGCATTCCACCATGGCCACATGGCATCGGCGAAATCCTGAGGGGTCTTGTTGAAGATGACCCCCTCATGCCAATCGATGTAAGCCGGGTTCTGGACCATCATCGTGTTTGAGAGGAAGGCGTCATCGCTGAAGAACTTTACCCCTTTGAAGATAAGGTTATCAGTACTCGTGCTCTCAAGCTCCTGAACCTTCTTGACTGCATCATCTCCATAGGTCTGCGTAAATAGCAGGTTGTTTGAAACGAGGACCGTACGTTGGTTGATCACTGGTGAGGTCGAGAATTTCTTGAAGAGGGCCAGCTCCTCTTCGATATTGAGCGCGCCAAAATCAAGTTCGCTCATCGTGGTTATACCGTTTTGTTGCGAGAGGTCGCTTACGTACTGGAAATTCGCGAGTGCTTTTTCTGGCGTAAGGAGCTCCTTCATCACAGGGCCAAGCATATAGGTGGATGCCAGAACCCCGTAGAACTCACCGGTTGGGTTTCCATCCGCGCCGATCTTGACCCCCAGCACCTTCTTGGCTTCCTCGGGTTTGATGTTGAAGGTATTGAGCGCGGCTGTATTGGCAAAGCAGTTGTGCTCCGAAGAGTCCCATACCACGATTGGACGTGTCGTCGAGATGCCGTCGAGAAGTTCCTTATTGAGAGGCTTTCCGATGGCAGAGATGTCGTAACCCCACGAGACAAGCAATTCGGTTGGGTTGGTCATGCCATCGGAGTACTTTTTGAGCTGCGCAAGAGCGGCCTCTTGGGTCTTTACCCCTGGGAACTCCGAGCCGTACGGACTTGGAAGTGGAAGGTAGGTAAGGGGAGGTCTTGTGAGGGTTGTGCCTCCGATCAGGGGATGGCCGTGCGCCTCAACGAAGCCGGGATAGATCACCTTATCAGCAAAGCTTCGGTCGATCGTGTGCGGATAGTGATCGAGCCACGGCTTGAGATCGTCAAGAGTCCCGACAGAGACGATCTTTCCATCAGCGATCGCGACTGCGGATGCCTCCGGGATGGCAGGATCCATCGTGACGATCTTTTTAGCGACAAGCACGGTGATTTCGCGTGGTTTGCTCATGTACGGGGAGGTCGCCTCGCTATCGGCCTGCGCCGAGGCAGATATACAGAAACAGCTTGCAAGGAGGAGGGATCGTAAACCTTTCATAGTGTTGGGCATCCACGGTAGACGGTGTTGCCCCGACATTCCAGTATAGCTCAGACTATGTCGCAAGAGGAAAGAGTCTTCGAGCGCACCGTATTTTTCATTTGAGCTGCGATCATGGTCGAAGGTTACGTCGAATTATTGATACCAAGCTCAACCGATGTTCTCTAGCAGGCTCCGTAGCTCATCGAGATTCGCTGGCTTTACTAAGTGACGGCTAAATCCGGCTTCTTTAGCTCGGCACCTATCGTGGTCTTGGCCGTACCCCGTTAATGCAACAAGGAGCGGCGTCTTGCCGTACCTCTGATGCATCTCCTCGGCGAGGCGGTATCCATCCATCCCCGGCATGGCGATATCGGAGACCACGATGTCAGGGCGAAAGCTCTCAGCTTTCTCCAAGGCAGAGCGCGCAGAGTAGGCGACACAGGTCTCTTGCCCAAGGCCTTGCAAGAGCATCGCAAGGGTATCGGCCGATGATTTCATATCATCAACCACCATTACCCGATGACGGGGCAGTTGCATCTCTTCGCTTTTCGGTGATGAGCGCGCGGCTTCCGATATTACACCGGTTGTGGCCTCCAGGAGTGGAAGCTTCACAACAAATTCGCTTCCCTTTCCACTCCCTTCGCTGTGGGCCTCGACAATTCCTCCGTGGAGCTCAACCAGGTTCCGCACAAGGGTTAACCCTATTCCTAACCCCCCCTGCGAGCGCTCAATGGTTTGATTCACCTGCATAAAGGGCTCAAAGATACGCCCCAACATCTCAGGGGGAATCCCAAGGCCGGTATCTCGAATAGCCACGACGACGGTGTCATGGGTAGTTGAAAGCGAGAGCTCGATGCGTCCACGACGGTCGGTGTATTTCGCGGCATTATGCAGAAGGTTTCCAAAGACCTGGGTTAACCGGCCCCGATCCCCATCAACATGGACCGCAACGTCTGGCACAGTAATCGCCAGCTCATGACCCAGGGTATCGATTAAGGGGCGTGTGACCTCTAACGCGCTCTGAATTACTTCCCGAAGGTCTAACCTCTCTCGTCGAAGAGCTATCTTGCCGCGGGAGATGCGCGAGACATCCAGGAGATCGTCGATGAGGTGCTTTAACTGCTTCACCTGTCGATTCATCAACTCGCCAAGCCGCCGCACCTGCTCAGGTTCATTCTCGACTGCGGGCAGGATGTGTAACGCGTTACTGATCGGAGCAAGTGGATTCCGCAGTTCGTGTCCAAGGGTTGCAAGGAATTCATCCTTGCGTCGGTCGGCGTCCTTGAGGAGCTGTTCGGCCCGTTTTCGGTCGGTTATGTCGCGGTTGACAGTTGCTAACCCGACGGTGCGCCCATCTCGGTCTCGGACTGGGAATACCGTGTGAATCATCCAGCGAGCTTCTCCGGTCTGAAAATGCCGGAAGCGGAGTTCAATCTCGCCACGCCCCTGCTGAACTACCTTCGGATGGAATTCATTCCGCAGAAACGCGCGATCCTCTGGAAAAACAAACTCCTCGACCGGTATGCGCAATGCCTCCTCTAAACTGTCTAGCCCCACCATGCGCAGTCCGGCCTGGTTAAAGTAAAACGGCATGCCTTGCAGATCGCACATTCCCACGAATTCCGTGCTGTTCTCGACCAATGACGCGAACCTGTGGTGCTCCTCCTCTATTATTTTGCGCTCGGAGATATCCATACTTATCCCCGTGAATGTAGTCGCTTTGCCATTTGCATCGAGAGATATATCGCCGAGGCCGAACACCCATCGATGCGTCGAATCATCCCCGAACACGCGGAATTCGGATCGGAAGGGGCCTTTCCCTTCGAGGCAGGCTTGAACCTCTATTTGCACTCGATCACGATCCTCGCCTGCGATACGCGCCAGGACCGCACTCACCGGCGCATCTCTGGATACACCGAAGATCTCTGCTGTTCTCTGGTCGAGGTCAAACTCCTGCGACTGTATGTTCAAGGACCAGAAGCCTATCCCCGAAGCGATCGCAGCGAGCCGCAACCGCTCTTCACTTTCGCGCAGTGCTTGTTCGGCCTCCACTCGGTGTGTTACATCGACAAAACATCCGACACTACCGCGAACTTTTCCATGTTCGTCATGGAGTGGGACCGCCGATCCAACCAGTGTGTACGCACGACCGTTCGGGTCCTTTAGAACCACGACCTGATCGAGGATCTCACGATCTCTTAATACGCTCTGCTGCATCGGCAGCTGCTGAACGAGAAGGGGGCGTCCTTGTTCGTCAAAGAAGGTGGGCGCAGGACCCTGCTGTGCGGAAGTGAGTTGTGCCTCAGTAAAAGCGCTGCCGACAGGAGCATGTTCGCCGAGAACCGCATTCAGGATACGTTGGCCGGTGATATTGCCACGTATGTGCTCACACGATGGATCGTGAGAGACCCAGATGCCCACAGGAGCAACGTCATTGATGTGGCGAAGCTCCTCAGCGGTTTTGCTAAGCCTCTCCTGCGTCTCCTTTAGTTCAGTGATGTCGACTACGCAGATCATCACGCCCCGCACGTGGCCAGCATCACCGATATCCGGCGTGAACGTGCCACGAACCCAGCGGGAGCCGAGAGCAGGATATGTCGCTTTACGCTCAAACGTAACGCACTCTCCTGCCATTGCTCGCTCGACGTACGGCTCAATGACTGTCCACCCGGTCGGTCCTAAGACCTCACTTATTGTGAGGCCAACTACGGTGTTGGGGGCGTAGCCGAAATTACGCTCGTACGCCATATTCACGATCCGATACCTATAATCGGTTCCCACGTAGGAGATGAAGGCAGGGGCCGCGTCGATGAGACGTCGCAGCTTCGCTTCGCTCTCTCCCGCCCCGTCTATGGGGCTTTCCGCCTCCGTGACCTCCATTGAATATGCTGCAATCCCCGAGGGGCTCGGCAGGAACCGGATCTCGTAGACCCGCTGAATCCCGGTCCAGAGTTCGGACTTTACTGTCGAGGGGGTGTTTTCACGAGCCGCTCTGCGGCATTCGAGTTCCACGGGGGATCCCTTCAAAGAGGGTAGCGCCTCCCAGATAATCTCTCCGGTTAGCTTCTCAGCAACGGAACCGAATTGCTGAGCTGCTTGATTGTTGAGGTAGGCGAAGCGCCACTCACTATCGAGAATGAAGAAGCCTTGAGAGATCGTCCCTACGACCTTGAGAATAGTTTCAAGACCGGTTGAGCCACCGACTTTTTCGGATGCCAGGCTCTCTGTTTTTTTGCTCTTCGCCAAACCACCTCCGGACCAAGGAATGAAGCTAAACTCACGGCGCCCGATAGAATGCATCACACGGTGGGCGGCAAAACACTCAAGCAGACCGCAATAATCATCCCCCAAAGCGGGGGCGTCGGGAATGCCGATTTTCAGAGGTTTGGGGCCCCTTACCTGATTGGTGTGCGTCATATGATGGCGGTCATAGAAAGCAGGCTGGCGAAAAAAGACTTCCTGTCGCGTATTAGGATTGTTTGGCTGCAACTTCGTTGGAGCCGCCGAAAAATCCTATAGGTATCTCAAAGGATACGCGCTCGCCTCCGTAAGGGTTGGCGGCTGCCGCGCGCGGGGTCACGATGTGACGGGAGAGCTGGCTAACCCGCATAGTTCACAAAGCCTGCTACTGCGAGCGCCGATAATGGTGCTTTTTCAGCCCAATAGACTATCTCAGACCCGAAGGTATCTCGATACGATTCCGCCCTGCAAATACTGTGTTGAATTTGCCCTTCGGGCCCAAAAAAGCACCACTGTCGGCGCTCTCGCCAAGCAGTTTGCTGAAAAATGCGGAGCTAGAAGCTCCGCGGTCCAGATTTGTTGAATGCGCCCTTCGGGCCCAAAAAAGCACCACTGTCGGCGCTCTCGCCAAGCAGTTTGCTGAAAAATGCGGAGCTAGAAGCTCCGCGGTCCAGATTTGTTGAATGCGCCCTTCGGGCCCGAACAATCACCACTCTCGGCGCTCTCGCCAA
>JBIJBZ010000182.1:0-6183 GCA_044344945.1 Bdellovibrionota bacterium | reverse complement strand
TCACGCCGTGATACCAAAAACATGGTAGCAGATTTTGGACCGATGGCGGGACGCTCTCCGGTTATGTTTGATCTCTTTGAGCAGGTTAATCAACTCGCTCAGCGTGACACCACTGTCTTAATTACGGGAGAGTCGGGAACCGGCAAAGAATTAATTGCGCGGGAGATTCACCGTCGAAGCCCCAGGGCAAACAAGCCCTTCGTCGCGATCAACTGCGCAGCGATCCCTGAAACCTTAATCGAATCGGAGCTGTTCGGACATGAGCGGGGAGCGTTCACTCACGCCGTAGAGCGGCGCCTTGGCCAATTTGAGTTGGCGGATGGCGGAACACTGTTCTTAGACGAGATCGGCGAACTCTCGCTGGCGGTTCAGGTAAAGCTGTTGCGATTTTTGCAGGAGCAGGAGTTTTTTCGTGTTGGGCGAGCGAAGCCTATCAGTGTCGATGTGCGAGTTATTACCGCTACTAACCGGAATCTGGATGACCTCGTTCGTAACAAACAGTTTCGGCAGGACCTGCTGTATCGAATCAATGTTATCAACCTGCACATACCTCCCCTCAGAGAACGTGCCTCTGATGTACCGCTTATCGTTACGCACTGTCTGAAGAAATTAGGGCCGCTCTATGGAGGGAGAACTCTAACTTTTTCTCCCGATGCATTAGATAAGATGATGGCATACGGTTGGCCTGGTAATGTTCGCGAATTGGAGAACGTGGTGGAGAGTCTCCTCGCCTTGGCGCAATCCGATGAAGTCGGCACCGCTGACTTACCTCCGAGAATTCGTTCTTTCACGGGAACTCAGCCCCAGAATGGTATGGTTGGAGTGCATGCCTCCGGCCTTGCGTTCGACGAGGCAGAGCGGATTTTTGAGACAAACATGATCGTAAAGGCGCTCCACAAGGCCAACTTCGTCCAAACGCGTGCGGCGGAGTTGTTGGGGATTAGTCGGCGGATCCTCAAATACAAGATGGATAAACTTCGCATCGATGATCGCGGCGAAGTCTCGCCAGGTTCCGCGGGTGAGGAAAACTAACTCGCCATCAGTACGGCACCCGTATCACCCCTTCTGAATAGCGGTCTACGGTGGTGTTCACTACGCAGATTACGGCGCTCCTCGGATGCGTTGGTTTCTCCATCGGTGCCGATGTTATCGAGAACGCTTTTCGCCTCGTGGATTGTGGATTGAAGCGTACGTCGCAGACCGATCGAACCCGTGCGCTTCTTGTACCGAGTGAGGCACATAGCTTGGAGCCCTGTGCGCCTCGCCCAACGGTAGTTGGGTTGAACCCATTCATCGCACCTGACCCAATCTATCATAGCGGGGCTTCGGGGGAATTGTTGCTGAGGTGACAGGGTCGCGGCGGAAGACGGATCAGAGCGAAACTCGACTACTTTTTGAATAGATCATCGAGCGCAGCCAGAGTTGATGCGCGAGACTCGCCGCTCGTTGATGTTGGAGACGCTAGCTTGAAGTACTCACAAACGTTTGCCTTCTCTTTGTTTCGGACCCATTCAGCGGAGCTTTCACGACACTCATGGTGTGAACCCTCATCGTACAGGGCACAGTTTCGACAGACGTGAGCATCACTTCCGCAGTGCGGGCAGCTGTCTCTGAATTGGATTCGAGCAGTCGGCGCCTCGTCGGTTGTTAGGGCCTTCTTGCAATGAAAACAGGAGGGAGCGCGTGTGCTTGCCATTGCTCATATATACCCCGTTAGTCTAGCGACCGGTACGGGGGTAGAACGCGTAAAACTAGTCAATATTAAACGCTGTTTGCTGCCCGTGGGGTTGCCTTTGGTTCAATCTCGGTACGGAATCCGACTTTCGAGACACGTTACTGGCTATTGTGCATCTTACTTCATGAAGATATTGAGCTTTTGCGGTTGTAGAGTGATGATGAAAGCTCATGAACGATTCTGCGATGAACTCAGCCATACCCGATGGAACGGGGCAACAGATCATAGCTGATGCCCGAAAACGAATATTATTCTCCTGGTCCGAGCTGCAGTGGCTCGCTCGGGTCCTCGTTTCCTCCGCTGACCGCTTCTACTGGGACAATGGATTCTCCAAGGCTGCGTCGCTCGCGTACTCCTCCCTTTTGTCACTCGTGCCCCTGACCGCCCTCTGTTTTGGTATCTTGGCCACCTTCGTCCAAACTGCCGACCACATGTCGCAGGTCAAGGAGTTTGTGTTCAAACAATTCGTCCCAGGCACGACAGCACTCGATGCACTGCTGCCGCTGATTGAACAGATGAGCGATAAGTTAGTAAATCTAAACTACTTGGTCATCGGAGCACTCATCGGAACCTCCTTGCTGCTCCTGAATTCCATCGAGTACACACTAAACCAAGTATGGCAGGTGTTTGAGGCGCGACGGTTAACTGATCGTTTGGCGATCTTCTGTGCAATTATCGTTTTGTTACCAGTGTTCGCCATATCAGGGTACTACACAAGTAGCCGCATTGAGCCTATCTTCGCAGACTTCGGAATCGTTAGCGGCATTTATCAGGATACATTGCCGTTCCTGGTAGATTTCATGGCTTTTTGCGCCCTGTACTACCTCGTTCCGAAAGCCCCTGTTAAGTTTATCCCCGCCGTGTTTGGTGCATTAACGGCATCATTACTGTTCGGGTTGGCTAAACACTGGTTCGCCTTCTACCTCTTTCGCTTTGCAACGTACGAGCGCGTGTATGAGTCGTTAGCGCTCGTTCCGATCTTCCTTATCTGGCTCTATGTCTCGTGGTCAATCGTTCTCTTTGGGGCTGAGATCTCGTATCAGGCGCAGCATCTTCCGCGTAGTGGAAAGCTATGGAAGCGTTCCTTCATGACCGTTGGCGATGGTGCCATGGTGCTTGCCATCCAGACTCTCATCCTCGTGACGCGGGCGTTTCGCGCTGGGCAAAAGATACCCAATGAATTAGAAGTTGCTGAGTCGCTTGGGTGTAGCTCGGTGGTGCTCAAGACGAGCCTCGACGCACTTGAGCAGGCGGGGATTATCATGCGAGGAGAGGGGCGTGATATGCCGCTCCTCCTGATGCGAGCCCCCGAATCAATCACGATGGCTGAGATCCGTGATGCAGTGTTCAAGAAGCGGGATGCTATGTTCCTCGGAGCTGAATTGAGCACCATGTACGAATGTTTTTGTGATAAGCGAGATCCGAACAAAGTAACAGTCCTCGATATCGTGCTCGCGGTCTAAGGAGATTTTTGTGGCGATAGTTCAAAAACAGCTTTCAAGTGGGCTTTCGGTTATCATTGAAGAGATGGATCACGTCGAATCAGCCTCATATGACCTCGTGATTCCCGGCGGCTTCGTGTGCGACGCACCGGCGCACCTGGGTGCGAGTGCGGTCCTCTCGGAGTTGATTGGCAAAGGGGCCGGGTCCTACGACTCGCGTTCGCTTTCGGAGGCCTTTGATGGGGCGGGAATTCGCCACGGAGAGGGGGTGGGAATGGATCGGTTCACCTTGAGTGGATCGATGGTCGCTTCAAAGATTGAGCGAGCCCTTGAGCTTGTATCACAGATCGTGATGCATCCGCGGCTGCCTGAGGGGGACATCGAGCCGATTCAGAGCCTCTTGCTGCAGGAGATCGAGGCGTTAAAGGATAATCCTGCAAGGCGAGCGATGGTGGAGTTAACCAAGCGGTTTTATCCGGATCCCTACAACCGTTCCTCTTTGGGTGATGCTGCGGGGATTTCAAGTGTTACGCGAACGATGATGGCAGAGCTTCATAAGCGCTTTTTCCGTCCGCAGGGAGCCATTCTTTCTGTCGCCGGTAAGGTCAAGGCCGAAACGGTTTTGAAGGCTGTCGATGAGCTCTTCGCGAATTGGGAGGGGCCCGCGGTTGAGATTCCAGCGTTTGGTGCGCGACCCTCGCACGACTACTATCATATCTCCGATGATTCCGCGCAGATGCAGATAGTTATGGCGTGCCCTTCGGTACGGTTTGGTGAGCGTTTCTATTACGAAGCCAAGATCGCTACGAGCATTTTAGGCTCATCGATGTTTGGACGGCTCTTCGTCGAGGTTCGAGAGAAACGCGGGCTCTGTTACTCGGTATACGCACGGCACGGCGCATCAAACCAGTATGGAACGGTCACGGCGTACGTGGGCACGACCCCTGAGCGATCACAGGAGAGTCTCGATGTCCTCATCGGAGAGTTTGAGCGTCTGCCTGGTACGATTACGCAGGAGGAGCTGGACCGTTCTCGCACAAACCTCAAGGCCAGTCTGATTATGGGGGAGGAATCGCCCGGGGCTCGCGCCGGATCGAACGCGACCGATTGGTGGCTCTTGAAGCGAGTTCGCTCGCTGACTGAGATAAGCGAACAGATCGACAAGGTTTCAATAGCTAGCGTTAATGAGTTCTTGGAGGCATTCCCATTCAAGCCGTGCTCGGTGTTAACGCTTGGGCGCACGCCGCTCACAATTGCTGGAAGTATCGTCGGGAGATAATAGGGAGCTATGGCGAGTAAATATTGCAAAACGGTTCTTTCCAACGGGCTCACTATCATCGGTGAGGCGAATAGCTCTAACGTAAGCTCAGCGATCGGGTTTTTCGTTAAGACCGGTGCTCGAGATGAGACATCGGTAGAGTCGGGATTGTCTCATTTCTTGGAACATATGATGTTCAAAGGGACCCCAACCCGTTCAGCGCTCGATATCAACCTTGAGCTTGGAAATCTAGGGGCGCAGGCAAACGCGTTCACTTCTGAGGAGAATACGGTTTACTACGCCGCTGTTATCCCAGAGCGTTTTTCGGAGATGCAGGAGCTTCTGAGTGACATGCTTCGTCCGGCGCTTGATCCGGACGAGTTCAATATGGAGAAGAAGGTTATTTTGGAAGAGATCGCGCTCTACCAGGACCGCCCACATTTTTACCTCTTCGAGAACGCCTTGAAAGACTACTTTGGAGAGCATCCTGCTGGTAACTCGGTGCTTGGTACTCACGCCTCCGTGTCGGCGTTGACACAGCCGCAGATGCGCGACTACTTTGATCGTCGCTATTCACCATCGAATATCGTGCTCGCGGCCACAGGTAATTTTGACTGGGAGCGCTTCGTGAGCGATGCAGAGCGATTGTGTGGCGCGTGGCAGGGGCCTACCGTGTCGCGCACAGTCAAGGTGCATGCAGGCAAGGAAACTGCAGTGCAGTATCGGAAGAAGAACCTAAACCAAACTCACGCATTCCTCGTGACGCAAGGGCCAAGCGCGCAAGATAGTAATCGCTACCCTATGTCGATCCTGGCGACTATGTTGGGAGATTCTACCGGTTCCCGGTTTTACTGGGAGTTAATCGATACCGGCCTGGCTGATTCTGCCAGTGTTGACGCTGACGAGCGCGATGGTGCTGGGTGTTTTACAGCCTACGTCAGCACCGCTCCGGATAAACTCGATAAGGTGGTCTCGATCGCGCGAGATATTCTCAACTCCCCGCTCAAGTTCTCTGATGGAGATCTCGATAGAGCCAAAGCTAAAGTCGTATCTCGTATTGTATTGGATGGCGAGCTTCCGATGGGGCGTCTGATGGCGCTCGGACTTGAGTGGCAGTATCGGCGAGAGAACACTCCCCTGAGTACTGTTATCGACAGGGTCCAGAGCATAACCCGAGGCGACATTGAGGCGGCTTTGAAGCAGTTTCCATTGGCTACCTGGGCAGAGTATCGCTTGTTGCCGGAGTAGGTGCGATCTGAGGAGGATCGCGACAAGCTTTGTGCGCTGAAAGCAAAAAAAAGCCCGGTCGGTTACACCGCCGGGCCTTTTTGTGCGGAGACTTTAGGGACGACTAGTCTTCCTCATCCTCGTCGTCTTCATCTTCGTCCTCATCCTCGTCTTCATCTTCATCTTCATCTTCATCCTCGTCTTCGTCATCATCCTCGTCGTAATCTTCGTCGTCGAGGTCGATGTCCTCATCTTCGTCGCATTCCTCGTCCTTTTCTTCTTCCTCTTCCTCGGTGAACACCTCAGGGGCGATCTCTTCAAGAGCATCGGTAAGGGCTGAGACGATTGATGCCAAGTCCTCTGGTGCGCAATCTTCGTTTTCGATGACGGACTCCACCGCCGCTCGAATCTCGGTTACGAGAGCATCCTCAAGACTTCCTGTGGACTTCTCGTCCTCGTCCTCATCCTTCTCCTCGTCGCTCTCCGGATTGAAATCGCCTTCGAGCTGCTCTTGCAACTCT
>JBIJBZ010000161.1:0-7782 GCA_044344945.1 Bdellovibrionota bacterium | reverse complement strand
GAGGATATCAGCCGTGATAGCGTTACTAGCCGCCGGGTCCCTACCAATGATTGCAGCTCGTGCGACCACGAGCATCCTCGACCGCTCGTGACTGGCCCATGCTGTATCGAACTCAACAGAGTGTTGCGACACGGCTCCAGGAATAAAGCGAGCGACTGAGTTGTATACTGCGGGGTACTGAGACCGCACAAGGACTCCCCCAAGAACGCACGCTGTTACCCCGAGAATCCACAATCGACTAACGCTCCACCAGGCTTTCGTGTGAGCAGGCTTTGGCTCAACGCCCGCCTGGGCCGGCTCCATGCTGGCTGTGCTCTGCGCAGCGGTTGTACGCACCACCTTTCCACCCCCACTCCGAACAGGTGATGGAGTTTGTAACGACGGCGCGACAGGTGCGGACCATGGCACCGAAATCCCGAATGCGGATGCTACCTCCTCAATGGAGGGGCGCTGACGGGGGCTCGGTAGAGTTAGTTGCGCCACGAGCGCACGCTGTTGTGGGTTTAGAGAATCCCCGATAAGTGAGGAGATTAAGCGACCGAGACTAAACAGGTCCGACGACGGTTCCGGCATCGCCCCTCGAACGCTTTCGGGAGCGAGATATCCATCCCGAACATCGTGGAGCGAGCCAAAGAATGGATCGAGAACCACGACTTGCCCATCGACGAGGGAGATATTTGAGGGAGAGAGGTGTCCGTGCGTCAGATGGCGGTGCGTGAGCGTAACAACGAGCTCTATCAACTCAGAAACAATCGCCTCAAGGTCGTGGTGCGAAGGAATTGCCCCGCGGGTCAGCTGATCGTGAAGTGTCTCAACATAGTAGGGGCGAATTACCAAGAACCGCCCTACTCCATCCATAACTTGTGCGCGTTGAGAGCCCCCCACTAAAACTGAAAAGCCCTCAAAATCAGCGACAACCGCTCGCGCCTGAGCCTCATCGATGCGCGTTGACACGCGCATCATATGAACTTTGCCGTTAATTAGGATTAATGGTCGAATATCCCAAGAAGCTTCACCGAGTCCGACGTTCACGCACACCGCGCCCTGGGGCCAGAAGCGGGAGTACTCGCGAAGAGCGTCCTTTTGACCATCGGGTAGAGATTCTGGGCTAACGAGTTTCACGATCTAATCAACCTACAGGCACAACGATCCAACATACGCAGCAAGAGGCGATGCAGGCCGGTGAGCGTGTTCTACGCGACCTCCTGCCTCCGTTGCCGACTGTTGATCGGTCTTAGAGCCCTCGCTCGGCAACTAACTTCGCCATCTCCGCCTGGAGGATGGGAACGATCTCTTCGTACGAGAACTGTCCAAGCAGGGTACTCCCTTTCTTTAGGTTAACATGGTTCGGAGCGCACCATAAGCCCAAGTCCGCATCATCGGTCTCTCCGGGGCCGTTAACGCGACACCCCATTACGGCGATTGTTAGCTTCTTGTCGGCAAACTCCTGGGTCATGGCGCGGACTTTCTGGGCCAGGTCCACGAATGCCTCGTTTTCAACTCGTGAACACGAGGGGCACGAGATGATGTTTAGTCCTTCTTGAACAAAGCGCGGAACCGACCGGAATCGACCCGCGTATACATCCTCAATGATCTTTTTGGCGATCGTTATCTCCTGATACTTCTCGGAGTGCGGCAGCGTTAATGATACCCGCAGAGTATCCCCGATTCCGCGTGCGAGGAGGTTCTCAAAAGCGATTCGGGTTTTAATCTCGCCCATCGGTAACATGCCTGCCTCGGTCACGCCTAAGTGCAGAGGGACTTCTGGGTGAAGCTCTGCAAAACGCGCATTAATTTCAAGCACGTCGTTTGGGTCTGAACTCTTGAGCGACACTACATAGTTCTGAAACCCAAGAGCCTCAAGATATCCGATATGTTCACTTGCTGACGTCAGTGCAACTTCAATAGGATCCTGAGATTGATCCGCCTGCGCTGGATCAAGGGAACCAAAGTTTACTCCGATACGCAGAGCGAGATCGTACTCGCGAGCAACATCGACGATGTATTTTACCTTTTCATGCACCGGGGTGTCCTTCTCGTGATGGTAGAGGTGCCCGGGGTTGTACCGAATTTTTTGCACGTACGGAGCAACCGATTTCGCCAGCTTGTAGCTCTCCTGTAGGTCAACCACCAAGCGTGCATTGGTCGTCTTGCGAATCTCAGCGAGGGCCTCAACATCACGTCGGCTGTCGATTGCAATTCGAATAACATCTGCGCCGTGCGACTGGAGCAGTGCGATCTGTTTGGTAGTAGCAGCAAGATCCTGTGTCTTTGTTGCGCACATCGATTGAACTGAGATAGGGCCCTCACTACCGATAATGAGGTCCGCAACGTGGACGCTCCGAGTTTTGCGCCGGGTGATCCGTGGCACTGATCCGATCGTGGTAAGTTCAGGTGATGGAGATTTCTCGTTCATATAGATACTACTCTTGCCGCATTCACACGGCGTTCTCAACAAACACACAAGGAGCCGCAACTGCTGATTCTCAGCGTGGATGCCCGGATTGTCCGGCCCTTAACACGGCAGTATTTGGCCCTTTTATAGTGGCCAAATTGTTGTATAATCGGGCCCTTAAGGCAACCCGTCCCATAGCGGAAGGCTTGGTGCGGAGATTCGGCGAGTATGGCGTTATCCTGATAGCGCGTGATTACAAATGGTTAGGTAGGCGGGCGACATGACGGATATAGGCCAATTAGAGGAGATCTTCGGTCGAGTTACGGAAGAATACGAGGAGCCGGTACCTATCGGAGGTCGGTGCGAAAGCCGAATCTTCTACCGGGTAGAGGACCTTAGTGAGTCAGACCTTAACGCCTGTGCCGAGTATGTGGCAGACCGGATCCGTAATGTCGTCTCGCCATCAAAGCCCCAGCTCTTTCTGAAGCTGCCCGGCGGATACTCTTTCTTTGCCGAGCGGCTCTGTGCGGTGTACTCCGAGCTTTACAACCAGGGCAAGGAGGTCCCCCTTGAGCAGTACATTGAAACCAAGATGGCCAACGGCCACGGAGAAAAGTACAAGGGGTACAATACAATTCTGGTGACGGATGTAATTACAACAGCCCGTTCGAGCCTTGAGGCTCACACCCGCGCAACACTGCGGGGAATCCCGGTTTTATGCTGGGCGACACTGATCGATCGTACATTTGGTCCGGGGCCAGTGCCGGTAGTATCGGCATTTACTGGAGCTCCCGTGCGAGTGTTGACTCAGATGGGTTGATTGCTCGAAGGATAATGTCTCATTTTTGATCTAGCACGTGCTCGTAAACGTACACGTGATGGTCCCGCTTCCTCTAGAAAAGACACTTCGTATCGTGCCTGAGAGAATTAGCGCTCTCTCGGGTACGTTAACATTCACGAGCACGTGTACATTAACGGGGTCAGGTAAGAGAAGTAACTAGGGGCGAACTACCGGCGCTTGAGCGGGATAACTTTCCCGGCGCCGGCTGCTAACTTCGGACGTGTGAAGCTCTCGGCCGCTGCTGTGCGTTGAGAATCCTCGACCGACTGCTCATCAAGCAGCTCGATAGTTGAGAGAACGGTAGCGCCTTCTTCGCTCAGCTCAGCAGCTGGTCGAACAACGCGACTACGCTTAATAAGGAGATCGAGTTCATGGTGAGCAGCCTGCCCCGCCTGAACGCGAGCCTTGAGGCTAACCAGGTTAACGGCGAGTCCGCTCGCTTTGATGAAATCTCCACGCTCAGCCGAGGCGATTAACTCACGTTGAAGCTGCACCATCTCGCTCTCGCTCGTGCGCCACAGCGACTGAAACTCGCTGCGAAGGGCAAATACGTCGTAGACTAACTTCTTAGTGCTTGGTGAATCTGCCGACTCTGTAAGTTTTCGGAGCAGAAGGCTGTTGATCTCTCGCCACTCGGCTACCTGTGCATTGGAGAGCTCCGTGGATGTACCCTCCATTCGAACGATCGATTGTCCACCCGTATTGTTGTAGAGGCGTAAGGCTCTGCGGCTTTTTTGGATAAGTGCTAGTAGTCGCGAGCGAAAGGATTCCGATTCCATACTCTACCGTGATCAAACGTAAGAGACGCAGGTGTACCAGTGGTTACAAACCAAATCAACCCGAAAATACTAAACGCTGTCTCAGTATGTCTCGGGCCGCCCCAAGCAACAATCCCCTATCCGCCGCTCTTGGCAAATGCATGCAGGTCGATATCCTTCCAGCGCGCCTTGATCGTCTCGTAGAGGGGCTGAAACGTGTCTGTCTCAATCGCCTCCCGAATCTGCTTCATTAAGCCAAGGTAGTGCCTAAGGTTGTGAATACTGGCCAACTGCGGTCCGAGCATCTCCCCCACCTTGAATAAATGCTGGATGTAGGCCCGGGAGTGGGTTCTACACGCAAAGCAGTCACAGGTTGGGTCGATAGGTTGGGTATCCTCGGCGTAGCGCGAGTTCTTAATGTTGAAGAACGGAGGGCTATCATTCACAAAAACCCTACCGAATCGGCCCGATCGAGTCGGCATAACGCAGTCAAAGATATCCACTCCATTGGATACGGCTTCGATAATATCCTCCGGTGTGCCGACCCCCATAAGATACCTGATATGCGTGTCCGGTAGCTGCGCCGGGTGGTAGCTCAAGACCTCATACATGGCGTCCTTGGGCTCCCCAACGCTGACTCCGCCCACCGCGTAGCCGTCGAATGGAATATCTCGGATCTGCTCCGCAGACCTGGTTCGTAGCTCCTTATGGCAGCCACCCTGGGTTATTCCGAACATGCACAACTCCGGGTCGCTGCGGGCCTCCAGCGAGCGCTTAGCCCACCGTAGGGTCATATCAAGGGACCGGCTAAAGGCATCGTAGTCGAGGGTGCTCGCCGGGCATTCGTCGAGCGCCATAGCGATGTCGACCCCCATGGTCTGCTGGATCTCAATCGACTTCTCCGGGGAGAGGAACTGCTTCGAGCCGTCGAGGTGCGAGCGGAACTCAATCCCCTGCTCTGTTATGGTGCGAATGCTCTTCAGGCTAAAGACCTGAAAGCCGCCGGAATCGCTCAAGATTGGCCCGCTCCAGCCGGTAAACGCGTGGATCCCCCCGAGTCGCCCGATCCGTTCATGGCCCGGTCGAAGCCAGAGGTGGTACGTATTGACCAGCATTACCTGGGCGCCAGTCTGGGCCAGCCGCTCAACGTCGACCCCCTTTACGGAGGCTCGGGTACCAACGGGCATAAATGTCGGGGTTTCAAAGGTCCCGCTACGCGCTCTAAACGAGCCGCGACGCGCTTTGCCAACCGAGGTCTTTAGCGTGTACCGACTCGTCATATGATGAGCATCCCATCCCCATAGCTCAAGAAGCGATATTCATTTTCAAGAGCTGTCTGATAGGCCCGATGCAAAAGGTCCCTTCCGGTTAACGCCTCAACCAACAACAGGTGTGTAGTCGAGGGTTGGTGAAAATTGGTGACAAGTGCATCAACGCTCTTAAACTCGAAGCCGGGTTGGATAAAGAGGCTCGTCTCACCCTCTACGCCCCCTTCGACCCCACGCGTAGCGCTTTCAAGTGCTCGAACAACGGTCGTTCCAACGGCGACGACCCTTCCGCCACGCGACTTCGTCTCACCAGTTCTTACCAGAATCTCTGGAGGCACGTGGAAGTGCTCCTCACCAGGGGGCCTCAACACGCCGTTGACCATTATCGGCTGAAAGCTCGCTGCACCCACGTGCAAGGTGAGCGTATCGATTCGACAACCAACAGAGCTGCGGATCGATCTGATCAGAGCCTCCGAGAAGTGAAGCGAAGCTGTGGGCGCTGCTACGGACCCGGTGTGTTGCGCAAAGATACTCTGGTAATCAACCCGATCCTGCTCATCGCCCCGGCCATCACGAATGTACGGCGGAATCGGCATCGTTCCGTGCTCTTGGATAAGCTCGAAGCTTCCCCGCGAGCCGCTCGTTACAAACCGCAAGCGGAGACGGTCATCACTGGCAGACGGTAAAACTTCGGCTACAAGCTCAGCGGAGAAGTACACCTGGGCTGCTACTCGGATGCGCCGCATCGGATACCCGATCGCACTCCACTCGTCCTTTCCAAGCTCACGGAGCAGCACGATCTGAACCGGGTAACCATTGACATCGTTAAGCTTGCCGAATAGGCGGGCCGGAATAACCTTCGTGTCGTTAAAGATTAGGTGATCGCTCGGACGGAGGAACTCTGCAATCGAAGCAAACTGTGAGTGGCGCACACCACCCGCAGCGCGATCAACCACGAGCATCTTCGCCGATTCCGGCGGTTGAACCGGTCGCTGCGCAATCCGCTCCTCGGGAAGGATGTAGGTATAGGGATCCTGCAGCATAACAACCCTGCTCGTAATTACTTCGAGAACGCCTTGAGAAACTCGATCGGAATGGGAAAGAGGATCGTTGAATTGTTCTCGGCAGATATCTGTTTGAGGGTCTCAAGGTAACGGAGCTGGAGTGACATATTCTCTTTTGCCATGATTCCTGCTGCCGCCGTCAACTTCTCAGCTGCTTGAAATTCTCCCTCTGCCTGAATGATCTTGGCGCGACGCTCACGCTCAGCCTCTGCCTGCTTGGCCATCGCTCGGCGCATCTCTTGTGGTAGATCGATGTCCTTTACCTCGACGCTTGTAACCTTGATGCCCCAGGGATCCGTTTGGCGGTCGAGGATCTCCTGAACGCGGTGGTTAATCCGGTCTCGTTGCGAGAGTAGATCGTCAAGTTCCGCCTCTCCGCACACGCTTCGTAGTGTCGTCTGTGCGATCTGGCTGGTGGCGTATAGGTAGTTCTCAACGGTAAGGACCGCTTGTGACGGCTCAACCACCCGGAAGTAGAGCACCGCGTTTACCTTGATCGAGACGTTGTCGCGGGTGATAATATCCTGCGGCGGAATATCCATCGTGATGATACGTTGATCGATCCGGGTAAGCTCATCGACAAAGGGCACGATAAAGCGAAGGCCTGGCTCCTTCAGCCCTCGGAAAACACCGAACCGCAGCACGACGCCCCGTTCGTAAGCCTTGATTGAAAAGGTGCTAAAATAAATCAGCGCTGCAACAACGATTGCTAGTAAAAGTGGACCACCCATCGCGAATCTCTCCCGTTAAAATCCTCTACGTACCTTGCTCACCTCAGTCTTCGAATCTCTGGGTTCGTTCTGAAATGCGCTGAGAGTCACCCCTCATTAAGCTTCTCCACCATCAGCGTAAGCTCAGGACCCGCACTAACTACCCGGACCCTCTCTCCCTTCTGAACAATCCCTTTGCGCGCGGACGCCCGCCACAGCTCGCCCCGCACCAGCACCGTTCCCGATGTCGTGAAGGTTTCTTGAGCCTCGCCAGTTAACCCCACCGTACCAGTTGGGTCTTGAGGTGTCACTCGATTGACCTGACGAACTAGGAGCGTGACCCCCAGCGCTAACAGTAGCAATGTTCCCCAGAGAGCCCAACCCATGCACAGACCGCTAAAGTGTGGAAAACCAACGTGGACGCCTGCACTATGCCATCTTCGGGCTAGCTTGGGAAAGGCACCCTGGGGGGCTGCATTACGGCCGGTGCCCCTGCAGCAGTCCCCAAAACTCGCGCTTTGCGCCGATATCATTGGCGATTACCGGTAGTGGGTGGCTATGGAGAACGACGCCGCTCGTCGAGGCTGCAACTGTGCCCAGAGCTGCAGGGCTCCCAAGCACAATACTCAGGGGAGCCCGAGCGCGCTCTATAGCCTCCGAAATCTCCTCATCAGAGGCCCCCGATCCAAGCACCACTGATGCGCACTCTTCACGAGCAATCTTGAGCCCTTTTGTGCAAATGGCAT
>JBIJBZ010000014.1:0-32342 GCA_044344945.1 Bdellovibrionota bacterium | reverse complement strand
GGGGTGTGTCGAGTATCAGTACAAATAGACCCCGAGGCGCAGGCGTGCGCTCCTCCGCCACGGCACGCGGCGCCGCAATTGCTTCGCGAGGTATACCGTAGGGGTAGTTGTTTCGGACCTTATCGAGGAAGGTGGCGAGATCGCACTGCTCAGTTCTCATAGCTGTTAAACACTAGCACAGATCTGAGCAAATCGGGAGGGCGATCAGTGCGTCACACTCTCTGTTTCAGAGCCTTCAAACCTAATTATCGCGGAGGCAATTGCGCGCGCAATTGTGCTCTTTTTGGCCGTGTCGATGTGCTCAACGGCACCATTTCGAGACACAATCCAGACCCGATTGGTGCCTCTATCAAACGCATCTTCAGCGAGATTGCCGACCACCAGGTCAACGTGCTTGCGCGCGAGTTTGCGCTGGGCCTCCGCTATTACCTGCTCCGGTGTCCCTGTTTCAACGGCGAAGCCGACTAAGAGCGGCACACCTGAGTTCCCGCGACGCGTGCCCAGTGAGCGCAAGATATCTTCGTTACATTCCAATGATATAGAGGTGTCTGCACTCGACTTCTTAATCTTTGAGGTGGCAACCGCAGCTGGTCGATAATCGGCAACTGCAGCTGCCATAATCACGATATCGAACTGATACCCTCTGCCCGACTCGAATACTCGCCCTTGAATTGCCTCCGACATTTCAGCCGCAGAGGTCACGGGGATGCACGCAACTTCCTGCGAGACAGAGAGCGGAATGCCTAGTGGGCCGTGAATGAGGGTTACTGAGGCGCCACGTCGAAAGAATTCATTTGCGAGCGCTATGCCCATCTTTCCAGAGGAGCGATTCGAGATGTATCGAACGGGGTCGATCGCTTCCCGGGTTGGTCCTGCCGAGATCAGGACCCGCTTTCCAAGCAGGTCTTTCGGGCCGATGGCTCGCCTGGTCTGCAGGTAGATCTCCCGAAGGGAAGCTAAGCGCCCCTTGCCCTTCCATCCACACGCGAGGTCGCCCGACTCCGGTTCGACGACGGTAACTCCACGGCTCTGCAACGTCTGTATATTCTCCTGCGTCTGTGGATGCTCATACATATTCACGTTCATTGCAGGAGCAACCACCACGGGGGCCTTCGTGGCGAGAACAACCGCAAGTAGGCTTGACTCCCCCATCCCGAACGCCATCTTTGCGATGCAATCGGCCGTGGCTGGTGCAATTACGACGCAATCAGCCCAATCGGCGAGTTGAATGTGTCCGATCTGTCCCGGTTGAGATTCGTTCCAGAAGCTCACTGCGACCGGATTGTGGGTCAGAGATTCAAAGGTTAACGGGGTAACAAAACGGGTTGCTGATTCGGTCATGACCACGCGCACTTCGCATCCGCGCTTCATGAAGTAGCGCGCAAGCTCCACGCTCTTAAAGGATGCGATTGAACCGGTAACACCGAGAACTATGCGGGTCTTCCGACTAGGTTTAGATGGCATAGGATATAGGTTAGCCGCGTTGGTGGCGGTAGTAAACCAGCCGATAAACCCCTGCAGCGGCTAGATATCTTGCATTACTTTAGACCAAGAACGGATTGCTATCGCGCTCGGCTCCCACTGTGGTGTCAGGTCCGTGACCACTTAAGACCTTAGTGTCGTCGGGCAGAGTCAGAATTGAACTTCGAATGCTTGCAAGGAGCTGTTCGTGATCACCTCCGGGAAGATCCGTGCGCCCAATGGAGCCTCGGAAGAGGCAATCGCCACCGATTAGGGTGGCATCCTCTCGAAAATAAAATGCAACATGTCCCGGCGAGTGGCCCGGGACAAAGAGCACCTGCGCCAGATGCTGCCCAAGCGGAAGGGTCTCTCCTCCGCGGACATCCTTGGTCGGCTCTGGGCAGTTGGCGAAGTGGCCCGGCGGAAGACCGTACATCGCGGCGACCTGCTCAACCTGGCTGCGCATCATCTCCTCAACGGGGTGAGCTAGAAGCGGAACATCATACTGCTGAAGGATTTGCTTCACGCCCCCACAGTGATCGAGGTGCGAGTGTGTTAACCATACGCCAACGCACGAATATCCGGTCCTCTCGAAGCGCTCTATGATACGGTCGGCCTCGCCGCCTGGATCGAGGATTACTGCCTGTTTTGTGACTGTGCAGCCCACAATCCGACAGTTCTGGGCGAAAAGTGAAACCGGAATAGTGATGATATCGAGCATGCGACTTCCTACCTCTTGTCGAGGAACGAGCGTATTCCATCCGCAATCCCAACTGCAAGAGCTGCCCGAAATTGTTCCTGCCGGAGCCGCTTCGCGTCAGTCGGGTTATCGATGAAAAACATCTCAACCAGGGAGCACGGCATGTGCGCTCCGACGAGGACAAAAAACGGACCTTTCTTTACCCCAAGAGAGCGAAGATCTCGATGATTCGTCAGCACCTTAACCCGAATAGCACCCTCAACGGATCGACTCAAAGCTATCGAATCTTCAAGCTTTCCTGTCTGAATCAGGTCGCTCAGCATAAACGATAGGTCGTCAAGGCTCTCCCCGTGAGCGATTCCATTCTCCCGCTCCGCGAGCCTTCGACTCGCTTCGTCGTTGGTATTATCGAGGTAGTAGACCTCCAAGCCATCAGCATCGTGAGCCGCAGAAGCGTTGATGTGCAGGCTCACAAAGGCAACCGCCTCCTTTTTATTTGCATACGAGGTTCGGCGAGCCAGAGGCACAAAATCATCGCCCTCTCGGGTCAGGGAGACTCGGTAGCTGTAGCGCTGCTCGAGGAGGGTTTTGACCCTACGAGCTATATCGAGGGTAATCTCTTTCTCTTTGTCTCCGCCAGGACCGACGGCTCCGGAGTCGCTTCCACCGTGACCGGGATCGAGAACGATCATCGGTCTCTCGCTCTTCGCAGTCGACTCGTCAGACCCAGTGCGGATTCGCGGAGTGGCGATATCTCGCGAAGGAATGAATTTTGAATACGTTCCATTTCGCAGACTTTGCAAACGAGATTGTGCGATTGTGGCCCACGGCGAGCCGCTGGTAAGCGCCTTTGAGTACCACCCAGCAGCGATATCGTGTGCGTCTCCACTGGTGACCTGAATATCTCCCATCAGGATATATGCTTCTCCGATCGGTGTTTCTTCAGAGCCGCGAGCGCCCTTGGTTGTGACGAGAGGTGTCAGTGCTGCAGTCGCCGCAGCGAGGTACGTTTTCTGGCGGGTGGCGCGGTAGAGCCGTAGGTGGGTGTCCGCAGCAACGATCCGAATTCGCAGTTTTTCTCCTTCGGGGAGCTTTGATGCAAGGATTCCGCGCATCGCAGTGGCGAGAACCTCCCATTCCTTCCGGTAGACCACGTCTGTCCCTGTCGGATCGACGTTACGAAGGCGCACGTATTCAGCCCGCGCGCGTGTAATTGGCCCCTGCGGAGCGGCGCTGGCGGAGCTGATCCCGGATACGCAGGCCAGGATAAGCGCTATGAGAATACGGACGAGTGCAGAGTATGAGCGTTGCATCTGTTCCGCTACGATAGCGAGGGAACCGATCTGCCGCAACGGGGTCCCTACCCTTTGAGCTGCTCCCGCAAGGCGTAGAGCACCTGGAGCGCCTCGCGCGCTGAGAGGCCATCAAGATCAAGAGAGGATATCGTTGCTCGCATCTTCTCAAGAGCGGGGTCCTTCATAATCTGTGAAGCAGTAGCAAAGAGCGTCTGCTGCCGGCTCGATGCTGTCGATGATTTTTGGCTCGACCCCTTCACTGACAGATCCGAGAGAATCTCTGCAGCCCGTTGCAACACCTCCCGCGGTAAGCCGGAGAGCTTTGCCACCTCTAATCCGTACGAGCGCGGGGCTGGGCCGGACTGAATCGCATGAGTGAAGACAACGCGGTCCTCCTCTTCGACGGAACCGACTGAGAGGTTTCGAAGTCGTGGCGACCGCTGCTCAAGCGCGGTTATTTCGTGGTAGTGCGTTGCAAAGAGAGTCCGGCACCCTAGATCTAATGCAAGGCGCTCCAAGATAGCCTGCGCGAGCGACTGCCCATCGGTCGTTGCAGTTCCGCGACCTAACTCGTCGATTAAGACCAGCGACTTCGGCGTTGCATTTGCTAGGATATGCGCCGCCTCACGCATCTCAACCATAAAGGTCGACTCCCCTTCGTGAAGGTCGTCCGCAGCACCGAGTCGGGCAAAGATTCGATCGACCACACCGACGGTCGCTGATTCTGCCGGAACGTAGGAGCCTATCTGCGCAAGAATCGTTATAAGGGCGGTTTGGCGCAGATACGTCGACTTACCACCCATGTTCGGACCCGTTACGATGAAGCAACTAGGCTCGGGATCTCCAAACTCAACTGAGTTCGGGATAAAGCTTCCACCAAGGAGCTTCTCGATGATCGGATGCCATCCTTTGCGGATATCTAATACGCAGGAGTCAACGATCGCCGGCTTCGTCCAGCGATGTATATCCGCAACGCGCGCCAGTGAGGCAAGCACATCCAGAGTGGCCAAGCTCGCAGCTATACGACGCAGGGTGTCGACATGTACAAGGGTATCATTACGTAGATCAGTAAAGAGGGTCTGCTCTCGCCGCACCTGGCGATCCACCGCCGTGATCACTGCGTCCTCATGCTTTTTAAGCTCCGGAGTGGTGAAGCGCTCTGCGTTAGCTGTGCTCTGCCGACGCTGGAAGTGCTCCGGCATCTTTGCGCCGTGAGCGGTGGGGACTTCAACGAAGAAACCAATTACGTTGTTAGAGCGTACCTTGAGGCTCGTTACACCCGTAGCCTGCTTCTCACGCGCCTCGAACGCGGCGCGCCATTCGTCGGCGCTTGAGCGCAGCGCCTTGATCTCATCGAGCTCCAGGTCGAATCCCTCGCGTATCATTCCACCATCGTTTGTGACGTGAGGCGGATTATCAACGAGGGCCCTTGAGAGAAGATTCCGCAGGTCAAGCGGCGCCTGCAATCCATCCACCGCATGGCGAACGATCGATGAGGCGCAGTGAGCCAAGCGATCCTGTAGGGCTGGAACGCGCTCCAGAGTGTCGCGAATGGCACCGAGATCCTTTGGTGACGCGATCTTTAACTGCACGCGAGCGGCAAGCCGCTCAAGGTCGCTCAGACCAGCCAGGGTTGTCGCGATGGCGCCGTAGTGCTCCATCAATTCGCCAACTCCTACCTGTCGATCGACGATCTCGGTACAATCAAGAAGCGGTGCGACGAGCCACTGCTTCAGGAGCCGCGCCCCACCGGGTGTCTCGGTCGAATTTAAGAAACCAAAGAGGGTTCCCGTATCGGAGCCATCCTTAGTGTTCTGCACCAATTCAAGATTGCGCCGCGTTGCAGCATCAATCGCAACGAGCCCTGAGCCCCTATGAAGCGAGATCTCATGGATCGGAAGTGGATTTCCAAGCGAGATCTCATCGATGTACGCGAGCAGAAGCCGTGCGGCTCGTTTTCCAGTCGGGCCAAGCGCATGAAGCTCACTCTTTGCCTGTTGCTCAAGGATCCGCTCCGCATCGATTGCACCGGTCTCTTCGGGCCGGAAGCGAAGAGCCGTGCGAGAGATCGCCCCCTCAATGCTACGCACCCAGGACGAACGACGATCTACCTTCTCACCAAAGAGTGCGCGTGGGATAACCACTTCACGCACCATCCATGCTGCCAGTTCACGCGCAATCGCTGACGTGTCAACGCTCTCTTTAACCTTGATGATACCTGTCTGTGGATCCGTGCAAACCAAGGAAGCTGAGCGTCCATCGTGATCGACGGCGACTGCAGCGATCAAACTCTCCTGCGAGTCTGACGAGACGCTCGTGAAGAGCCGCATACCAGGGGTAACGAAACGCTCAAGGGTGCGATCAACGCCCTGTCCTGAACCGGTCTGGCTCACTACTGCAACAGAGTAGCCAAGGGGCAGTAGCCTATCTACGTAGCCGTCGATAACGGATAGCGGTACACCACACATCGGGATCGGGTCAGCGCTGTTTTTGTCTCGCGAGGTCAGGGTAAGGTTGAGCGACTTGGCGACCATGACCGCATCGTCATAGAAGAGTTCGTAAAAGTCTCCGACCTGGAAGAACAGGAGGGCATCAGGGTAGCGCTCCTTAAACTCCAGGTAGCGCTGCATCATCGGGGGAAGGTTATCTTTTACTGCCGGGTAGCCCATAGGAAGATCGAATCGAGTCTAAAACAGCGCCACGGCGCTCTAGATAGAACTCGCCGCCGGGTGCACGCCTGTTCTAGCGCATAACACCCGTTTTTAACCAGAACAACTCTCCAATCATTTGGTGCGACAAAAGTACCCTCCCAGAGCATTCTTTTACTCCCTGCGGCATCAGATAGAGGAGAGAGCTAAGTTAGCGAACTCAGGTGCGATGCACTCTGCGGAGAGGTCACTTGAGGGAGGGAGCGTTATGGAGATGCCACTTCGACTAGTGCTGATTGACGACGACCAGGGGGTGCTTCGCGCCCTGGGACTCCTGCTGCAAGCCATGAAGTTTGAGGTTACGACCTTTGCTTCACCTCACGAAGGGATCGAGTACGCCGCTTCGTCGTCATCGGTCGATCTCGTGGTAACCGATCTGCGTATGCCACTACTCTCGGGAGAAGATGTCGTTCGAGAGGTGCGACGACGAAACCCCACACTTCCAATCGTTGTGATGTCGGGCCATGCAACTTCCACAGATATCGCCTCACTGCAAGCGCTAGGAATGAATGCCTTCCTTCCAAAGCCATTTACACCGGATCAGATCCTTTCGATTGTGCGCACTCTGTTCGGCTCTACGGTACGCCGAGTTGATGCAGCGTAAGCGATAGTTCGGCTATCGGCCGAGCTGCGCAAGTGCGGTTGCGCTAATGTCGATCTGACCCATGAGCTGTGTGAAGAGATCCCTGTTCGCCTGATACCCTGGTAGATCGAGGATCGTTTTATAACCGCCCTGTGTGCGACGACCGAGGACATAAAATCGATTCCCACGGGCACGAAACGTGGCGAGCGCCCCTGCAAGGTGCTCGGGGTTCGCGTAGAATCGAACGTCAAGCAGCCGTTCTGCAGTATCATACCCTATTACAAATTCAGTCCCCAACGGATAGGCCAGTGATTTATCCATGAAGAGCGGCGAGTTCGGAGTGGCAATTACCGGATATCGGCCGTAGAACTGACCAACGCGCCGGGAGATCTCTGAGGGGGCGATCGGTGCCTTATCGGCGTTTGTCGCAGAGATCTCGAACACAACAGTGTGGCACCCGCAGGCGTTAATTCCCTGGCTAGTCCGATTTATAAATGATGGTGTAGACTCGGTCCCATGAGTCAGTCCTGTGTGTTTTTTTCGGTACTTGAGACGGTATTCCCGTGGTTATGTGCGCTCGCATTCTTCCGAGCGGGGCGCCCTTTTCCTCTTATGTGGAGTTGCGTAGCTGGTCTGACTTTCTACCAGGTCTATCTCTTTCTGGTGTCGCTAACGCTCGGTCACTTAGGGTTACTTGGCGGCGGAGCCTATCGCGCCTGCTTTGCGGTGGCATCTGGCGCCGCGCTCCTCGTAGCTCTGTACAAGCTACCTGCTATAGTCTCAGAACTCCGCGCGATTCGCTATAAACCAAACTGGCGCGACATACCCGTTATCCTCTGTATTCTCTCTGCGCTCCAATTGATCCACTATCAGTGGCATAAAGATTGGACCTGGGGCACTCCGGGATACGATGGGATGCACTATCACATCCCGAGAGCTTTGCAGTGGCTCTGGCACGGCGATTTTCGCCCCTATTGGACACCGATTCACCACCAATTGGGCTTCCCCTACGGCGCGGACGGAACCTTACTACCTCCAGTCCTCAACGGGTGCGGATGGTTGGGCGGCGCGTACACCACGATGGTGCTAACAATCGGAGCCTCGGTTGCAACGGCTCTGATTAGCCGTGCGCTGGGAATTGGAATGCGCGGCAGCATCCTCGCAGGTCTAGTATTTCTATCATGCCCCACGGTTGGACTACGCATGTTGGACGTTAGTACCGACATGGGGGCCATCTATCCCATCATTGCTGCAGTGGCGTTTGCGCTTACCACTTCTTCACTTGAGAAGAGACTCTTCCTTTTCCCGGCGCTTGTTGGCCTTGGTGGCGCCATAAAGCAGTACGCTGTGTTTGCTGCCCCATTGATAGCGATTGTATTATTTGCCCCCTCGTTTTTCAGGATCATCAAGAGTCCCAAGGCTATTGCTGCAGGAGTTGCAGGTATTGCAGTCGGAGTGTTCTTTTTATTCCTCTCTATGTGGCCTATCTACGCAATATTTGGGGATATATCTGCAGGTGGTCATGCCTACACGCTCTCGAATATCGGCAGAGGTTGGTACGGAATTAGAGAGACGTTGGTAGTTAATTTTCTCCAGTGGAGCCTTGAACCTTTGGCGCTGCTACCAGTTCCGCAGCAACAATCTGTTGTTGTCTGGCTAGGAATCGACCAGGTGTGGGCATACTTTAGGTTACCCGGTACTTTGCATACGGTGATGCCAGACTTCAACAGGGAACGGATGCGAGGATTGACGTACTCAATTGTTTTTCTACCGTGGTTGGTCATGGCTGTGAAGAGGGGGTATCGGATTGCTACAGCGGTGGGCATCCTAGCGCTTGCGTGCATGCAAATGGCACCACTAGCGGTGAACCCCGTCGGAGCTCGATTTACCATCCTGATTATGGCCGCTTACAGCGTACTTTGGGGGGCTCGCGCGGCAGTATCTCCGGTGATAGTAGGCTGTCTAGCATTATTGACCTTACGTGCGGACGTCAATAGCTTTCAGCTCGGCTCTCCGCTGCGCGAATACTGGCCGAACTATCTTCCTCAGCACGATAACAATCGAGACCTCAAGGAGAAGGTTGGTGAGGAGACGGTGCTACTACTCGGGAGGCACATGAGTCTTGATGCAGAGATTGCCGGCCGGCTTGGGCAGGTTCGTTACGAGTACGTCGCTTGCCCGGTTGAAGGGGATTGGGTCGCACACTTGACGAAGCTCGGCTCCCAGTCGCGGTGGTTTATGATGCCCGTCTCAGAAGTGGAGATAAATACGGGACCTGATTTTAGAACCATTCTCGGTCCTCCCTGTCCTCGACTTAAACCGAGTGTGCTCAAGGATGCCCTCACTGCTGCCGGATGGCGATTTGAGAGGAAGGTGGTTCGGGATTACGAGCTGTGGACCCATCAGTAGCACGTTCGCCCCAGTATGCTTCTTAACCACTACATACCAGACCCGAAAAGAACAAATTCGAACAGAGATCGCTAAAGACACCTTGGCCCGGTGGTAAAATAAACTCTCCCCACTGATGAATACGACCGCAGAAAAGCGGTATACCGGTCCAGTGGAACCACGAGCGACGAACCAGCAAAACACCAGCCACGTACCTACTGACGCATCAGCTGCGGGGCGCGCTCCCTCAGTGTCCCAACCTCTTTTCACTCCCCAGCCACGCTCCCTGCGTTCGATAAACGAGATTGTGGGGTTACGACAAGCGATCAGTCAGATAATTAATCGCTATGAAATTCGTTTGCATGGAGAGTCGGAGATCTCCCTCAATTGCGCAAGAGGATCCCCTGAGCAACTGCTAAAGGCTGCCCTGCCGGTCTGTGTCCGTCTTTACGGATCTTCATTCTCGTATCCAATAATGCGCAAAGGGTGGCGGGAGGGCGAGGTCTATCCGAATTCACCGCACCAAGGTGATGGGTGGTGGCGTTTTCCGGTGCGAACCGAAAACGAGCCCCCGGCCCTCACCGTAGGCGTATGGGGCAACTCCACGCGAGAGCTGCAGCTCGTATATGCAGCGGCATCGGTCTTAAGTGCTGAGCGTTATCTCGACCGGTGTATTGCGTATGAAGCGTGGCTATCCAACCTCGAGACCACGGAGGGAATGCAGATCCTACGCGCTGAAGAACTCAAACAGCGCCCAGACTGGGCTCGGCGCAATCAGGCACTCGCAGACCCGTTCGTTGCGCGGGTTGACCTGGCAATTCAGCGGGGCGCAACAACGCTCGTTGCAATAAATGAGCAGCTACCCACTGCGAGCTACGGTCAGATTCATGACGCGCTGTCCACTCTTGAAATGCCCCGCTCGAGACTTCGATCCACTATCCTTAACGAGCTTCTCTCTCACGGTGAGCGGTCGATTGAGTTGATGTGCGAAAAGCTCTCCGTGACACCACTAGCGCTGTGGGGGTTGTTTCATCAAGAGCCACGTTTTGAGGAGCACCACCCAGATCGCGCCCCAATACTCTATACGAGCCTCACTCCCTGGTACGATTCAGAGAGGCTTATGCTGCACGTCGAGCGAGGCGAATCGCTCGAATCGATAGCGCGGGGTGTTTTCGAAGGGGGGACTCGAGAGTTCGCTCGCCAGCAGATAGCAGCTCGAAATCTTACCGAGCGCCTCAAAGTCCGCAGGGCCGCGCGCAGGGAGGCCGTATTGGGATCTGCTCTCGATGATTTCTCCCGCGCACGGAGAGACCTGCTGACGGTTTTCACAAAGCGTGCCATGTCTCTGGCTCCGCCCGCGCAGCAGCAGGCGATAGCCCACTTCCTTCATGGTGCTACACGAACGCCACTGGCGAGGCTCATCGAGGTCTATAAGGGAATGGAGCTTGGCCGCGCTCAAGGGCTCTCCCCAACTCAGGTTGCACAGTCACTCGACATGAGCTACTCCCAGCTCTATGAGCTCATGCAGCGCTCACCCTTCCCGGACCTGCTCGAATTTCGCCGCAGCGCGCCGAGGGTGAATTACCAAAACTTTGCGCCGAAATTCGATGCATGTGTAGGATTGGGCTTTTCGGTGCGGAGTATTGAGTCATTTATCGGCCGTCGGATCCCTTGCTACAAGCCAACCAAACCTTCGACTCGCCACACCGATTACTATCGCCTCAGTCAGATCTATGAAGCAGCCGATTCCGGTTTTACTGCAGAGGATACAGCAACGCTGCTCGGCGCCCAGTTAGGGCGAGTCAAGGAAGGGTTGGTTCGGCGCGTTCAATACGAGCCCGTGATCGTGCAGGGGCTCCAGGTTCTGTTTGAGGACCAGACAATCACGAAACCGTATCTTCTCAACCAAACCCCCCGTCGATAACCTAGCTTCGACAAAGTCGCATCTGTCTCTAAGGGATGGCATTCGACGGATTCAGAGTAGATTATCTGTTCAGTGGCACGCACCGTGAACTGATCATGCGGCACCCCTCGTAGTCGCGACCTTGAAAATGCAGGAGGTCGAGATAGAGAGAAGCAGCTCGTCTAAGTATGAAACAGCTTCAAGCTTACACCTCATCTTAGTACAGCGCTCTCGAAAGTTTGATTGAGAACGAGAAATCCTCGCTGGAGTAGTCACCAGGAGCGATTTATCAAGCATATCCTCTGTATAAAACTCGGGCGCTGAGATATGCGCCGGATCGAAACGTGTACCAAAAATAAAAAAGGAACTCCTCTCAAGGGTTTCTTCGAGTGCGGGCACCAACGCGAGGGTAGAACTTCGTGAGGCTTCCCGAAAAGGTAGCGGTGTATCTAAGGTCTCGGCACAGCCGGGCAAAAAAGATTTGGGAGCGAGAAAACCTGAGAGGGCTAACTGCGACACAACTCTCGTAGTAGATCAACGATATCCGCTCGAGCCCCACAGACCTCATGGACCGATCCCATCTGAAAATCCGCAAAATCAAAGCCCGGGCTCACCGTGCAGCCAAGCAGGCAATAGCTACTTCCCGCTGCCGGTCGAGAGGCGAACCAGGCTCCATGAGGGACGACGTACTGCAGATGGTGACCAGCATGCAGATCTCGGCCGATTAGTACCATCTGATATTCAGAGCCAGAGAGGATATGCAACTCAAGCGGATCTCCACCATAGAAATGCCACACCTCGTCAGACTTGATGCGATGAAACGCAGAGAAGTCACCGGATTCGAGAAGGTAATAGATGCTGGTCGAGAAGCTCCGTGCACCATCAAATCGTGATGGTAACGACCCGGCCGAAATCGCTTCAGCGGAGCGATACACCTCGCGGTAGTATCCCCCTTCTGGGTGTTGAATAAGTTGCAACTGCGAGATCCAATATGCGGAGTCAGTGTGGGGAGCTGTCATACGCCGCTAGTCTAGCTAATTTGGCTTTGGGGCAACACCTCAGAAAAGGCGGGGAGTGGCCGGTAGCAACTTCCTCCCCTTTCGCTGTCAGCCCACTACCGTAAAAAACCGTGCTGCCCAGGCACAGCTCAGATGATAGTATCTTCCTTATGACCCTGACGGACTACGATCGCGCCCTTCTTGCCAAGCTGCACGGCGATGCTGTTGGGTCGGTTGCAGCCTTTGCAAGCGCAGAGGCCCGGGCGCGACATGCAGCGCAGTATGGATTAGAGGGGCTCTTGGATCGCGGCATCCTCATTCCGCGCTGCTCCGTAAACGTTGGGGTGCTTGGTTTCAAGTCCTACGTTGCTTATTTCTCCTTCAAGCCTGCCCCGCCATCCGAGATCGAAGAAGCGATCGGAGTTGTCCGAAAGCATCCATACGTCTCCGCCCTGGTTGAGCTCTCCGGGTCATTCCACTTCGTCTGCACCGTCCTCGCGAAGGATATCTCCCAAGCGTTGCTGATTTACGGCGACATCTCCGAGAAGATGCGGCTGCCGTGGCACCGCAAGGCGTTTGTAGAGCGCTACCTTCTCACCGTCTGGCCCCTTAAGTCAGGGGCAACGGCATCAAATAGTGACGCGATCGTGTACCCTCCCGCAGCACCTCAGGTCTCTATCGACGATCTCGACCACGAGATCTTGAAGCGTAAAGCCCTCAATCCAATAGTGTCGCACCAAGAGATGGCCGAGGGCCTTGCCAAGCCTCTCTCCCTCGTGGACGATCGCGTCGCTGTGCTGCATGCCAAGCGCGTGATCAACAGCTGTGGCTACGTCATCAATTGGGAGGGTCTCGGGGTCCCTCCCACCGAGGTGTCCGTTACCCTTAACCGGATTGATGCTGCTCTTGTTGATGCGCTCGTTGAGTTCGGCCGCCGATCGCAGCTGTGCTGTGCCGTGGCCGGATGTCTTGGTACCTGGGATTTTCAGTTTACTGTTCTGGTTGAGGGCGCCGATGCGCTGCATAGGTTCTCTAGTGAGGTGTGGCAGCGCTTTGGGGACTACATAGAGTCGCTGCACGTAACGGCATATAGTCGACGTATACGCGATCAGAGCTATCCGTTCTCGGATCTGGCTGTTGTGACAGCGTAAATCCCGTTCTGAGCATTCGAACAACAAAATCCCATTGGGAGTAACCTCGGCCCGTGGTAATCTGGCGAGAAATTAAAAAGCCGGAGGCGTTGAGGTCTATGGATAATTTATGTGGTACTGCACCAGTAAACACGGCAAGTCACGGCCGACTAGACGAAATAGGACGACAGGTTTCTGTTGGATCTCTTTTGGGTGTAGCCGGGGTCGCTCTTGCTGGCTTGGTTGCTGCCGGAGTAGATCGGGCGATGCCAAGTTCGAGGCCGGAAGCAGAACCTGCGGCAATCACGAAGAGCGAGCCTTCTGCGGAAGCTCTTCAGCTGCCACCCCTTCCAAATCTTGATTCGGCGAAACCATAACCGTTTCCGTAGCTAGGGTCCATGTCAGACACTACCTTGCGCCTCGGTGCGTACGAAGTTGTAGTGCGTGCAGATGGCCACGGGGCTGTCCGTCACGCACTCTCCGGCGAGACTATGCACTCGGTGAACAACCCCGCCGAGGAGGCCTTTCGGTTATACATCGAGCAACCCAAGATTTCTGCTCTCGTTTCAACGCCAGGCAAACCGCTTGTGATCTGGGACGTTGGGCTCGGTGCCGCAACGAATGCGATGGCGTGCATCGAAACTCTGGAGGCCCGAAATGACATACAGCGGGAGCTTATGCTCGTAAGTTTTGAGAATGATCTCGATCCGCTCCGTCTCGCAGCCTCAAATTCAAAGTATTTTCCCCACGCCTGCCACCCCGCTCCTGCTCGGCTACTCGAAACGAAGGAGTGGCGAAGCTCGGAGCTTCCAATTCACTGGAATCTCCTTGATGGTGATTTTCTGGAGAGGATTGCAGAGGCTCCAGTCCCTGACCTGATCTGGTACGATCCGTTCTCGTACAAGGCAAATCCGGATCTCTGGTCCTTGTATGCCTTTGAACGTGTGCTTGCTGCTACGGATGGCCAAGCTACCCGACTCTATACGTACTCAGCATCAACTGCAGTGCGCGCAACGATGGTAATGGCGGGCTGGTTCGTTGGTCGAGGGTACGCAACGGGCCCCAAGATCGATACTACAGTAGCATATTCACCTGCAGCCGTAGCCCAAGGGCTGGCAGAACATCTTCTCGATGCGGCGTGGTTATCGCGCTGGAAGCGGAGCGATGCCCAGGGGCCGATCGGAGCTGCCCCTACCGATGCGAGAGAGCGGGTCGAGAAACATCCGCAGTTTCGCTGAAAGCAACAACTAGCCCGAATATTGCACGCACGTGCGATGTTCGGGCTAGCAAGTGCATGGATGCACTTGCAAATTCCGATGCGTAGCGTGGGAATTTGGAGCCTACAGTTTGTGTGGGCACTTTGGGTCCCACACAAATAGCAGGCGATAAGAAAACAGGCCAAGAATGGCCTGTTTTCGACCATTTTTCTCGGCGAGCGTAGCGAGCTTCGTGAAAAATACGGGCTAGTTCCTATTCAAAGTATTTGTCGTACACCCCAGGCTTGTAGAGTGAAAAACTCTCTTCCAAGAGGTACTCCACGGGAGGAGCTTTTCGAAGCTCCTCCATAACAGAGGCGATCTGACCCTGCGAGTTGTATGCCTCAACCGAGCGCATCTTGTCTTGAAAGGCTGCCTTGCTACCGGTAATCCTGATGTTTGGTGTGCGATTATCGGGAAGCTTGCAATACACGCAGTGCCAGTACAGAAACGGAGCCCGTTCGATCTTTTCGCCACACTCCGGCCAAACGCCGCCCAGTGCGTGGAAGAGTGAGATCGGGACCTCTTGCGCAACGGCAACATGGTCCTGGTGATAATCCGCGGCGCTCGGGACGAATACACGAGTCGGGGCGACCGCCTGCCCGTTCACAATCGTGCGTCGCCTGAGCTCTCGAACGAAGTGATTTTCTAACCCCGTGTAGCCCTGCTCGTCCCGTGGGTCTCCCGCTTCACCAACGCGGCGTCCCATATAGTTCTGCAAGCCCCCGTCCGGAAAATTCAGGAACGATATCTCGGACTCAGGAACCCCTAAGATCGCGTACGAGGCGAGAGTCTCCTCTACTCTACGCTCAACGATCGTAGCTCGATCGCGCAGGGTAACGTACCCGTTCCGTCCATCGGTAACTACCACTATCCGAACAGGGATCCCCTCGTGCTTGGCCTGGCGGATGATAAGCCCAACACTGATAGCAGGATCATCGTCGTGAGGCGCGAAGAAAAGGAACGACTCTTTTCCAGGCTGCCAATCCGAAAACACGTCACCAAAGGAGCCACCTGCCGTTGAGATTCGCCGCTCTCCCGTGTCCTTTCGCTGAAAAAATACCCCATCCCCGGCGGACATTTGACAGGTTTCTCGAAGGACGCAAACTGCGGACGATTGTGACATACGACCTCGCTAGGAAAACGCATCTTTCTGCGCTAGTGTAAACCCCCGGAGACTAGCATGAAAGCTGATTTCGGATTACAGAAACTTGAGAACCACCTCCAGGAATTCATCTCTCTTGGTGAGGAGTATCTCCGAGATGCCCGCTCGGGGCGGTCGTATGCACACTGTCTTCAGGACCCCACCTATATCAGGAGAAGTGATGCGGGTCGTTCCGTTAGTGCCGCAGGGGCGAGTCTAGCGCTCGACATAGGGGGCACTCATACCAAAGCGGCGCTGGCCCTGTTTCATCCTACCGGTGAGACGCGCTGGCAGGTTCTCTTCGATATAGACAATAAGGAGCTCGGCTCTTGCGCGCGTGGAGAGCTTCCGATCGTCACCTGTGCCACGCACCTTGCACAGGCACTTCGCAAATCGATCAAGGCGCAGGGTATCGCCCTCTCCTTTGTTACCAGTGTCAGCATCGTGTGGTCGAACCAGCTCCAGACAAAACCGTTGGAGTCCGGGGCGCTTCAAGGGGTCACAGGTCTCGTTGTTGGTGTTAACTCAGGTGGCAGTTATCGCAAGGGCGAGTGGTTTACTGAGGGGCTCTACGACGGGTTCGATCTCGGAGCACTCTTTCAGGGAGCCCTTGCTGCGGTTGGGTTTACACCAGCTGTGTTTCTGATCGGTAATGATACTGCGTTTACCTTAACTGCTCTTCCGGGAGCGCATGCGGGCGTTGTCGCTTCATCAGGTGGCAACTGCACAGACGTAGGAACCAGCGATTCTGATCGTGATCTCATCTTCAACACAGAGATCGGTGGCCTCTTCAAGGTTCCGGCGCTACACCTGTCGGATGGTGATCTCGCACGGGCAGAGCACACCAAAAACCCTGTTGCATTCGAGGACCTCTTCTCCGGCAAGTGGCTTCCCGGCGTACTCGGAGAGCACATAGTGCTTGCGCGCCAGAGTGGAAGCTCTGCGCTCGCAGCACTCGCTGATGCGATACGCGAGAACCAGGAATTGCTCTCAACTCGCGATCTGAGTGCGATTCTAACAAACGGGCCACTGCGGCCGGAAGTCGCCAAGTTCGTTGATGGATCGTCGAGCGCCCGAGAGACACTTCACCAACTTACCACAGCGATCGCTCGTCGAGGTGGTGTTGCGGCTGCGGCTCTCTGCTATTTCTCGCTTTTCAACCAGATTGACTCGGGGCTCACTGACTGCAGCGTGTCACTCGATAGTGCCATGGCACGCCACCTCCCCGGCTACTTTGAGAGCCTTGAGTCGTCATTCTGCTCTCTTTTGGAGCGGCGCTCGGTTCGAGGTAAGGTCACACTTGTACGCCCTTTTCCAATTTCGAAAACATACGAGGTCTCCGTCCCGGTGATGGGAGCCACCTTCGCAGGAGCATTATGGAAGTAATCATTCGACCATCTGCCGAGGCAGCATCTGAACTCACTGCACGCCTCATTCTGGACGCCATTATTGCGAACCCGCGGCTTGTACTTGGGCTTGCAACGGGCGGAACGATGGAGGGGGTCTATGCACGTTTGGCATCGAAGCTCTCCGCCCAAGACGTAGATATCTCCCATATCACGACCTTCAATCTTGACGAGTACATCGGGCTCTCGCCAGAGGATCCGCACTCGTATCGTTACTACATGGAGCAGCACCTCTTTAGTAAGATCGCAATCGATCGATCCCGCACGCATCTTCCGCGCGGCAATACTGCCGATCCGGATGCTGAGTCATTTCATTACGAGTCGCTCATTAAAAGTAGCGGCGGTATTGATCTTCAGCTTTTAGGATTGGGCCAGATCGGTCACATAGGATTTAATGAGCCGCTATCTTCGCTCGCCTCGCGCACCCGAGCGAAGGCACTGACACCTGAAACCAGAAGGCAGAACGGAATCTACTTCGGCGGCGAGGATAAAGTTCCGGAGCGCGCAATAACGGTCGGTGTTGGAACTATCCTTGAGAGCAAGCGGTGTCTCATGCTTGTTACTGGGGCTGCGAAAGCTGAGATCTTGTCGAAGGCGGTTGAGGGTCCGATTACCTCGCTCATCTCCGCAACAGCTCTTCAGCTTCATCCGCGTTGTACGATAATTGTCGATGAGGCTGCAGCGCGGAAACTGATTCACCAAGAATACTATCGGTGGATCTTTGCTACCGAACCGGAGTGGCAGCGGTATCAGTAATCGTTATTATTTCGCGAGAGCGAGAGAAATTGGAAGAGTGTTCTTTTGTGAACAAACCGTGTGGGGACACACTCTTCCAACCATCCCCCTCTAAAAACCTTCCACTTTGCCCCCGACCTGTTTTGTTAGAACGAGGTCGGGGGCTCGTAGAGGCTGTCCTCAGCAACGAACCCACGAGTCAGTGTTGAGCCAGGCCACTGCAAGTGGCAGGCTCACATCCTTCCTCACAACCACGGCAACGAATGGGTTGTCGATGACAAGGACGGGTTTGGGGAGTTGCAGGCTCACCCTGAGAGAGGCCGCACCTGCGAAGGCAGATTCGGCTTTGACTCCCTTGGTATCCATGCTGAACCGGTCAGCCTGGATAGCTTGCGCCACCCTCCACTCGTCGGCCTCGGTAACAATCCCCATCCCCACCATCCAGGACATATTCGGCTTGCGCACCAAATATGCCTCCGGCATCACGACTTCCTTGTAAGAAAGCGGCTTACCCCGGTGATTGCTCACCTCTGCACTGAGGTTAGATCCGAGGTCGAGAAGTTCGAATCCTCGAGTTGCCCCGTGTTCGGTTATAAGCACAGAGTCGAGGTTCCCTTTGAGAGGGATCTCCACGACCGGCTTGTCAAAGCCCTCAACCTGCCAGAAGCGCGGATGCGCGCCCTGCATCAGGTGAATCGCCTTGAAGTCCCGGCCCCGTTCGACCGAGGTTCCGATTCCACTCTCCAACCATTCCAGACGGAGCTGCTGAACGGCCGCAAAGCCGAACTGCCTTCCGTTATGTGCCCACGGTGTTAGCTGAACGTCCGGAAACCCGCGGTCTGCGAGAAAACGGTTGATCTCATCAGCATCAGTCCCGGAGGCGCTCACGAGTTCGTTCTCCTCGAACCTGTGAAGGTCCGGGGAGCTCCGCTCGAAGTGTTTGAGCCACCGTTCCTGCACGGATTTGTTGGTGTTCCAGGTGATTCCCCGGAGCTTTTTGACGGCTCGGGAGAACGCTGATATGCCGGGCCAGAGCATTACTGTCTGGCTCGTCATGTCATACATTTTTTGCGGTAGCAGGAGGGGTCCCTGCTCTGTAGGTCTTTTTTGTCTCTCTTGTTGCATGTTGTCGGATGGTTTCCAACGAGCGAGATCGAATCTTCGAATCTCTCTTAACTCGCTGAATTCCTCTGCCAACTTTCATCGCTGAAAGCAGCACTCCGAGCCCACGCAAGAGCCCCAAGTGCTGCCTCCAACGACACAGCCTCTACCCAACCGAAAATAAAGATAACAAATGGTATCCTAGACTAGACGCCTCGCTTATTCACCTAGGCGAGGGGGCGCGCTGGTGTCCGGATCTGTTTGTTCTAACGGCTATGAGTCGGGTTGGTCGGGCGCATTCGGCTCAAAGCGGCAATCTCGCATTTTTGCTTAGGATACCGAGGGTTTATTAGCCGCAAAAACAACGCTAGAATCTCGCGAAAACCCGCCACAAGTACCGGCTCAACGAATGCTTCACAACTCTCAAGATACAGATAAGGCCAACCAACCGGAGAACGCCCCGCGCTCCCTCTCAGAGATGACCTTGAGCTCAACGCGAACTCGCACTTCAATAGATCCTCTCATTCCCGCGTTCGACACAACGATCTCTCAGCTTCTGGCGCGTGCAACGAGTGACCCCTCTACAGCACTACAGCTTCGAGCGATCGAGCAGATAGGAATTACCATTGAGCGCGATCCTGCCAGTGGCCGGACGCTCCTTCGACAGGGAGAACATTGCGAGCTCCCCCTGAACCCTGAATCCTGGCTGACCAAACTGGATCCGGACGAGCATCCCTTTGCAGCTGCAACTCGTCACCTCAGTCGTCTTACTCCTGGGGATGCAGATGCTTGTAAGGTGATTGCATCCAAGATGGACCCGATGCATCCGCGGTGCGCGCTTACGATATGCATCCCTGTAACGAGCGAGGAGAAGGTCGAGACCCTTGCAAGAACGCTTGCTAATATCTGTCATCAGACATGTGACAAGGAGCGCTTTGAGGTCGCTCTCCTCATCAACGATCCATATGAAACTGAAAGCCAACCGCAGGGAGTCGACGGGCTAGACGCAGCTTTCGCTCGGCGCTGTGCGCCCTTCTTTGCAGAGGTTGATCGCGTGATATCTCGGGGCCTCCCGGTACATACATGCGCGGCTCCGGTGCTTCAGGGTGTTTCGTCAATCGGTCATATCCGTGCTGTTCTACATTCTATTGCAATCGAGCGTTACCGACAGCGGGGGCCGGAATTCCCCAACCATCTCCTCATGCGCGCCGATGCTGACATGGATTTTGTCGAGCCCACCTTTATTGAGTCACTATTGCAGTACAGCGAAAAAAAACCTCGCACTCTTAATTTTTTTGGAAGGCTTCGGGCAACTCCGGACGCGTTGATTGAAGATCCGCTGCTACTGTTCGGATACGACCTCTACCACCACCTGATCGACATCCGCACCGGTTCTGGGAAGACTCCCTGCGGAGGCCCGCATGCCACCACCTGGCTCACCGCTTACGTGCAGAGTGGAGGATTTGATTCATGGCGCTCCTGCGGTGAGGATGTAATCCTCGACGAGCAGATAGGTAGCTTGGCGAAGCAAGACGATACATTCACTCCCTTCGTTTATCTCGGACCGGAAACAACAATTTACACTAATACACGCCGAGCAGAGGTGGCCGGCCTGGTGGGTTTTCCGCCCGCCCAACAGTGGAGAACAGAGGTGGCTCGATTTTCAGCCACCAACCCCGAGGTGCGAAGTTCGGAGCCCAAGAATTACGGATCCTTTGAAGAGGCCCTTAACGATCCACTCCTACGGCTGCAGATAGAGGATTCGATGAATCTTACCCTTCAGGTTATGTTCGAGGGGCGGGTCTATCGGAAACTCTCGGTGCTTGAGGATCTTGCAGGAGATCTCTCTGAACGCTACGGGTTTTGCTTGTCGGTTGTTCCTCACACGCGCCCGAATCATGACCGTGCAATCGAGTATCGCCTTGTCGTCGAAGCGCTCGGCTCCTTCGCGGAGTGGCTTTGTGATGCGCGGCAGGCTCTCATCGCGGAGCAGCTCCGCATGCAAGAGGTGAATCCGGCCTACACACCGACCAAGCGAGTTCGGGCAGAGAATCTGGAGTACGATATCGCTCAGCTTAGAGTGGTGAGTATGTAATAAACTGGAGACGCGTGAGTCCGATGGTGCGGTTTAACAGTCGTCTTGTAAGCAGCTCAACGCCTCAACAGCCAGATAGAGGGGGTAGTGACGACGAACTCCTGAGCAATGCGGTACACATCCAATTTTTCGTAATCCAGCATACTACTCGATATTGATCGGCGGGGTAGAACGTTGCTAGATCGGGTACGTTTACGCTCACGTTTATGCGCACGTTCACGCGGAAATACCGGATGTATCGCTCAAAACAATGGGGTATGCCCTATCAGCAGTTTTTGGCACCCACTTGATTCCCCGATGAGCCTCATATTTGCCCCCGCTTTCTCTCCGAATCGTAACCTTATCAAACGCGTGTGGCGATTATTAAAGAAAATCGTCCTATCGAATGCCTTGTTCCTGCTGGGAGGTGCTATGAACAAGGTGCTGATGCTGGGGCAGTGATCCTTCAGCTTCTTGGCTACCATCAAGCGGCACCCCCAGAGCTAGCAGGGTGGTGAAAAAAGCTACCGTTGTGAGCATTTTGAGAGTTTTGACGAAACAAGACGGAGACTACGAAAAAACCAGGAGCACATCCTCCGAGATACGTTGAATATTTTTTCGGGGGCTCCAACGAAGTTGCAGTCAAACTATCGAAATGCGCAACAGGAGGTCTTTTCTCACCACCCTGCTAGAGTCCATCATGAGATTGAAATTTCACACCCTCGGCACATAGGCGTTGGTTGCCCTCCACGGCGCAAGTTGGCTACGCCAAGATTGCGCTCGCCCGGCTATTCTCATTCAGTTTTTCAAAAATGAATGAGCCTGGGTTTACATCTAGCCAACGTACCTCAAGCGAATTAGATTGGGAAAGCTCAAGAACTAGTAGGGTGGTGTCTAATGTGACTCCTGGGTGAAGCGCTTACGTGAGGAGCAAGATACGCTATGATTAAATCGATAACCTTAGCACTCGTGTGTGCCGTGGCCCTTAACGCCTGCTCAACCGTTCGTCTCTCCGTCGTTGACCCCGCCGACACCCTACGCGAGTTCCGCCAGGACATTATCTCATCGCCTAAGCTAAGCCCCGTGTCCCTGCAAGCAGTTCGTATGGCGGGGCTTACTCAGAAAGAGGTGCTTGAGGAGGGCGTCGACGCAAGCGTCGCCAAGCAGTTCGAGCAGTTCGCCGACCCGATTGACAGGGCCTACATCGAGAGTGAGATAGCGATCGGGCGTGCTCAACTACTTGAGAAAAAACAACCTGAAAAAGCCGTCGCTCTCTATCTCCACGCTGCCGACCTAGCGTTTCAAGGCTTCTTCCTCAAATCGTGTTCAAAGCCGCTTGACGTGCGGTGTGACAGCTTCAAGGTGTTCTACGATCGGTCAGTTCGCGGTATAACCGGCTACCTTGCGGATAAGAAATGGCATCACGACGCCTTGCCGCCGTTTGAATCAGGCCTTGGTAGAACCTTTACTCTGAAGGTCTCTGAGGGTACTAACGTTGAAGATCCAACGGAATACACCTCTATCACCCCAGCATCGTCTATCGGCCTTGAAGGCCTAACTAATCGCCACCGGCGGGAAGGGATCGGCGTAAGCCTCGTGGCATGTCGCAAACGACGTGAGGGCGATGGACTCGAAGAGTACCTCCCCCGAGTGGGAACCTGCCTCCCTCTTACCGCAGTCGTACGCTTTCCCGCTAAAGGTTGTCAGGGGGCTCAATGTTCGGCGACATTTGACCTCATGAACTCGTTAACAACGGAGTCCTACGAGTCTCCGGAAGGGCCGCTTCCCCTCGCAGCAGATTTCACTGCGCCCCTTGCCGCGGTTGTTGATAAAACAGGGATGACCGGGTGGGATGGGCTTTTTGATGCTATACAAGGCAACGAGGAACTCCTTCAGAATACCGGGTTTTATACACTGGAGCCCTACGATGATGGAAAGATCCCCCTTATCACGGTACACGGCCTGTTTTCGAATCCGCTGACCTGGCTTGATGTTCACAACGAGCTAATGGGAGATCCCGTCATTCGCAAGCATTTTAAGGTCTGGCATTACCTCTATCCGACCAACCTGCCGATCCTTGAGAACGCCAAGACCTTCCGCAGAAGGCTTGATGAGCTCCAAGCCTATCGCACCGCTCACCATGTAAACGGTTCAAAGGGTACCGGCATGGTGATAATCGGTCACAGTATGGGTGGATTGCTCACACGGACCGCTGTTGTTGATAGTACGCCTTTAATGGAGTACTTCCTTGAAGACCCGAAGCGAATCTTAAAGCTCGACAAGGATACGGCGAATGCAGTTCGCGCGTATCTCGATTTCCAGCCGAAGCCGTATGTCAATCGGGTTATCTTCGTCGCTGTTCCGCACCGTGGCAGCTCGATAGCTGACAACTGGATTGGAGCCATCGGTAGGTCCCTCCTATCACTCCCCAAGACTATCATGCAGAAAACGGTGCAGGTGGCACGCGAGGCGCGCAACGTCCTACGTCCTGACCTCCAAACCGCCTTCGATGCAGGCCAAGCCTCCAGCATCAGTGGGCTGTCTGAGAAGAGTCCAACTCTCCAGGGTTTGTCCAAGACCGAGATCTCTCCGAGTATTCCATTCCACTCCATTATTGGCGATCGTGGTAAAGGAGACACCCCTGAGAGCTCAGACGGAGTTGTGCCGTATCGCAGTTCTCATGTCGAGGGGGCGCAATCAGAGCTTATCGTCGCCGCCGACCACACAGCGCATGCAGATCCGCAGGCACTACTAGAGATTCGGCGTATCCTACGACTTCACACCGAGATGATGTCACACGCGAAACCGAGGTCTCGCGCGGCAGTCTCAGCACGGTGACATCGATGCGGAACTTTCTCGTCCAAACATTCTGGTTCCTGCTTGTGTTGGTGGTTGGTCTATGGATTACCCTTACCCTCGCTCTTTCGCCTGCCCTGCCTGACCCCTGGAGGACTCCGGCCGCCCTGGCAACCAGCCTGGTTCTGCTTCTGTCCCTGTTTAGGTGGAAGCAGCGCAGATTTCTACGGATAGTTACTGTGGGTATCTTCTGTGCTGGGGGTATGTTGTGGGCCGGCATTAAGCCATCAAACGAGCGTAACTGGGTTCCCGAGGTTAAGAATGCACCGTGGGCTGAAGTTAACGGCGATGACGTTACGATTCACAACGTCCGAAACTTCAGATATCGGACGGAGAGCGATTTTGACCCGATCTATGACACACGAACCTTTAAGGTGAGCGAGCTGACTGAAGTTGACATGCTTGTTGTCTACTGGGCCGGAAAACCAATTGCGCATCTCATGGTTAGTTTTGGCTTCAATAACCGAGACTTTATCGCTTTCTCAATTGAAACCCGCAAAGAAGTTGGCGAGGAGTACTCAGCCGTCAAGGGATTCTTCCGCAACTACGAAGTAACCTACATCGTTGCAGACGAGCGCGACCTCATCGGAGTTCGCACATCGCACAGAGTTCCTGAGGAGCGGGTCTATCTACTGCGTACCCGCATGGCCCTCCAGAACGGACGAAAGCTCTTCCTTGAATACATCAACCGTATCAATAAGCTGCAATCTACCCCTAGGTTTTACAACACCCTGACAACTAACTGCACAACACAGGTACTCGATCAGGTTAAGTCATTTGGAGGCCTCGCAACCTATAACTGGAAGATCCTCCTGAGCGGATACGTGCCGGAGTATCTCTATGAGACCGAAACCCTGATGCCGGGTATGTCACTTGAAGACATCATGTCGCGGTCGCTCGTGAATGAACGTGCCAAAAAGTTTGCAGATGACCCCAATTTCTCGGTGCTAATCCGAGAGGGAGTTCCCCATCCGGAGCCGCGAGCTACGCCACTAACCGCTCGCTAGGCTCCGGGCTGTTTTTCGGCGGCAAATGCTTAGCGGGGAATCTTTGATCTCACCTTTATGGTGTTCAAAAAGGAACGCCTAGTCTAGAGTCCTTATCTCCTGGCAGATCCACCGTGTGCAGCTATGACCCAGCTTGAAGACAACTACACCGACATCATCAACAAGGCTCAGGCCGGATTGAGTATCGGGGATGACGAGCTTGCAAGGTGCGCTGGGATCCCACTTCCGGCACTCTCCGCTTTAAAATCAGGGGTCGTGAAGCACGAGCACCTCACTGCCGTGGCGCCCCTTCTAAACCTCGATTCAACCTCGCTTCTTGAGATTGCTACTGGCTCATGGCACCCAAAGCCGGTCTCTATGGCTGGACTCCAGCAGTGTTCTACCCACTTCCACGGGATGTCGGTAAATTCATACTTAGTATGGGACCCTGCATCTCAGTCGGCAGCAATCTTCGATACGGGAGCAACCTGCGAGCCCCTCCTACGGCTTATGAGCGAGCACTCACTACGCGTCTCTTCGATATTTCTTACCCATGCTCACCGAGACCACATTACTGATTTAAGCTCCCTACTTGAGTATACCAAGGCACCTGCATACTCCTCGGAGAAAGACCACGTTAGTGGCACAAAACCCATAGCATACGGAGATAGGTTTGAAGTTGGAGCGCTGACTATTTCTACTCGTCAAACGACCGGACACACCCGAGGGGGAGTTACCTACGTTGTAGGGGGTCTTACTAACCCAATCGCAATTGTCGGAGATGCATTATTCGCTGGCAGTATGGGTGGATCGCCCAATGCATGGGCTGAAGCACTTGATACTAACCGAACCGCGATCTTTTCGTTACCTGACGCGACTATTATCTGTCCTGGACACGGGCCGATGACGACCGTGGCAGAGGAGAAGTCGCACAATCCCCTCTTTCCGGAGTTCAAGCAGAAGTTTAACTGCAGAAGACTCTCAGCCACTTAGCTTCGACGAGATCCTGGTTGAAGTATTCAATAAGCTCGATCTCTGATCGCTCAGCAACCCCGCCATCGAGCTTGCTCTCAATCGCCCGAGTTGCAGCACGGAGCTGAATCATGATCGGCAGAAGTGCTAGCTCCGTTCGCGCGAGCGGCGCCTCTTGGCAGTATCCCGTCAAAAAATGCGCGGCCCTATGAAACCGTGTCTCTTGCTCTTCCATCAGGTAACTCAGACAGATCCCTAGGTCTCCTACAATCCACGAGTGCGTCGCCTCGCTAAAATCGACTACGCCACAGATGCCCTCTTTAAATCCCAGTACATTTCCGGGATGGTAATCACCGTGAATGATGCCCTGCGGAAGACTGTTCAATTCGTCCCGAAGAAATAAAGTCTTCCTATGCAGCACATCGAGGTGCTTCCGAGCATACGGCGAGAATCGATGAACAGATGCCTCATACCGGTCAAATAAGAGCTCCCATTGACGCGGATCCCAACTTGTTATCTTAGTTTGGCTGCCCGCAAAACGTCGTCCGTCCGAAGCATTATGGATCTGGGCGAGGGTTTTACCGAGTTCGTAAATCCTCTCATTTGTTATCGGGAGCTCAGACATTGATATTCCTGGAAGCCAACGCTGAACGATGCACGGCATGCTAGCGACAGAGCAAACGGTTTGCTCTTCCCGCGTCCGTAAGACCTCCGATACGGGTAAACCCTCGCGAGAGAGGGTGTTCATCAGATCGGCATGGAACTCAGCGTCACGATGAGAGTCGTGAGTGTACACCTTACACAAAACAGCTCCGGCTGGAGTGAGTACGTGGAAATTGAAGTCCCAGTAGCCTCCGATCTCAGATGGATGCTTCGTTGCTTCGAGTCCATAGAGTTCCCGCAATACCACCGTGATATCCTCGGGTGTTACGCCGGGCGTAATTCGAGGTGTGTGCAGATTGGAAATATCGAGGCTTGAGTCTGTGCGATTCCGGAGGTTTTTATGTTTGTCCATAGCCTCCGTATTGTAGGGCTATGGAGCCACTAGTCAAAAAAACGACCACTGCGGAGGTCAAAAACATCCGCAGATTAGCTAGTTAGCAACACCACGAGGAATCGGCCGTGCCTGCAATGCAGGGATAGCGAGCCTCTTTAATGCCCCAACGGAAAGATACAATTTAATGAGGTCGCAATCGCCAGAAACGCCACAAATAACCACTGAAAGCGGGTATCAACGCGGTTCAGGTAGGCACTTACAGCTTCCTTCTCGGACTCGGGCGCGTCGTTGAGCTTATTCGATGCCCACACGAAGAGCAGGAACAGAGCAAAGGTCACGATGTAACACTCCGCGTAGATCTGATCCAGAAAGGTAAGGTAGGGCAAGAGCGGAAGGTTTTGACGATATCCCTGTTGCAGGAATACCAACGTAAGGAGTGCTGTCGAAGGGATCGCTATTCTAACATCCCACAGAGCCGCCCCGAGGTTCGGTGAAACGAGCACCATTAACATCACAATAAGAAGTGGTAGGATAAGTTGTTGAATCGAGGCGAACACCGATTTCTTGTAGTGAATCTTTAGCCGCACCTGACTAAACGCAGATGATGTCTTCTGGCCGTCGCGAGAGTATCCAAACCCAGTAGCATATCGTTGTGTGTACTCTTTGACCTGAAACGTATCGGTCACAAATCCGAGAACATCGACGTATGGACCCACTCCCGATTGCGAAGCGTCCGGTATCAATCGTACTTTATCTACCCCAAAAGCATCGCTGAGGGTTGATAGACTGAACACGATAGGGAAATCAACTTTTTCAAACGGATACCTGTGAAGGTCGAGATCATCGACGTAAAAGCGACTCGCGAATTTAATCACCTGGTGGTACTCACCCGATGGAGTCCGTATAGGCTTGGCGTAGAGGGGCCTCATAATTGAATCCCAGGAGTTCACCCGATTCACAGGATACACCACTTGATCTACGGTGAGCCCTTCGCTATCGAGAACCTTCTGAAATGCCTCGGGCCAGGTTATCCAGACCGATCCCTCGACAGCGACCGATTGCGTTGATAAATCAAGCGCATACATATTATCGGCAAAGATCCCGAGCCGAACGGGGATGACAGCGGAATTCCAGGGCGTCGATTCAGTTACGGGTATCAATTCGCCACCATAGTTAAACGGTTTAGGAACGAATCTTCCCGATCTATTGGCCCAGACCATCATCGCAAGCGCAGCGACAGCGATAACGATTGAGATCCGCTTAATAACTCTCTTCATAGAAGCTCCTTACCTGCATCTCATCCAATCGCCACTCGGGCCTCTACTCACGTGCGCTATGAGTGACTACTTAGCGCGAGGCCCCTTAACAACCGTTGTCCCCTGCGCTGTATCTTTAATTTCATACCCCATCGCTAAGACCTCTGAGCGCAGCCGGTCCGATGCGGACCAATCACGCGCTCTGCGAGCATCCTCGCGCTGTTGCACGAGTGCGAGAACAACCTCAGGAACCTCCTCCGCAGCAGCATCAGTGGCGGACATCAGATTGAGCCCCAAAATCGAATCAAACGCTGCGATCAACTCCAACGCAGTTGCGGCCGGCAGCGTACGATCCCCGACAACACCCCACAAAACGGCCAAGGCGCGCGGAGCGTTGAGGTCCTCACCGATCGCCTTTTCAAAGGCGGCAAGGTAGCTCTGTGCAGCCTCACTGCTCGCCGCTGCCGCCGGCGCCGAAGACTCCTTGAGGGAGACCACGGCCTGCCGCAGCCTCTCAAGGGAGGTCTGGGCAGCCCCAATACTCTCCATGCTGAGGGTCAGCGGTGATCGGTAGTGTGCTCCTAGGCAGAAGAGTCGATAGGCAAGGGGGTCGAGCCCCTCATCAACCAGGCTCTGTACCGTCAGGAACTTCCCCTTCGACTTCGACATCTTTCCGGTAGCATCAACTAAAAAAGCCCCGTGCATCCAGGATTGAACCCAGCGATGTCCGATAGCACACTCTGATTGCGCGATCTCGTTCGTATGATGCGCTCCGATGTGATCAATACCGCCACAGTGAATGTCGATATACTCACCGACGTGCTTGATAGCCATAGCGCTACACTCGATGTGCCACCCCGGATAACCCCGTCCCCACGGGGAATCCCACTGCAATTCCTGCCCAACAAACTTGGAATCGGTGAACCAGAGAGCAAAGTCGAGCGGGCTACGCTTACGCTCGTCGGCTTCAATGCGCGCCCCTGCGAGCTGCTCGGCTACGTTGATATTGGCAAGCTTCCCGTACTCGTCAAATCTACCAATGTCGAAATAGACGTTTCCTCCGCTCTGATAGGCGAAACCTTTTTCCTGAAGGACGCGAATCAGATCGATCATCTCTTGAATGTGATCGGTTGCTTTGCACACAACATCTGGCCTTGTGATGTTGAGCTTCTGTGAGTGATCCCAAAAGATGTTGGTATAAAACTGGGCGATATCTGCCGACTTCTTTCCCTCACGCTTTACTGCAAGCGCCATCTTATCTTCACCTTCATCGGCGTCGGACACGAGATGGCCGACATCGGTGATGTTCATAGCGTGTAGCACCCGATACCCGGCTCCCCGTAAGGTGCGCACCAGGAGATCCTCAAAGAGGTAGGTGCGCATGTTGCCGATATGTGGATAGTCGTAGACCGTGGGGCCACAGCAGTACACTGAAACCTCTCCCGGTTTACGCGGGGTCAACGGTTCACTGGCCCGGCTCATCGTATTGAAGAGCTGCAATTGCTCGGCAAGTTTTGGAAAGATAAAGCCCGAAGGACGGTCACGGCCTTCGCAACACCCTTGATGAGCCTCGTTATGAGCACCATCGTATTTTGAGCCGTCGCTGGGTGTTGTCATCTGAGTGCGCCTGTTGGTGATTCCCTAGATCTGCCGGGCAGAATACTTCTCGTACCGTACGCAGGAAAGGATAAAAAGGGCATGGGATTAAATCAAGGAGCCGAGACAAGGAAACACGTGAAAGTGCCCGTAAACGATGATCTGCCGGTGTACCACGTGAACCTACCCGAAGGACAGACTTCTATCCCAACGCTCGCACCACACAGGGTATATTTCCGGGTGCGTTTACGTTCACGATTACGAGCACGTTCACGGTGGGGGCTGAGTCTTGCCATCTAAATCGGAGACGACCCATAAAAAAAGGGCCAAGGCTTTCGCCCTGGCCCTTTTTCTTGGATAAGAGAGTCAGGATTACTCCTTGTCTCCGCCACGCATCTGCTCACGGATAAGATCTCCGAAAGTAACGCGAGCGCCCTCTTCCTCAGCCATGTACTGCGTGTCGTAGTCCTTACGCGCACGCTCCTTGATAGCTCGGCTGCTCAAGCTGATACGCCGCTCTTGAGTATCAACGTTGGTAACCTCTGCCTCAACCTGAGTGCCGACAGGGAATGCCTGTGCGACGTCCTGGCTCTTATCAAGTCCGAGCTGCGAGTTGTGAATGAGACCCTCAACACCGCTCTCGATCTCGACGAATACGCCGAACTCGGTGATTGCTGTAACATTACCCTTAACCTTAGTTCCAACAGGGTGCCGCTGAGCGATCGTATCCCATGGATCCTCGGAGAGTTGCTTGATACCAAGGCTCAAGCGCTCGTTAGCAACGTCGATATCCAGAACCACGGCCTCAACATCATCGCCCTTCTTGTAGAGCTCTTGAATCTCCTTTGGATCCTTGATGCGCTTCGTCCATGAGAAGTCAGAGATATGAACAAGGCCATCAATGCCCTCTTCAATTCCGACAAAGATACCGAACTCGGTAATCGAGCGAACTTTGCCCTGAACTCGCGAACCAACTGGATGAAGCTGCTGGAGGTCCTCCCATGGATTTCTCTGAAGCTGCTTCAAGCCAAGGCTGATGCGCTGCTGCTCAGAATCGATACCGAGAATAACTGCCTCAACTGCCTCGCCCTCTGTAACGATCTTCGATGGGTGGCGAACCTTCTTCGTCCAGCTCATCTCAGACACGTGAATGAGTCCCTCAACGCCCTCTTCGAGCTCAACGAATGCACCGTAATCGGTAACCGACTTAACTCGGCCCTTAACGCGCCCGCCGATTGGGAATCGCTCATGAGCAGTGATCCAAGGATCCTGAGTGAGCTGCTTCATACCGAGGCTGACACGCTCCTTCTCCTGGTCGTACTTGAGAACTACAACTGGAACGGTCTGACCAACTGAAAGCTTCTCAGACGGGTGATTGATACGACCCCACGAGATATCAGTGATGTGGAGGAGTCCGTCGATTCCGCCAAGATCAATGAACGCGCCGTAATCAGTAACGTTCTTAACAACGCCTTCCATAACCACACCCTCTTGGAGAACCTTGAGAGTTGCGCTACGGAGCTCATCACGCTCGCCGAGAAGAACAGCACGTCGTGAAAGCACGATATTGCCCTTGTCGCGAGTGATCTTAAGAACCTTGAACTCAAACTCTTGGCCAAGGAACTTGTCCAGATTACGGTGAGGGCGGATGTCGATCTGCGAACCAGGCAAGAATGCCGGAATTCCGATATCAACTTGCAAGCCACCCTTAACCTTCTGGATGACCTTACCCTTAATTCGAGTATCTGCCTTGAATGCACCCTCGACGCTTTCCCAGATGCGCTTCTGATCAGCCTTCTCCTTTGAGAGGAGAACCTGACCCATCTCGTTCTCAAGAGCGATGATGAGCACATCAACTGAATCGCCAACGCGAACAGCTATCTTTCCTTCTGAATTCAAGAATTGCTCAGTAGGCACAACGCCTTCGGACTTGAATCCGATATCAACTGAAACCATCTCTTTACCAACAGCCGTTACGACTCCGGGAACGATCTTGCCCGGACGGATGTTGTCTACGCGCTCGCGAAGGAGGGATTCGAACTCGCTCGCAAATGAGGATTCTCCCTCGCTACCTTTGAAGCCCCCGAAAGAGCCTGCAGAAAATGAAGTTGCCATGTACTATATTACAGCTTTCTCGGTTCACTGTTAGTTATAATCCCCGAACGATCGCAGCCCCCCTCGAACCGAAATAAAGAGGAAGCACGCAGACCGCGAGGCCTAGACGCCGTTTAAACCTAACCTGTAGGCCAGAACGCCGCAGCGCGACATACTAATCTTGGAGGCGGATTGGGTCAATAAGGTGTCAGAATTTATACGTTTTTTGCAAACCACCTCAAACCCAGCCAATCCTGACGTGCTCAGCATGGCTTCTAAGCTACTGAAAAAGCTCCCTAATTCGCTCTCTGGACACGGGAGTCGGCTCCAAGGGGCCTCCGGGTCGACCATCCCAGGATGCCAGGAAGAAGGCCCGAACAATCTCGAAATAGTCGCGCTCAGCAGGAGTTAGGTCCTTCTCGGCGAGCAGGGTATTCATGAAGATACTGACCGCCTCGAAAGTACCACCGACACCCGGATCTCGCTTGTACATCTCGATGCTCACCGCGCTCAGATAGTTCACGAGCTCGGTTGATGGATAACGCGCTGCGACTGGAGTTGGAATTGGCGTAGGGATGGCGACCTCCTCGCCATCCTTCGCCTTGCGAGGCGTTGGAGAGCTCCTCCCCTTTGATGTAGACCTTGATGCGCAGTCAATTCGGGCTTCGTGTAAGAGCGATCGGTACGATGTGTTTTTGGGGCG
>JBIJBZ010000103.1:0-11809 GCA_044344945.1 Bdellovibrionota bacterium | reverse complement strand
TAAGTTGACTATTTACGAACAAAAACACCCGTTCCCGACGATGATCAACCTCAAGCAGACGACAGATCTCCGACATCTGTGGCCTCCAACGCTCAAACGAATATAGGATCTCCACTACCGACTCCGGAATGGGGGTTGGTGTGCCCTCAACCGATCTCTTCTTGGTCACAATACCGTCGTATCGAGGGCGAAATTCAACCTCCTGCGCTGACACGACGCTGCTACCTGCAAGAGAGGCGATCAGGAGTACTAGAGCGATGGCTGAGCGTGCGCGCATAAAAAAAGGAGAGGCGGGTCTATCCCCCCTCTCCCTCTTTCTACCGAAAAGATGGCAGTTACGCTATCTGATCCTTCAGGTCATTTATCGCCTCCTTCATGGAGAGGCGAATCTTGCCCTGTCGGTCGATCTCAAGGACCTTGACCATAACCTCGTCGCCCTCAGCAAGAACGTCGTCTACTCGACGAACTTTCTCCTCTGAGATCTGCGAGATATGAACGAGTCCGTCGGTGCCCGGAAGGATCTCAACGAAGGCTCCGAAGTCAGCCAGACGCTTTACGATACCCTTGTAGATCTTTCCTACAACGGCCTCCTGCGTCAGGCTCTCGATGATTGCGATCGCATTCTTGACCTTGTTGTTATCGTTACTTGCGATGCTCACAGTTCCGTCATCAGTAACCTCCATCTTCACACCGCATGACTCGGTGATCGATCGAATGGTCTTTCCGCCTGGCCCGATGATATCTCGGATCTTATCGGGGTTAATCTTGATGATAACGATACGCGGAGCATATCGGCTGAGGTCCGGACGAGCAGCCTGAATCGCCTTGTTCATCTCACCCAAGATATGCAAGCGACCATCGCGAGCCTGATTCATGGCTTTATCCATGATCTCGCGATCGAGTCCCTTGATCTTGATGTCCATCTGAAGCGCGGTAATACCCCTCTCGGTTCCGCACACCTTGAAGTCCATGTCTCCCAGGTGATCCTCATCTCCAAGGATATCAGTGAGAACAACGTACTTGCTGTCATTCTTGATAAGACCCATCGCCACGCCGGCAACCGGAGCCTTGATCGGAACTCCTGCATCCATGAGCGACAAGCTCGAGCCGCACACCGTTGCCATTGAACTCGAACCGTTACTCTCGGTAATCTCGGATACGATGCGAATTACGTATGGGAACTGCTTAATGTCCGGAAGAATCGCCCGTACAGCTCGCTCAGCAAGAGCACCGTGCCCGATCTCTCGGCGGCCTGGGCCTCGCATTGGCTTCGTCTCTCCTACCGAGAACGGCGGAAAGTTGTAGTGAAGCATGAATGTCTTCGATGCATCACCCATCAAGCTGTCAATGCGCTGAGCCTCTTGCTCCGTACCAAGCGTCGATACAACGATCGACTGCGTCTCTCCACGGGTGAAGAGAGCCGAACCGTGTGTGCGAGGAAGGAGACCAACCTCAATGTTGATCGGGCGCACCGTTGTTGTGTTACGACCATCAAGCCGCACACCTTCGTTAAGAGCAAGGTCGCGCACCACATTGTAGTGGGTGTCCTCAAATGCCTTACCGACCAACTTCGTCACGGCTGCTGCATTCGCCTCATCCGCTTTCACGAACTCAGTAACGAGCGCTGCCTTGGCTGCACCCACTGCATCACGTCGAGCAAGCTTCTCTCGAATCTTTATCGCTTCAGCGAGCTTCGGTGTGACAAACTTCACCATCGAGTTGTACAGAGCTTCGTCGTATTCCTTCGCCTTGACTTCCATCATCGGCTTACCAACTTGCTTCTGAAGCTCAAGCTGCATCTCGTTGATAACCTGAAGTTGCTCATGCGCGTAAAAAAGTGCTCCGAGAACGTCGGCCTCAGGAACTTCCTGAGCGCCACCCTCAACCATCACGATCGCATCCTTTGTACCTGCAACGATAAAGTTGAGGTCCGTATTCGGCAGCTCTGACTGCTTAGGGTTAATAACAAGCTTGCCGTTTACTCGACCAACTCGAACGCCCGAAATCGGCCCTTCGAATGGAAGGTCAGAAATCGTCAAAGCAGCCGATGCTCCGATCATCGCCAGCGTATCTGGGTCATTCTCGTCGTCCGCAGAGAGAACAGTTGCGATAACCTGCACCTCGCGGTGGAAGTTCTCTGGGAAAAGTGGTCGGCATGGTCGGTCGATGAGTCGAGACACCAAGGTCTCCTTCTCACTTAACTTTCCTTCACGTCGGAAGAATCCACCCGGAATCTTTCCAGCAGCGTAGGTCTTCTCAAAGTAATCAACCGTGAGCGGGAAGAAATCGACATCCTTCTCCGGTCCGTAGCAAGCGGTGACAAGCACCATCGACTCGCCGTATGTAACTAATGCAGAGCCTGCGGCCTGCTTTGCAATGCGACCGGACTCAATCTTAAGAGTGCGGCCATGAAATTCTCGTTGTACGGTATACATGTAACGTCCTTAACGTGTGTAAATGCGCCACTGGCCACAAGGTAGATCAATACTACCGAAGCCAGGGGGTCTTCCGTCCTTTCTTGTGACTCTAACAGCTTGCCACTTCAGAACGGGGCGCGTAACGCTCCCCCATAGTAGTGCTGCTTACTTGCGCAGGCCAAGAGCTGAAATAGTGGACCGATAGCGAGCCACATCCTCTGTTCGGAGGTACTGCAGCATCTGCTTTCTGCGGGAGATAATATTCATCATCCCCTTCCGCGAGTGGTTGTCCTTGGGGAACTTAGCAAAGTGATTGCTAAGGATCTCAAGTCGTTGGGTAAGAAGTGCGATCTGAACCTCTGGGGACCCACAGTCCTGAGAATTTCGCTGAAACTGCTTAATAACCTCTGCAGGTGACCTTTGTGAAAGTCTCTGCGTGCCGACCTCGAGGTCAGCGGTACTAAAACCACCCATCTGTACGTTCTTCTCAGCCGTTGCAGCTGCGCTTTCGGAATTCATCCAACGCTCCTAGTTTTTCAATAATTCCAAGTGGGTATCGACCTTCCTCGGTCGCGACTCCCCACCCATACTCATATGCTTTCGCAATTAAACAGCGGCACCTTATCAACGCAGCCTGAAAAAGTCAAAGAGTCGCCCCTTCGGCCAAGGCAGCTACTCGAGGTCCGATGCTGACCGGTGGTGAGGGGCTATGCCCCGCTCAGAAGCCTCGATAAACGCCACAAAATCGAGCCCGCGCTGGTTTGTTCCGACAAGCCCCCGGGCATGCGCAACCCTGTCCTTAAATACCTTTCCGGCAGCCTCGGTGCCGGCCGGACTGAAAACAACCCGATACACCTCACGTAGCACTGCTAGGTCATCCCTGGAGCCACCGTTACGCTCTAGACCGACGCGGTTTAAGCCCTGAATCGATGCGCGATCCCCCTGCGCCATGCAATACGGAGGGACGTCCTGCGCCACCATCGCTCCAGCGCCAATCATGCTAACACTTCCAAGGCGAACGAACTGATGAATCCCGCTCAAGCCCCCGATAATAACTCCATCGTGGACCGTAACGTGCCCGGCGAGCGCCGCCCCATTCGCAACCACGCAACGATTACCAACTCGGGAATCGTGGCCAACGTGCGTGTTCGCCATAAAGAGATTCTGGTCGCCGATCACCGTGAGCATCCCGCCACCCGCCGTGCCCGGTTGAAGGGTTACGTTCTCGCGGATGATATTTCGACTGCCTATCCGGAGTTCGCTCGGCTCACCACGAAACTTAAGATCCTGGGGAGCCGCCCCAACCGAGGCGAACTGGTAGACGGTGTTATCGTCGCCCATCGTTGTGCGCCCCTCTATCACAACATGCGGACCAATTCTGTTATTTTTGCCCATCCGCACTTCAGCGCCGATAATCGAATACGGCCCTACCGTAGTTCCGTCACCAAGGACAGCACCCGGAGCGATAATAGCAGTTGGATGGATCGCCGGACCTGACTGCGTCATGAAACCTCACGCAGCCGCGGCAGAGATCGTTCCGGATGCAACGATCTTACCGTCGACAGAGACGTCACCTTCCATAACCCAAAGGGGATTGCGCTTACGCTGACTTCGCATGTGGATGCGGATGGTGTCACCCGGGAGCACCATCTTCTTCCACTTAAAATTATCAGCGCCAACCAGATAAAGATTCTTTTCCTTAAGGAGTTGCGGCTCAGAGTAGCGAGCAAAAACAGCAGCTGCCTGAGCCATAGCCTCGCAAATCAACACTCCTGGCATGACAGGGTTGTTGGGGAAGTGTCCCTGAAAGAATCCCTCGTTCATCGTCACATTCTTTACGGCGACGATATACTGATCAGGCACAAGATCGAGCACCTTATCAATCAACAGAAATGGATACCGGTGCGGCAACCACTTTTGGATCTCTAAGATATCCATCGTTACCTGTTGCTCTGCTGACATAACTTCTCCTCCCATCGCTCCCCCTACAAGTCGAGCTTCTTCTTGTCTAAACTTTCAATAACTTCTTTCGTAATATCGATACGAGGGGCTGCGTAAAGGACAGACTGCTTGTCCTTTTCGAATACGAACTGATAGCCGCGCTCATCTGCAAGATCTTTAACAACCTCATTAACCTGCTCAATTACCTTGCCGAGCTCTTTGTCGTTTGCACGCCCGAGCTCCTGCTGCATGTCTTGATAGGTACGTTGAAAATCAACCTGCTTCTTGGCAAGTGCCTCTCGACGCTGCTCAAGCGCGGCGCCCGATAGAATCGACGATTGCTTCTCCAGGTCTGCACGCTGCTTCTCGAAGTCAGATTTTAAGCTCGCCACCCTTAGTTTTGCTTTGTTGATCTGCTGTTCGACATTTTTCTTAGCAGCTTTGCCGATAATAGACTCGTTAACAATCTGCTGAACATCAACTATCGCAATCTTTTCAGATGTCTCAGCATGAATCGACACGGGCAGCAGGCTCCCGAAACCCAGCGCTGCAGCTACCAGGCAACACCCAAACCTGGCGCTCTTAGTGCCAGCTTTGCCTGCAACTCGATCTCCCCAAAAGCCTTTGCGTATCGTCATAGCGGACTTCCCCCCGAACCAGGCCCTTAGACTAACCCCTTGAACCGACGCTTGTCGAGAGGTCAGGCCAAATCGCCCCCACAGATGGCGAGAAACACTCCGACACCTAGGCTAATCATGAGCTACTGCGGGTGATGTCGAACGGTAAACAACGAATCCAGCGTTGGCCGTACTCACCCACGACACAGCAGTTGACAAACGCAGCGCACCACAGCGAATCAGGTTTTCACCACAACCCTAGTGTAGATACCCGTCCCCGGGACCAGCCTCGGTTTCTACCCGGACCTCAGCGCGTTTGCGACGGCTAACACCTCCGATTCCAAGAGCCTTCCTTAGGGCCTCCAGCGCCTTGGGCTTGAGCCCAGGAGAAAACTCAGAATCTGCCCCGGCAGTAAACTCGTTTGCTCCTTCCCGCTCCAGAACCGTGCATTCGTCAGTTGCTGCACGCAACCACCCCGCCGCTAGATCTCTCCACTTCATCTTCTCAAGGGGCCTCGTTTTGTGTTGTCCAGCCAACAGCGCCGCCACTGCCAGGTAGTACAAGATCTTCCACCGCACCCTGCGGGTCTCGGCCCCGCTAAAGAACAAGAGCGCGCGTTGGAGGGTCATTACCGACTCCTCAAACATCTCGTGCGCTCCACCCTTTCCGACCTCAATCATCGCAAGCCCGGAGAGCGCATCAACAAGAGCGACATCGTACTCAAAATCCAACTCTCTGAAGCACTCTCGGGCAATTGCTGCATATCGAAGGGCGCGCACATGATCCTTTGTCATAACGCACATTTGAGCATGCACCACGCTCAACTTGCCGCGCACTCGCTTAGCATCGATTGAATCACCAAATGGCTTCAATTCATCATAGGCGCGCGTAAGAATCGCCTCGCACTTGGTAATTGTAGCCGGCCGAATATCACCTAGACCGGATGTATCAGACATGACCAGCCCTTGAACCAAGAGCGCTCGCCGCTCGCAGGCCTGTATGAATGCTCTTTGTTCATCATCAAGTCGCACTGCGCGAGCCCAGGCTGCGTGCGCAGCTACCCAATCACCCATCCGAGCATGACACGAACCGACGGTATACGCGGACTGAGACTGAGATGCGAGAATACCCCTCTCTTTGAAAAACCGCTCGCAGAGCTTCGCAGTTGCAAGTCCGCCAGCCACGTCACCTGTAATCTGCTGGGCGGCCGCAGCGTTAAGACCCATCGCTCCCAGTGCTACCTCAGAAGTAAGAGACGATACTATCGCCTCGCTGCGCCCCTTTGCTTCATCTAGATTGGCTGCGATTATCGAAGCCTGAAAAAGCCCCACTCGTGCCAACAGGCTACCGTGCTGAAAACCACCCTGCTCCGCCACGCGAAGCGCACGGGTGAGATATCGCTCCGCGCTTGAGTTATGCCCTCGGTCAAGAGCGTTGGAACCCAATGTAAAGAGCGCCTCGAACGCACCTGCGAAGAACTCGTTCTGCTCAAAGAGTTCTGCGATGCTTTCAAGCGAACCATCCGGAAAATTCGGGTTCCTCCGAGCAATTGTTAACTCCGCCAGCCCACGCGCAACGCCACCAACGGCGAGGCTACGGTTACGCAGATTGCCCTCTGGATATAGAGTAGCAACCTCTCCGCCAACGCTACGAGCAGCTTGATACGTTAGTCGCTCAAGATCAAAGAGGAGGTCGACGTGAATCTCCTTTCCGGCGATCTCGTCGCGCAGAAGCGTTAAGAGACTGTACGCCGCACGCGCATCCGAAGTGGGTGCATGGAGATAGCTCTTTGCCAACTCAAGTGAAACCTGAACTTGCAGCGCGGAGTTGCCCGCCTGAACACTACGCTCGAGCTCCACCGTTAAAACGGTACGCGCACGCAGAATGCTGCCTTCAGACAACGTTCCCATGCTGACACACACGCAGATAGCACGAGCGAGCAACAACGCACTTCGAACACGGTCAGCCAATGAGTGTCCAGCGTGATGAATCTCCACGTAGAGCCGCTCAAGGTCGTCCAAGGCATCGCGCTGTGTTCCTTCCTCCATCAGCGCACAGAGGCTGATATACCCGCGAAATAATCGCTCGCGACCGTCATCGGCCACCATCCCCCGTACGCGGGTCGCGAGTCGGCGCGCGAGGGAAAAGTGCCCGGCATCCACCAGGAGCTCCAGAGCCTCTACAACGTTCCAACTGCAGGATTCTACGCCGCTTGGTTCATTGAGGGCGCGCACGATCTCGGCGAGGCTATCCCGCGTAAGCCGAGTCGGCTGCTCTGATGTAACTGTATACTGTCCGCGCTTCATGCAACCTCTTGTCTGTTCTTCTGGGGGCATTTTGCCGGAGCGTCCTGAAATGCCCATACAAGATCACCGAGCTCCGAGATCTCTGCATCTCCACCGACCGCTTTAAGCCGCACAGTCCACGCGGTCGGCGCGAGCATTCCTAATGATTCAAGCTCACTTCGAATAAAACTGGAGGCTCGCTTCGTCTCGACCGCCAAAACAGGACACCGCAGGCGGTGTGCGTAGGCCCGCACATTAAAACCGCGCGAGCCGAGCCGAAGAGGGAGTCCGAAAGGAAGAGCACGCTCTATCGAGTCAATCAGCCGCTGCCAGGTACTGGGGTGAGGCTGGAGCGAAGCGTCAACAACAACCAACGAGCGCACTATCTTTGGATTCTCAAGAGCTAGGTTTTCAATGAGCGCGGCGCCGGCACCTAGTCCGACAAAACTGGCCTGCCGAATTGAAAGCGAAGCCAAAAGCCTTTCAAGGGACTGGGCAAGCTCCCGCCAATTGTCTGCGGTAATCGCTGGAGCCTCCACAAGAATGCTGCGGGCTCGTTGACTGATCCGCGCAGTAACGGCTGTACCGAGATCGCGGTACTCGTGACTATCTATTACGGTTATAAAACTCCGCCCGGTGCCTTGATCGGCTACGACTGTAAGCACTGAATGATTTGATTGATTAGTAACATCCATGACGGCGATCTATCCTGTAGCCTCAAGGTACAGAAAGCTCCAAACTTAGTCCACCAGGCTAACCGCTCAAAACGACACAAAAACTGCGTATTGGACCTGCCCCGCTACCCCGATAGCGACGGCACATAGGTCAAACGAGCGGATGAAGAGGGACTTAGCACCGAAAGGCCTCTCTAGCCAGCACCGGTTCATGCAAACAATCTGCTAGTCAAGCTTCAGCACCCTATTTTATTTATGAGCTGCTCGGGCGAGAAAGCAGAAAACATCAGTTGTGCCGTTTAATAACCGGTACGGGTTTAGTACAGTCCCCCTGCGACCTGACGCAAGGCGCCCACGAGAGTGGTTAATGTCGATTACTATGAGCGAGCACAAACAACAGATCGGGATTCAAGGACCATTTGAGGTGCCCCTCAGTGATGCTCCATCCGACATCCCGGAAGACGAGCTTCCACGCGAACTCGATTGCTCAAACTACGAACGCTGCCTCGATCTTGCTGCAGCTCTTAACTGGGAGAGCTTTACCTGCAAGGGATGTTGCGGTGAGATTAACGAATGCCTTACATGGCGCGCGCGACAGATATCGCGCAAAGATTCAATGGTGAGAGCCCTGTGCGGCACTCCCAAGATCGAAACGGTTCCTGGCTCAGCGGTCTCTCACAAAAAAGCCGAAAACTCTTGACGATCGCTACACCTGTCTCTTGTGCGTATCCCGCACTCCGAACCACAGCAGACCACCAATTATGGCGAGCAGATATGACTTTGCTCGCAGCACGAGCGCTATCGCAAGCGCCTGCCCTGACGTTGCGCCGAGCGAGTGCAGAAAGAATAGGAAGGCTCCCTCCTGTATTCCAAGACCCTGCGGAGAGATCGGAATCGCTCCAACCAAGAGAATAAGCGGAACTACTACGAGGAGCCCCTGCCACGGAATGGAGCTCCAGCCCACAGCCGCTCCCACCGCCGCCGTGTTTACTACAGTCAAGAGATGAAACACTATCGAGAGCCCTAGCGCGCGGAGCAGGAGCGACCGATCGCTTAAGCCCCAGACCAGACCTTGATGAACCTTATCAAGCACGGCCAAAACCTTTGCCGGGAGCCTACATCTGGCCGCGATACGGTTGAGTATACCTGAAAAGACCAACCCGGTTCCTATAACCGCCGATACTACGATCAAAACAACTACCACGCGTATCTGCGGCGTAACGACATCTGAGATGAAGACTGCACTCAGGGCCATAAGTAGCATGGCAACGATCCCTGTATACCGCTCCAGAAAAGTAGCTGATACTGCGTGCGCTCGATCCACCCCAGGTCCCACGTACAAGCTGCGGACAACATCGCCCCCAATAAATGACGGGGTAAAAATATTAATAAAATAACCGACAAGGTAGAGCTGCCAGAGTCGCCAAAAGGATGCCTCGATATGTAGTCGACGAAGAAAAGCCCGCCACTTTACTACGCTGACAGATATAAGAAGGAGCGAAAGAATTGCCAAAATACAGAGATCTTCCAGCGAGATCTCATACAAGGCGCCCATAATTGAGGTCAGATCGGCACAATATACGAGACCAACAAGCAATCCGATGCCGAGCGCAAGGCGCGCATATCTTTGAATCCGCGCTGATGTACACACGCTGGCACCGAAAATAGTCATTCGTTATGTTCCTCTTCTTGCCTACCGAATAACACTAGTTCTGCAATCGACCAATCGAGCACAGGATCCTTGCCAAGTTGTCGAAGTATAAGCGCCTGTGCAGCTACTGGGTCAAACCGAATCGTAAAGCCCCCTGCGCCCCACGCCAGGTACCGAACTCCCTTGTATTCGAGGGGACTCAGGAGAGTCACCGACGTTCCATCTACCAACAGCGCATCGACTGACATAGATTTTGGAATATCTCTTAGCCACGTACCGAACCGATAACCCAATCCGTTGATGACCGTTCCGGGCCTAAGTTGAACCCTGAAGCTCTGCCCTGGGGACTGCGGCGCACCTGTTCCCCAACGTGTTTGGAGCGAGCCATCAAGCGCACTTCCCGCAGAATTGCCACCAAATCCATCGGCGGACACTATAACCGAAGCGGGAAGAGATGAGGGCTCGGGAGCGGACCTCGTGAGGTTAAACAAGATCTGATACTCACCGGCCTTTAGCTCTGAAAATGAGATTCCCACGCGCGCCATCGCAGGCTTTATAATTTTAGCCTCCGATTGCACCAACACCAACGGAAGCAGATCGTGGGGAGTCGAACCTGAATCTTGATACTCGGGGATACGGATTTGATCGGGCTCAGCAAGCATCACAAACGTAACTCGCTCAGCTGTTTCAAACGCCAGTCGATATCCGATCCAGTAATTCGTGCGCACTTTTGTTATTCCGAGTTGGTCGAGCGCCTCAATGAGGGGTCCGTGATCACGAGCAACACGTTGACCTGCGAAGACCATAGGCTCCCCGGCAACCGCACGCCCGCCGTAGTATGCTCCAGCGAGGTGAAATACGACGATGAACGCAACAAACCCATATCCGGCGAGTCGCGAAATCCGGAGGAGATATTCAGCTGCTACGCCGAGCAAGACGAATATCCCCACGTAGAGTGGCAATAAGTACCGAGGCGCTTGAACCAGCCATCCGTAAGAACTAACTGCAAAGATTAGGCAACATGAGATGCAGAAAAGCGAGAACAACTCAACTGGATGTCGCCGATCGATCCGACCGATCCACACTCCGAACTCTTCTCGAATGCGAGCGACTGCGACGATAGCTAGCGGCAACCCGTATAGTAGATACCCAAACAAAACCGCACCCGGAAATACCTGCTGTTTGTGCCAGAACCGCTTCGCCCCGATTACCATTGGAAGCGCAATCTGCCGGAGCCCACCCAGGTGCTCTCGGAATTGTTCATATGTTGCAAAACCAAACATGCCTGCAGATGGAAATCCGTGCCTGGCGTTGTAGACCCAGTAGGGAATACTACCGATGAAAAACATTCCCGCGCCTACCGCTACAATCGAGGGGATAGCCACGAGGCGCTTTGAAAGCGATGGTTCTGATTCACGTGGTCCAAGGATATGTCCAAGGGACACAATGCCAACTGGTACCATAAAATATGCGATCTGGTTATTTACCCACCATCCAACCCCGAGAACAAAACCGATTGCTGCTGGGAACCAGAGACGCGATGGCTGAGCGCGCAACCAGTGCACGGTGATAAGCAGTGCCAGCGCCCCGAGTACAACGACTTCTATGAAGCCGCCACGGGCCTTACTACTCCAGACTACCAGCGCCGGCGGTGGCACCGCTGTGAGCAACGCCGAAACAACTCCAGCCCGATGCCCAAAACACGCTGTGCCAAGGAGATACATGATAGGGATCAGTGCCAGTGACCATACCAGGGGAACGAGCTGCAACGTACAAGAACTCATCCCGAAGAACCAGAACGAGATACTCGCCATGATCGCTTCAAGAGAGCCCATATAGTGCTGGCCGTAATAGAACACAGGGATGTCGCGCCCCTCGAGAATGTGTTTACCCATCAGGCCGACAATCGCCTCGTCCCCATCAATAGTGAAGGCAGTGGCGCGCATAAAGTCGAGACGAAAGAGGAGTCCAATTGTTAAAAGAACGGAGACGAGCAGGAACTCGTGCTTTGCACGCCGCGGGCCGCCAGTGTTTCCACATTCTGCCAAGATTCTCATAGGTGGATCTCTCTGTGGTTACTGCCGGATTGTCGGCACCCCCTACTCTGCATTATCAGCCGTTGAAGGCAACAGCGTGGGGCGCCTAGGCGCATGGCCCGTATGAGCCAGCTCGGTGCGAGGGTTAGCGATGACCTGTGACGCGTAACGGTAGGCTTCAAGAGTT
>JBIJBZ010000148.1:0-8788 GCA_044344945.1 Bdellovibrionota bacterium | reverse complement strand
TCTCCCACGAAAACACCTTCGCTCGCTCATGACCCTCATCAGAAAGCTTTGTCGCAAGATCGGAGCTTCGCAATACCCGGAGCACAGCGGACGCGCCAGCGATGGAATCCTCCGGATCGAATACCAGACCCGTCGAACCTAGTACCTCGGGAAGCGCTCCCCGGTTCGAACTAACAACCGGCACCCCCGCCGCCGACGCTTCCAGAACAGGAAGCCCAAATCCCTCGTACAGACTCGGGAAAAGAAACACAGCGCTCTCCGCATACAGAGCTTGAAGGTCAGATTCAGAGACAAATCCGAGATCGATCGTGTCAGATGCCATGGCAAAATCGCGGAGTGCGGTATTTAATAGTTCTCGCTCCCGTCCAGGCTGGATTTTGCCGGCAAAAACCAATACCGGCGGCGTCTCTCCGCGTTCAGCGCAGTCGTTCATTACCTCTCGCGCGATCTCGATGACAACCCGGATGTTTTTACGCTCATCGTGACCACCTACGTACAAAATCACATTACGTTGGTGCGGAATGCCGAGTCGTCCCCGAAGCTCTGCACGAGCCTCCTGCGAAAGCTCACGCCGCAAGCGATACAGATCGAAGAACGACTCCTCGACACCGTTGGGCGTCACAACGATCCGTTCACGAGGAACACCAAGTAGCCGGACAACATCCTGGGCCGTTGTCTCACTCACAGCCAGCAGGAGCGATGCGTTGCGGATCGAGGTGTTCTCAAGCCACCGCGCAAATTCGTAGCGCCACGTCGGACGATTCGCCCGATAATGAGACTCCAAAATTAAGGGAATGAGGTCATGAACTGTAAGGATGTACGGCTTCGGGCTCCACGCAGGGCCGTCCATGTGGGCTGGGAAGTGGACAAGACTGGCATGTCGAAGATCGCCAGAATTTAACTTCAACGGATAGAGGAGCTGTTGTCGTAGCGTTGTTCGAGCGCATGGCAATAGATCGATAATCTTCGTGCACAAACCGGAGTGAATCAACGAATCGTGATCAAACCACTGAATACTCACCTCGGGGTCTGAATTTCGCTTCAGGTAATCAGCGACATGCCGAGCATATCTCCCGATTCCGCGCAGAGCGTGCGACTTAAAACGGGGATCGAGGGCACTCACATCAAACGCTACTGAAGTCATACCGCACACGCCCTCTTCGAAACACTATTAGCGCGAAGAAGCTCCTCAAGTCGCGCAGAGAAACGATCATAACTAAACGTGGCCACCCTCGCACGCCCCCGCTCTATCAAACCATCACGCAGTGGACCCGGTGCTGCAACCGAAGCTACCAGCTGCCCGATCTCTGCATGCCGCTTCTCTGCAACCAGGACACCAGCATCCCCAAGAGTATTGGCGACTGCTCCTGCATCATACGCAATAATTGGAAGTCCGAAGTGCATCGCCTCGATCAGCGGTAAACAGAACCCCTCGTGCTCACTCATGCAGAGATACACATCGCTCGCCTCATACATGGCCCGCACCTCGTCATCAGCGAGCCCCCCAACGAACTCAACGGCGTACCCGATATTGAGGTAGTTCGCCAACTCGCGAAGCGAGAAGGAATAAAGCTCCGTATCAGTATCGATCCCGACCAATCGAAGCCGAGCGTTTGGGTCAACATACTTGACCAAGAAATAGAAACTCTTAATGACATCCTCTATGCACTTATTCGGCGCCATTCGCCCCACGTGAAGAACTTGAGTGCCAGGGGAGCTCAAAACTGACCCGTATAGCCCCTCGTTTCGCGCCGTGTTCCACCGGAGTGGGTCAACAAGTAGATCGAGAACCTGCGCATCGTATCCCGCATCTCGGAGTTCCTGTGCATTAAATGGAGAGTCGGCCCAGATCGCGTCAGAGAGAGAACAGAGCCGCGGCAGCTCCGCAATCCCCCGTTCGATATCCTCGGCAACTCGAGCGTTGATGCTACGGTACCAGCGCGCCGGGGTGATGTTGTGGTAGACTAAAATCCGCTGCCCCTTATTCCAGCCTGCATAGAGATCATTGAGGGGGGAGCCGAGCGAATAGTGCAGAATGATATCGCTAGTTGCCCTTCCCGATAGCTCTGTATATGGGATAGCGGCACCTTTGAGCTTCGGATGAGTATTTATAGAAAACACCTCGCTGTCGTATCCAAGCGCGCGGAGCGCACGCTGCAGCGCAAGAACCTCTGTTGAGATCGCATCCCCATAACTGAGTGTATGAACCAACTGATGAATCGGTCTCTTCGTTGTGGCCGTACTCATAGCGCCTCTGCGAACTGCTCTCGATTCTTCTGATGAATGTACACTCCGATGGCCAAGGCCAAGAAGGCAATGAGCGAAAAGTAACAGAACTGGCCAATCGGCGGAAACACCCCCTCGATCAAAACCTCCTGATAGAACTCCGTCACGAGCGCAAACGGGTTTAAGTCAAACCAGAATCGCGCCTTCTCCGGGATATTGCTGCGTGGGTACACAACGGGACAGAGGAAGAAGATAAAAGTCAGAAAATTAGCCAGGAGGTGCTGCACATCGCGGTAGAAGACATTGAGGGAACTCAGAGCGAGCACGCACCCCATAAGAAAGACCCCGTGTACTACCACGAGCAACGGAAGCAGTACCCAGGTAACACTCAAACTTACCCCGGCAACCGCCATAAAGATAAACAGGATAGGAATCGCCAAAACGAAATGGATCATCGAAGCGGCCACACTCACAAACGGTAGAACGTGCGCCGGAAAAAGTGACTTGGTGATAAGATGACCACTACTGACCAACGATGAAGTGCCCTCGCTTAACGCGCTTGTGGTCCAGATCCAGGGTAATAATCCGGCAAACACCATAAGATGGTAGTGCGGACCACCACTTACTCGCATGTAGTGGCTAAATACGAGGGTATATACAGCCATCAAACACAACGGATTGATAAACGACCACAAGAAGCCGAAGAGAGAGCCTCGATAGCGCGTCGCGACATGGCGACGCACGAGCGCATCAACAAGCGCGCGCGAGCGCCACAACTCTCGGATGATTATCCGCATCGGCACACCTCGTTATTTACTCGCCAGATGCGGTCCGGGGTGATCACACCTACTACTTTATTCTCAGAGCGGACGGAGAAATGGAGCGCGCCCTGATGGTAATCAAATGGATATCCATCTGCTCGGTGTACTGCGACATCGATAGAGTACGAGCCGTCCAGAATTCCGAGCTTCTCAATCGCACACTCAATGACCCCTGTTTCCCGAAGCCTCGGTAGTATCACACCATCAATAGCAGTGTTCGTTCCCAGAACGGTTAAGCCATCGCCTCGGTTAATTCCGATCCCGAATACGATGTCTTGTTCGGGGGCGTTGACCTTATACTCCAACCGGATTGCGAGCCCATCGCGTGGATGAAACACGCGCTTCTCCTCACCGTGAGGGCCTACGAGGTGCACATTGGTGATCTCAATCTCTCGACTACCCCAGCGTGCTGACTCAGTCCGAGAAATATCACCACCCGCGGCCGGGTGCGCATGCGAATGCTCCGCGGTAAGGATTTCCTCTTCTTCTCCACGTTCAATGAACTGGCGGTATGCATCAATAACGCGGCGGGGAAATCCTCGGTCTTTGACCTCTCCTTGGTGAAGCCAGATCGCTTCGTCGCACCAGCGCTCGACTGAATCGAGGTCATGGGTCACCAGGATCAGGGTCTTGCCCTGCTTGCGCAGCTCTCCGATACGATCCTTGCACTTCGCAACGAATCCGGCATCGCCCACTGCAAGGACCTCATCCACCAGTAAAATATCCGGATCCGTATGAACCGCCACGCTAAACCCAAGCCGCATGAACATTCCAGAGGAATAGGTGCGAACCGGATCATCGATAACATCCTCTAACTCGGCGAAGGAAACGATTTCATCAAAACGCTCGAGCACCTGTTCTTTCGTAAGCCCGTGCATAACTCCCGCAAGCAGTAAATTCTCGCGTCCTGTAAAATCGGGATGAAAGCCTGCTCCCAGTTCGATCAGAGCCGCGACGCGCCCCAGAACAGAAACCCGCCCAGCTGTTGGCTTGTAGATCCCAGTGACGAGCTTGAGGAAGGTCGACTTTCCTGAACCGTTGCGTCCGATCAACCCGACTGAACTCCCACGGGGAATGCGCATCGTGAGTTCTTTTATGGCGTGCGTCACCGGCTGATCAACAACGGAGGCTGTCTGCCTTCTGCGAAATAGGTTGAGCAGGGAGCTCTTCAGCGTTGTGTAACTACCCTTCGAGCGGGTTTTACGCTGGAATGACTTCGAGAGTCCAACGATGTCGACAACGTAGTCCACCGCGGGGATAGAGTCCCCCTCGCGACAACCGGACTGTTGAACCGCGCAACTACTCATTGCTCACGCATCCCGCTTGATGATGTAGACTCCTGGTAGATTGCGCCAACGCTCCGAGTCGTCCATGCCGTACCCAACGAACCACTCAGGGCCTTCGTATTGAAACCCGCTCCAACACGGAACAAAGGTTGGTCGATCTAACAGGCGCCGCACCAGCACTGCGGTTCGTACTTCACGCGCGCCCCGGGCCATAAGCGCCTTCTCTAATTCCTCTAAGGTTCGCCCCGAATCGCAGACATCGTCCACCACCAGAACAACTCTCCCCTTAACGGCGAGCTTCTCGGCGTATATCGCAACTTCGCTGCGCTGAGCGTTGTTAACCCCAACTTCGTACGATTCCGTAGTCACCGGAGCAATTTCAACCGATGAAGGGATAGCGCGGACGAGATCGGCAAAGAAAAAGATACCACCACGCAAAACAGGTATCGCCAGAACATCGGTGTGAGAATCCTGCCAAACCCCCTTACACCAACCGCCGATCTCCTCTCCAAGCACCTTTACCCGCTGCTCTATCTCCCTCTGCGAGAACTTGATCGAAAAGTGTGCTGGAATCTGACGCTCAGACCCTATATCGTTCGAATATGACACCGGTTACTTCCTTCCAAGGTAGGTTTGTATGAACGAACGGCACTATACTGGGTTTAGGGTAAAAGAGGCAATCGTAGCAATAAGTTGCGCTGTAGCTCTCTGTATCCACGTAAGTGGCTGCAAGGATTCCACTAACGGAGCTCCCTACGACACCCCTGCGCCCACGCCGAGCCCGACCAATCCCCCTCCCCAAGAGAGCTTCTCCCTGAACTCGATCCTCAATTCAATCCAGGGAGCAACCTCGGAGGTGACCGATGCCATGCGTCCGCACACCGAGGCAGCCCAGCATCGAACCAAAGAGGAGGTATCAAAGCTCTTCCGCTGGGAGTATCGCGTGGTCGAGTTCCCAGTTTCGATATCAATTGTCGAGCAAGAAAATCGACTGAGTAAGCTTGGAGAGGAGAACTGGGAGTGTTTTAGCTTGGTACCGAGCGGAGAACATATACGGGTAACATGCAGGCGGCGACCAGAGAGCGCGCTTACCTACTTGAAGCTTATTCCGGGGTTATAAGTGAAACCTCGCGGCATCGGTTTCAATCGACCCTATCAACGATTAGTGAAAGCCTTCCTTGCTCTCGTGATGACAGGTTGCAGCTACGGGCGCACACCGGTGCCTCCCGGCATCATACCTGAAGAGGCGCACGTGTCCCAGGAGGATGAAGCGTACGGACATCAGGTGCTCGCCACCCTTACCCAGACATACCCCTTAGAGCGCGACGATCAAGCGATCGAGCGGGTGCGAGCTCTTGTCTCTAGACTTTCGACTGCGGCGCATGCCGAACACCACCCGTGGAACGTCTTTGTACTTCGCGGCGACACCGTCGTTAACGCCGCGGCAACGAGGGGTAACTACTTATTTGTATGGACGGGAATGCTCCGCCAAGCACCGAGTGATGGAGAGCTTGCAGCCGTCATCTCGCACGAGCTCGGGCACGTACTGGCAGGACACACGAAGCCCACCGCGGCCGAAGAGGCGAGTGAGATAATGGCTCGCACAACAGGTGAAGTCGCGGGCCAGATTGTGGGAATGCAACCCGGGTACGGCGGCCTTGCACAACTTGCGGCGATTCTGGTCAACGAAGGGGTAAAAGCGCTGATTGTGAATCCGAACTCCCAACGACTAGAATTAGAAGCCGATCAGATAGGCTTCTTTCTAATGGCTGATGCGGGCTTTGATCCTCGGGACGCCATCACTCTTTGGTCTCGCATGTCGCAAAATCCGGCTACATCCGGCTCATCGCTGCAGTTCTTCTCCTCGCACCCAGCGAGTTCGGACCGCCTGGAGGAGCTTAACCAGTTACTTCCCCAAGCGATGCAACGGTACAATCAGACTAAGGAGTTGGCGCGCACTGGAGGAAGGCTTCCGGCTGACGACTCATTTGCCGTGCAGCCACCCCGGAAAGGCGCGCGCGCAAAACGGCACTCTCCTGCAACACCAATACCGGTACCTACATACTCCTGGCCAGCGGACCAGCTTCCCGACTCGTTCAAACCGGTAGCGCCACCGCCGGAATAAAGGCTCTATCGACGAGTCTCAGCTTACCCTGGAATAATCGCCGCAAGTATCGGAGTCCCGTTTTGAAATGTGACTACCGTGACGTCCTTCTTCGGAATATGTTGCGTGGGGCTATACGAGATGGAACCTGTAACACCCTGATAATTCTTTATCGACTCTAATGCCGCGCGCACTGCCGCGGGCTCTGTAGAACCCGCCTCCTTAATAGCGAGCACCAACAGGTTGATGGCATCGTAGCCCAAGGCAGTAAAGCCGCTCGATGGAAGCTCTCCATACTGAGATTCGAACGCACTATTGAACGCCTCTATCTGTGCGGTCGACGGAGTCCGAGAGAGCAACACATGGGTCGTGTAATACACGTTGGCAGTTACATCCTTGGAAAGACCGGAGATCTGAGTCGAATCGTAGGAATCGCCCCCGATAATCGGAACTGTAAGCCCCTGACCGCGGAGCGCGACCAAGAGGCTCTGCACTTCATTCGGCTGACCGGCGAGATAGACACTCTGTGGATTAAGTCCCTTCACTTGAAGTGCAACATCACCTGCATTTACCGTAGCGCCCGGGAAGGCGATAGTAGCCGCAACACTCCCCCCACTGCCCCGGAAATCAGCGGCGAAAGATGAAGAAAGGCTCGTCGCATAATCCGAAGTTGAATCATAGATAACCACAATGCTTGAGAGACTAAGCTGCCCCCTCGCAAAGGCAGATCCCGCGCGGGCTTGTTGCGGATCGGAGAAACACGCTAAGAATGTTGCTTGTGGCGCAACCTGCGTCAAACTTGTTCCGGTTGCACCAGAGGTCATGAATACCCGGTTGAGCGCCTGTGCCTGCTGCGCGATCGGAAGCGCCAAGTTTGTATCACTTAATCCCATGACCATTTGAAGATTCTGCTCCACGTAGAGGCTCTGTCCGGCCTCGGCTGAGATCGTCGCGTCGCTCTTTGCATCGGCCATCTGAAAGTCAATCTGAGATCCAAGAACACCACCGGCATCATTAATCTGATCGATCGCTAACTGAGCTCCCTGGAGCGAAGCCATATCAAGGCTCGACTGATCGCCTACAAAGCTGTAGAGCACGCCGAGCTGGATGTCGCTCGACCCGCTACTCCCGGACGAACCACAGCCAGTTAGGGACATCGTACTAGCAAGAGAGAGGCACACGAGCGCAATTAGTGCTACCTTGACCTGCACTATTCGCGCAGCTTTGCGCCGCACGAGCGCTAACCCAAAGACCCTCGTTCCTCTTTCTCCTGAACAAACCTTCTTCGCGATTGTTTTCGGCATGTGGAACTCACGTAGCATTGAAACTCTCCAGGTAAACTATTCTCCGCTTCCGGACCCAACAAAGTAACTCGACTTGTCAGCAAAAAGGGCATTAAAGGTTGTTAAGCTACCATAGCATCGAGTAATGTAACCCTGAATTTCGAGCTTATCCGCGGCATCAAGGTTAGCATTGTTATTAATTTTTTGCTCAAGTACCCGCAGCTTCTCTCGCACACCGATAATCTTCTTTATAAACACCTCAATCGGGATCTCCTTAGCCTGAGTATCCTCCTTGCCCGGTACTAGCTTCAGGGTTCCGCCAATCCAGCGCTTTCCGACCTCTAGATCAACATCGGTCCAGCCATAGTCGCCAAGGACTTCCCGCATAGCGAGCTTAATTCGCTGTAGTTCTGGGTCCTCGGTAGTCTCAAGCGCTTTCATCTCCTGGTAGGAAAACGGAACGTTACGCACGTCTCCCTTAAAATGGATAACGTAGAACTCGCCAGCAAAACCGACGATCCTTCCCGGCCCCAAGTGGGCGTGCTGAATGAGGGTTCCGATCGAAAATTGAGGTTTGGTAGTCATGCAAGGATGTTTAGCCCGCATACCGCTTCGAGTAAACCGGAAATCGAACCTGTTGGTGCCCAACAACCACCCAGGTCTACCCCAGGTCGTCCCTTTTCTGTACTTTCCCCGGGCTGCAGGGTAGACTTCCCGCTACTACACGCTGCGGCCGGCACGATGCCGATGGGGTTGCCGCACAGAAAGCTATCCGAAGAATATGTTTGATTTTTTACACGATAAGATTGACGGCGCACTGCGAAAAATCAGAGGACGCGCTCGCTTAACTGCAGCCGATGTAGAAGCAACTATGAAGGAGGTGCGAACTGCCCTCCTCGAAGGCGATGTTAACTTCAAGGTGGCCAAGGATCTCTGTGCGCGAGTTACGGAGAAGGCCATCGGCGAGGATGTACTCAAGAGCCTCTCACCGGACCAACAGATTATTAAGTTCGTTCATGAAGAACTTACCAACACCATGGGCGGTGAGGCAGCCGAGTTAAATCTTCG
>JBIJBZ010000179.1:0-6295 GCA_044344945.1 Bdellovibrionota bacterium | reverse complement strand
CATCACTCTTTGATGTTCGAGCGATCATGCCCAACAGGGTCGATTTTCCGACACCAGAACCTGCCATAATTCCCACGCGCTGGCCCTGCCCCACCGTGAGCACACCGTTGATGGCACGTACTCCAAGGTCAAGACAGTGTGCAATCCTGGCTCTCGTGACAGGATTAGGCGGATTGCGGTAGAGAGGCACCACCTGCGACATAACGGGTAGCGGTCTACCATCGAGCGGATTTCCAAGAGCATCAATTACTCGCCCCTGCAAAAGATCCGATACAGGTACCTCCGCTGAGCTCTCTGAGGCCGTGATCGCGGCCCCCGGAGCAATGCCCTGGAGCTGCTCGTATGGCATCACCAGAATTCGTTCACTCCTGAATCCGACAACCTGCGCCGGAATATCCCCACCGGTGGAGCTAATCATCACATGCGCACCAACCGGCAGCCGCGGACCAGTACCCTCTACGATCAGACCGCGAACCTCAGTGACGATCCCACGCAGCTCACCAACGAACTCCTGCGACACGGTGTGTCGAGCATAATCGAAAATGCTATCAATCACGACTTAGGCCCCCGCAAGACTTTATCGCGAATACGGGCCCAACTGGCATCAAGGTTAAAGTCAATCTCACCAGCCTTGGTTGTGACTACACACCCTGCTCGAATCGAATCATCGGACTCAAACTTCCAGTCTCCTCCGTTTTTCGTCTGAATGGTAGTCGCAAGATTAGTAAGGGAGAGAAAATCGAAATCCTGCGGGCTGACTCGAATTCGAATCACCTCCGATCCGGCTGCGGCTTGAAGAGCCTGCGCGACCACCTCCTGAATATAGCTCCGATCGCTCTCTAAAACGGTTCCAATGAGCTTCTGTGCGACTTGGAACGACAGTTCAACTGCCTGGCGCTCTGCATTTCGAAGCGTCTCCTTGAACTGGGTCTGCATATCAGCAAAAAGCTCCTCATACCGTGCCTCTAGCTGGGCCTTTAGCTCCACCAATTCAGATTGACCTGCCGCCAGCCCCTCTGCGTAGGCCTGCTCTCTGAGAGCCGTCACCTCATCAGCTGTCACCGATGCGACCTCAGCAGATTGCGATTCAGAGTTAGTCTCAACGCTTGCTTCCCCCGTAGCCGAGGTACCCTGATCGGAGTGATGTTCCGACACGTGTGCCGCATTCGCCTCGCTGGAATAATTTCGGAATGTCGCCTCGTGGGTGTAATCGTCTGATAGAATTTCTTGATACTCACCATCGACCGGCCCAGGTTCAGTCTGACCGGCGAATTCCTTAAGCCCCTCCGGCATACCCATCGATGAATTACCACTCGGAGCCGCAAGAGCCTCTTCATTCTTCAACGGCACTGAAGCAGACGACTCAGCATCGAAGTCAGCGAACATCGGATCTACGACATAACGAGATCGCGCACCCCGATCATACCTGCTTGCCTGGAACGCATCGTCTCCAACTGCGGTCTTGAGCACCGTCCAAGTGGCAGGCTCATAGTTACCCGGTCGAAAGGTCCGAACCGTAACCTCCTCTGTCTCAGCATTCTGCGGCGTTTCCATGGGGAGCCCGTCTTATTTACAGCTTACCATCATTTAACCAATACCGAATAAGCAGTGCGGCATGCGCCGGATTCTCTTTAACGAGTCTTGCATTCTCCGCCACTACCTCCTCGTACTGCTCAATGTTGATGGACGGGTCGAGATCGGGGAGTCCTGGCTTGATCGCTTCGGGTAATTCCTCTTGAGCACCCGCTCCTTCAGCTATCGATGCATTCGCTCCTTGCTGCCTCGGCGCTCGTGCATCGGCATTGAGCATCTCGGAGGGGAGAAGCCTCGAGAGATCCAACTCCTCGTGAGTTGAGGTTGTGAGGAATTTCACAAGCGGGCGGAGCACGAATAGAACAAAGAGGAACAGAGCAACTATCGGAACCATCATTCCACCATACTTAAGATACTGATCGGTCTGTTGAGCCTTCTCCAACTCCTGCTTGAGGCTTTCAGCCGGCTCAAAAAACGGGACGTTTTCAACCGTTACCACATCTCCTCGAGTTCCATCGAAGCCCACTGCTGATTTAACAATTCCTTCAACCTGAGCCAGCATTTCCGGGCTCAGAGCGGTGTAACTCTTGGAGTACGTACCAGTCGGCTTCCCATCAGCGCCAATCTCCGGGCTCTCAAGGGTCTTTCCATCAACCAAGACCGCCGTGGAGAGTCGAATCAACTTACCACGCGCCTGTGCGCTCCGAACAACGGCACGCGATACCTCAAAGTTTTTAACACTCTCTTTTCGGGAGTTCTTCTCGGTAACACCCTCCTGATTCGCCATCGCTTGAGGATCGTTGGACAGATTGCTCACAACTCCCGGAATTCCACCGCGCTGCTCCTGTCCGTTGCCCTCCTCAACGGTTCGCTCCGACCGCATCACCTTACCACCAGGATCGAAGCTCTCCTCTTCGCGCTCGCTTGAAGAGAAATCAAGATCTGCCGTCACACGAGCCACTACCTTTCCTGGCCCAAGCACTTTGGCCAGCATCGTTTCAATCCGCTGCACGTACCCTTTCTCGATCTCACGCACATACTGGAGACGAGTGGCATCAGCACCGAACTCCTCGCCCTCTCCAGGGTTCGCGGTGAGTTGGTTACCGAACTCATCGATGATTGTAACATTCTCCGGCTTGAGCCCCTCAACGCTTGTTGCTACGAAGTTCGCAATTCCCTTGATCTGTTTCTTATCAAGCGTTGCGCCGGGCTTGAGCTTCAGAAGCACCGAGGCTCCCGGCTCTTGAGCAGCTTTAGCGAATATGGACCTCTCGGGCTGCGAGATATGTACCCGTGCCGCGACGATTGCATCGAGCGACATGATGGTTCTCTCAAGCTCGCCCTGAGTCGCTCTCTGTTTCTTCACTACCTCACCCAAGGTGGTTGTCGCGAAGTTCGTACCATCAAACAGCTCAAAACCTACCGAACCAGTTTTTGGAATGCCTTCTGATGCAAGACTCAACCTCAATTCGTGGACCTGGCTCGGTGGCGAAACCGAGATTGAATTACCTTCCAGGCGATATGCAACCTTAAGGTCCTTGAGGCGCTGAACAACTGCGCCTGCGTCAACCGTGCTTAAATCCGAGTAAAGAATCGTGTAGTCCGGCTCAGTAGCCATCCGCGACGTATAGACGAGAGCCCACACGCTGAAGATCACCAAGATCGGCGCTGCGATCTTCTGGGCGATAGGCAACCTCATGTATCGGTCAATTATCTGCGAGAAAACTACCTTCGGATCTATCGATGGAGCCACGACCTTCCCCTTACGTTACTGAGTATTAAACCTGTGTGCGCATGACTTCTTCATACGCTCGAACTATCTTGCCACGGATGGCAGACATTAATTGAAACGCGACATCAGCTTTTTCGAGAGCAACCATCGCCGTGTGGGGTGTGATTCCCTCTTTTTGAAGAGTGAGGCCCTCGATCTGCTGATTCGCTTGGGTCTGAAGATCATTGACCTCTTTCAAAACATTCTCAAACGACCCGGCAATTCCACCTTCGTTTGATGCGCGCGGGGCACCAGGAGGTGTGATATCCGGTACCGATTTTACGGGAGCGATGTTCGGAATTTTCGGATTTACGATACCTATGGACATTACTCCTCCGTATTAGGCCTGCGTTGTTAAAATTTGCTTCGCTTCTCTCTCAATAGCGCGAGCCTCAGTCAGAGCAGTAGCATTAGCTTGGTACAATCGGGTCGCCGACATCATGTCTGTCATCGTCTCCACTATGTTTACGTTCGGCATTTCAACGTATCCCTGGGCATTGGCTTGCGGGTGATTCGGTTGGTATTCCATGGTCCCTTGCTTACTATCCTCAACGATGGCTGCAACCTGAGGAACCATCAACGTCTTCCGATCGAGTGCAGCCGAGAAGCTTCCCTCAGGTGATGGCACCTCCTTCGCCGTGAGGAACACATCTCGGCGTCGGTATCCAGGAGTCTCAGCATTCGCCAGATTTCCTGCTGCAATATCGAGGCGCTTGCGAGACGTGATGAGTCCCCCTGCAATAATGGATGTTGATCCAAACGCCGCTGAGCTTATTTTAGAGTCGCCCATATGCTATTATCTCCCTTCTCGAATTGCTGTTCGAACTAACCCGATCTGTCGACGGATAAGCTGTGCGGCTTTGGCGAAATCTCCACTATTGTCCGCCAACGACACCATCTGCATATCAATGTCGACGTTATTACCATCCGCCTTTGTAGTACCCGAATAATCCGCGACCAACTTTGCTTCGCTCTTATTCGTGATATCAAGGTGCTTGGAATCAGTACGGAGTAGATCCTGCGGCTCCGTTGAATTGAAGGCTCGCTCTAATTCAGATCCGAAGTTGAGATCCACCGCGCGATATTGAGGGGTCTCGGCGTTTGCAATGTTGGCCGCGATAGCCTCATTTCGCTTCCAGGCGAGATCCATGGCCTTGGTAAGACCCGAGACGGTTCTATCGAAAATTGAGTCAAGCATGCGCATGGCTAGTCCTCCTCCTTCGGAGACAGCAAGATGCATGCTCAACCGTTTGTCTGTGATTACAAGATGTTAAGGCGTTCGAGGCATGTCATGAATTTGACGTGCCAGAAACCCCATCACCGAAATATGGCGTCACTTGCTACGCCGTCCCCTCGGGTGATAGCTCACTGGCACCTGAACCCCCTTCCACTCGCGGAGAATCCGGTCGTAGCGCCTGCGAGTCACGTGGGACATAAAAGCCGGTGAGAGCTTCCGGGGATTAGGCAAAATCGAGGCCAGGGCCGCAGCTTCACTGACTGTGAGATCCTTTGCACTGTGCTGGAAGTACTCCTGCGCTGCCTCCTCAATGCCGTAAATACCATCCCCCCACTCGATCACATTCAGATATATCTCTAGGGTACGTCGTTTTCCCCACACGAAACCTGCAACGGGCGCCATGAGCGCCTCCAGAAACTTCCTGATATAACTCCGTCCCGGCCACAAAAAGAGATTTTTTACCGTTTGCATGGTAATCGTGCTTGCGCCACGAAGCCTGCGCCTTCCATCGGTCTGATCAAGAACCGTCCCTATGGCGCCGAGGTCGACTCCCCAGTGATTCATAAAGCGGGAGTCCTCTGCAGCAACCACCGCCTGCTGAACCGGTGTAGGGATAGATGTGAGAGGAACCCAGGAGAGCGACTGCGGCCTATCGGTGCCAGACCACACAGATTGCACGTATCGAATTGCAATCAGCGGAGTAACGGGAGGATTTACAAACCGGTATACGAATACCACAAATAGCCATGCCGCACCGGCGATGGCAGCCCATCTCTTAACGCCCGAAATCCATGAAATGTTCCGTTTCTGCCTCATTACCGCACACGTACCCTGCGTGTTGGCGCAATACTACCGCCAATCGACGAGGAGTCCAAGATACGAGAATGCCGGCACCGCAGGTACAACAGCCGTTACGAGTCGGTATCAGGCAGAGCCTCTCCCCGATATTCGTGTAATTTGTTGCGCAGTGTGCGGATACTTATTCCAAGTAGCTTTGCCGCTTCAGTACGGTTGTCACCTGTTGCCCGGAGGGTTTCCATAATCAGGGCTCGCTCCATCTCCTGCACGGTCGTCCCTGATCTAATCTGCAGATGCCCGGCACTCGTAGCGAGTGCTCGCGAGTCCACAACCGTATCAATGGTATCATGGATGCGCGCTCCCTGACCGACCTGCGCCCGAAGGGTATCGAGTTGGCTGTCCGGATTCATCGATAGCAGGAAATCAGCTTGCCGTGGCGTCTTACCACACGAGAGGATCGCAGCTCGCTGTACAGCGTTCTGCAACTCACGGATATTTCCGGGCCAGGGGTGCGACATCAAGGCCTCCAACACCTCTGCTGGAAGCGTAGGAGCCTTCTCCCCAAGGTACTGACGCATGAAGTGCTCGGTCAGGAGCTTAATATCCGAGCGACGTTCCCGCAGGGGCGGCAGCGTAATTGGGATAACGTTCAAACGATAATACAAATCCGCTCTAAATTTCCCTTCGCGCACCGAATCTTCAAGGTTTCGGTTGGTCGTTGCCAAGACTCGCACATCAATTGCAACGGGGTCTTTGCCACCGACACGATCTACCTCTCGCTCCTGCAAAACACGGAGAAGCTTTGCTTGGAGTCCAAGCTCCATCTCCGAAATTTCATCGAGCAGGATGGTGCCTCCGTGCGCCAATTCAAACTTTCCGATCTTTCGCGTCTGCGCGCCCGTAAAGGCTCCCTTTTCATGACCAAACAGCTCACTCTCCAAGAGACTCTCGGGCAA
>JBIJBZ010000181.1:0-6215 GCA_044344945.1 Bdellovibrionota bacterium | reverse complement strand
TGCAAAGCCCTCAACAAGTTGTGTAAGGGCGTCAATAATCTTTTCTGCTGCCTTCGTAGTCATAACGTAATCCAAGAAACCCCTCCCTGTACAATCACGGGAGGACGTAATTTGTATATTTAATCTGGACGAATCCTAAAACCGTTTAGGTATCAAGATCAAGAGGCAAGTCTGTGACTTAGTTGCCTTATTTTTAGCTGTGGGGCTTGACAATATGAGCTTGGAAGGTCGGTTATAATTGGTAGTTTGTGCGGACCAGTAATGGCGCTATAGTACAGCGGAAGTGACAAGGACTCGGCGCATAATGCGTCGCACACACAGGTAGGTTAGACATGTATGGTAGCTCAGAGTATGCGGCCGTGTTTCGTGCTCGCGTTAGCGCTGGTTGTATTGACTGGTTGTCACAACAACTACAGAAGGTCTGAAGGACAGAGTGTCGCACGCGGAGGTGCTACCGGAGCTTCGCAGTCAACAACGGGGCCGCTTTCTTCAAGGGTTACTGAGGGAGCTATGTTGGTGGCTATTAACTCCATCGAAATAGCGACTCCTTCGATCTCCGGGGCTCGCGGAGGCAGGGTTCCGACTCAAGAAGAGCTTCAAGATATGATTCTGCGCACGGCGCAGGAGATCATGACGCTGAAGATTACAGCCGCCAAGCCGGTTCAGGGCGCTCGCGCACAGTCGGTGGTTGATGGGATTTTACGAATGGAGCTCACGCAGTTTCAGGACCGCCAGGGGTCTTCGATGGGTGGTGAGCCGGCAACGGTGTCGTTCCGGATGACACTTATGTCCGCGCGTGGATCTGCTCCAGTCTGGGAGGCCCAGTACTACTACCATCAGGAGGCTCTCAGCGATAATTGGCTCCGCATAGGGGACCGTCTCGGCTCCTCGGGAACCGGGGCTGGTTGGGCCTCGGGAGAGGCTCTCCTGCAGCGGGGTATCTCGGCTGCCCTTGAGGATTTCAACAAGCGGCGGGAGCAGCAGTTCGTTGTAACGGGCAGGTAGGCTCGATTCTGGTGTTTAGAAAAGAGTTTTGAAAAGTGCGATTTGGTCTGGGGCAACGCCTGACGACCTGCTACCATCCAACCTAGTGAGCCTTGGTACATCCTTGCTTTTAAACGGGGCTCTGTGGGGCCGTTTTGGGGTGCATATTCACCTCGGCACGGGTGAGTCCGAGTACAGACGGCGTAGGTTATATTTTGTCGTGGCAGAGTAGGAATTCATGGCGACAGCAGTGCAGAAGCGACGCTCGGTAACCCGGGCGAAGAGCCAAAAGTCAGCGAAGATAGAAGGGGCACGGCCTCCGGGATTGTTGAGGCCTCGCGAATGGGTGCGGGATTCAGTCTCGATTATCCTCCTCGCGGTTGGTCTCTTTATTCTTTTAAGCTTAGCTTCTCACGGCTACCAGTTGGTTGTTTTCGATTTGGCAGAGCCCTCGTCGAATGTAATGGGGAGGGCTGGGCATGTGGTCGCAACGATCCTGTTCGGATGGCTGGGGCTCACAGCAATTCTTCCGGTGGTAGGTCTCGTGTGGTTGGCGTTCTTTAGGACGGGAGCCTCCCTCGAGAAGCCAAAGATCTACCCAAACGGCGCGGTAGTCGCGGCCTTTGTTGTGATGGTACTGAGCGCTTCCATACTAATAGCGATTTTTTTTGGCGCGACCTTCAGCGGATCGATTGGGCAGGTTGCGTTGCACCGCTTGGGGGGTGTTATCGGGGTTGGTGGCGCTGCAGTCTTAACGGGACTCGCCTTCTTGGTGTGCACTGCGGTGGCAAGCCACCGCTCAATCGGTGATGTTGCGGTCGGTATCCGCTGGTTTGGTCAATCCCTTCTCGTAGTTCTGTGTGTACGAGTTCCGCTGCTGATAGCACGCGCTGGCCTCATCCTGGCTGGGATGGCGTGGTCGGTCGTTCGTCTGTTTTCAGCATGGGCTGCCAGGCTCTTTGTGCTACGGGCGGACGAGGAGGCGGAGTTTAATGATCGCGCCGTGGTTGCTGCACCAAAGCCGAAAGTTCGCAAGAATGCCATCGCTGATGGCGGTGATTTCGTGTTAGAAAAGGAGGCTTCGAAGCGACCAACGCCTACAGAGGTGGAGCCTATACTGCAGGTAACCCCAGAGCGCTCGGAGCCGATCATTGTAAAGCCGAAGCCTCGTGATATGACAGCCGTTAAATCGCTGCGGCCGGATCTCGACGGAAAAGCGAGGAGTGATGGTGGAAAGGGTAAGGGAGACGCCGAGGCCGCAAGTGCAGAGGTGCACCTCTTTGAGGAGTACCGGGCACCCAGCGTTTCTCTGTTAACCCCAGAGGAGCGTCAACAGCTAGGTGACGACGATGATGAGCTGCGGCAGAAGGCGGAGCAGATTGAGAGCAAGCTGCGGGATTTCAACATTGCAGGACGGGTTACGCAGGTTCATCCTGGACCGGTCATAACTCTCTTTGAGTTCGAGCCGGCAGCGGGGGTGAAGGTGGGGCGCATCGCGGCGCTTCAGGACGACCTGGCGATGAGTTTAAAGGCGAGTAGCATTCGAATCATTGCTCCGCTTCCAAAGCGTGGAACGGTTGGTATAGAAGTTCCCAATAAGCATCGAGCGATAGTACGGCTTCGCGATTGTCTTGAGAGTCAAACCCTGGCCTCTGCGGATTCGATCCTTAGTGTGCCACTTGGGAAGGATACCTACGGGGACGCTATCGTCGTCGATATCGCAACGATGCCGCACCTTCTGATGGCTGGAGCCACCGGAACAGGAAAGTCGGTGTGCATCAATACGCTTCTTCTGAGCTTGCTGTACAGAGCTCATCCCTCGGAGCTTGGTCTTATCCTCATTGATCCGAAGGTTCTTGAGCTCAGCATTTACGATGGGATTCCCCACCTGCGGGTGCCTGTTGTAACCGATCCTCGACAGGCCAAGGGGGTGCTAAGCTGGGCAGTTAAAGAGATGGATCGTCGCTACCGCTACATGCAGCGTTTCGGGGTTCGAAATATCGATGGGTACAACCGGGTAGTGCGTGGACAATCTCCGGAGGACTCGGATGAACCACCGATTAGCGGTAGTGCGGTGCAGATGCAGATGTTTTCGGAGAAGAATACTGAGCAGCCCAACGCAGAAGCTGCTTTACATGGTGCTGCTGGTGACAAGCCGGCCCTTGAGTCGTTGGCTCCCGAGCAGCTAAAGCCGTTGCCGAAGCTGGTGATCGTCATCGATGAGTTGGCGGACTTGATGTTGAGCGTAGGTCGCGAAATAGAGGAGCTGATCACTCGATTGGCGCAAAAGGCGCGTGCTGCGGGCATCCACCTGATTGTTGCGACACAGCGTCCATCCGTTGATGTTATCACCGGTCTGATCAAAGCGAACTTCCCAGCTCGACTCTCGTTTCGCGTGTCGAGTCGTATCGACTCACGGACGATCCTTGATTCAATGGGCGCAGAGAAGCTCCTTGGTAAAGGAGATATGTTGTTTATGCAGCCTGGCGCCGTGCCTCTGAAGCGCATTCACGGAGCGTTCGTGTCAGACCAAGAGGTGCAAAAAGTGGTAGCGGCTTTGAAGGCGGACTGCGCTCCACAGTACGACGATGCGATAATTGCCGCATGCGATAAGGCGATGAGTGAAGCCACAAATGCCGAGAATGGGGGAGAATCTGGTGGCGGTGAAGGCGATGATGATTTCGATCCGTTTTACGACAAGGCCGTTGAATTAGTTGTAGAGAAGGGGCAGGCCTCTACCTCTATGATTCAGCGTACCTTCCGTATCGGCTACAACCGCGCTGCCCGCATCATCGAAATGATGGAGCGGGAAGGGGTGGTGAGCAAGATGGATGGCGTCCGGCCACGTGAGGTCTTAGCCCCTGGGCGGTCGCCTGAGACGTGATCGGTACGGGGTAAAAAATGCCCCGCAATCAGGCGCTTGGCGCGATTGGTAGCGGGAAAGCCTCATAATCTTGAGAATTGTCCGGGCTTTCCGATAGACTTAAAAGGGATTTAGTAAATAGCACCCGTATGAACGACGATCAGAACAACAATGGCCAAAGTCCTGATGGCGAGGGACAACCAAGCAGCATGCGGCTGATCGATAAGATCAAGCTGACCCTCTCGAACACTCCGGCGGATCGATGGGAGCAAGGCGGTGAAGACCTCGATTCATCGCGGAAGTATCAGCGTCCGCAGGAGAATTGGGAGCAGCTTTTTTGCACCGATACCAAGACCGGTGTGCTGGTGCTTCGCAAATCAACACCGATCACTGCTAACTTTTACGCTGGGGGATATTCATTCGTTGAAGCCACGGAGCCACGCTACCTGATTGAGCTGCGTGGTCGCGGATGGGCGCCGAAGATGTTGGTAGATCCCGCCTATCGTTCGGCAGGACTTGCAGATAAGAACTGTCAGGTTTTAGCTGAAGGAAGTATCGCCAAAGAGCTTTACTACGAGATCCATACGAAGATTCGTACCCATCGTGAGAGCCTTCGTCGAGATTTTAACGACTCCGTTGAGCGTCTTATCCTTAACATCCATGAGCAGGTACGAGGCACCGCTGCGGATGATTGGAAGAGTGTTGACGGTGGAGAGCAGGGCTATACCGGCTACCGCGCTGATGTGAACGGGATGACAGTGACCGTATCAACGATTGTGCGAGATCGAACTGCATCGTTTGCCATGAACTTCATGAAGTATGGATTGCGATGGGATTGTCGAGATTCGACGCTCTGCAAGGAGATCTTTGAGCTTGTTAATGAATCGGCCCGCAACGCGTCTCTTGAGCAGCTCGGTAAGGTTCTCGACGATATGCTGTGATGGGAGGGGCACGGTCCCACCTGTTTTTCGGCTCCAGTACAATCAACTCTGGCAGGTCATCAGAACAGGGACTCTGCATTCAGGCGATACTGTCTACCGCTGGTTACCTTGGTCGAAGAGCCTATCCCGCAAGCTGCTGCTCTACGAGTTTGGTGTACTCGTTCTCAAGGTCTCGGTGTTGAAGCCGCAGGCTCTCAAGCCGCTCGTGAGCGTTCTGGTAGTCGACGATAACATCACGGAGCTGAGCGCTCGCGGAGGTCAGTGCGTTTGATAGCTCTTGTATCACCGCCTGTTGATCAGGGGTCATCTTGATCTCGCTGCTCATGGCGTCGAGAGTCTTCAGCGATTCAGCAAGGGTGTGCTCAAGGGTTACCGATTCATGAGAGAACTGAGTGTAGTTGGAGGTCAATTGGACGATCACCTTTTCGTCTTCGTCTCTCATAGCTCGAATCTCTTGCTGCTCCGCCTCTCGTCGCTGGACGTCAGCACGGGCCTTATCGAGTCGCTCGACCATTGAGGTCAGAAGCGCTCTCTGCTCCTGAGCTGAGGATAGGAAGTTCTGCCTTTGGGAAATGAGGCTTTGGATCTGACCCTTGGATGCAAACTTCTGTTGCTCGCTCAATACCTCGATAAGTTGGGTCTCGAGGCTTTGAGCCTCTTCACGCAGTGCTGAGCTCTCCACATCGCTTGCTGAAGCCCCAGCGCGTTTGCCAAGAACGTACGCGACGAGCGGCAGGCCGATGGCGAGTGCAAGCGTGGCAGCGGTGATTAGGATGGTTTCCATAACGGTAAGGCTACCCCAGCTTACCACACTCTGGCTGGTTCCCGCACGAGGTTTTACAAGAGGCTCGTGTTTCTTGAGGTGCTGTCGTTACCAACAGCACGGTACCTCCAGAGGACCCTAGTTGCTGAAGGTTTGGTTAACGCACAGATCCCCTGCTCGAGCTGAGAAAGGTCCGGAGCAGGGAACGGAGCGTACCTGCATCGAGAATGCTCGCCGCGAGGAATCAACGGCGTTGTTCGTGACGATAGGAAGCCAATTAGCAAGCTGCGCTCCCTCATCCTCGCTCAGTTGAAACCGGATGTTTGCGTTGAAGGAAACGGGGGCTCCCGGGCTCGGCAGAGCTCCTGAAGCTCGACCTCGAGCCTCTCCGAGTGATGAAGTAACTGACAATGGATCAACCGTAACAGATCCATCCTCGGTTGTGCGGATCTCTGCTTGCAGTGATCCATCACGGATGGTTTTGATCTTGGCGAATTGGGCTACTACCGGAGGCGTATCCACCCCCACATCCCGCAGATTTATCGAGAGTGTGCTACTCTGGCGAGTGTTTGGGCTTAGCGCGACGCTAGAACCGGACATACTAAGGCGGCCTGAGGAGAGCCCTGCCGGGCGAATCTGAGGGTGTTGACTCAGATCGATGCTG